>JAZUDV010000019.1:0-11925 GCA_045639825.1 Anaerovoracaceae bacterium
TACCAATAATGCAGTGAATAATGTTAGCCTTGTCAAGTCTGTACTCAACTTTACCAGCCTTGATGTCTTCGAGAGCCTTGTTCAGGTCCATAGTTACTGTTCCTGACTTAGGGTTAGGCATCATTCCCTTAGGTCCGAGAACCTTACCGAGACGTCCTACAACGCCCATCATATCAGGTGTAGCTACTACTGCGTCGAACTCGAACCATCCTTCTTTCTGGATCTTCTCTGCGAGTTCCTCAGCTCCTACGAAATCAGCGCCTGCTGCCTTAGCTTCTTCAGCCTTAGGTCCCTTAGCAAATACCAGTACTCTCTTGGACTTACCAGTGCCGTGAGGAAGTACCATAGCGCCTCTTACCTGCTGGTCTGCGTGTCTTCCATCAACTCCGAGACGGAAGTGCATTTCTACTGTTTCATCGAACTTTGCGTTTTCAAAGCTCTTAATCTGCTTTACAGCTGTAGCTACATCAACGAGCTCGTGCTTGTCGAATGTTGCTGCCTGTGCTGCATACTTCTTAGATCTTTTCATTTAATCCTCCTTGTGGTCTTAACGACTCTTGGTCTCCCACTGTTTACTCTACTGTGATACCCATGCTACGAGCTGTTCCCTTGATCATCTCTGTAGCTGCCTCAACGCTTGCTGCGTTCAGATCTGGCATCTTAGTCTTAGCGATCTCTTCTGCCTGTGCAAGAGTAAACTTGCCAACCTTCTCCTTGTTAGGAACTCCGGATGCCTTGTCCAGTCCTGCTGCCTTCTTAATAAGTACTGCAGCTGGAGGAGTCTTGCATACGAATGTGAATGACTTATCTGCGTAAACTGTAATTACTACAGGAATAATCATTCCCTGCTGATCCTGTGTCTTAGCATTGAACTGCTTGCAGAAGTCCATAATGTTAACGCTCTTCTGTCCAAGTGCAGGACCAACTGGAGGTGCTGGTGTTGCTCCACCGGCAGGGATCTGAAGCTTAATATAGCCGTCGATCTTCTTTGCCATCGAATTTCTCCTTTCTCAATAGTTGCGCTCAGGCACTATTGTAATTTGCTCACCTGTGAGAACTCGAGTTCTGCAGGTGTATCTCTACCGAACATCGAAATTCTTGCCTTCAGTATCTGCTTCTCAGGGTTGATTGCCTCGACAATGCCGAGCTGGCCTTCGAACAATCCTCCGATAATGCGTACTGTGTCGCCAACTTCGATATCCAGTTCGATTTTGAGTTTCTCGATTCCCATACGAACGATTTCTTCCTTCGTGAGAGGAATTGGATTCGAGCCATGACCAACAAAACCTGTAACTCCCTCTGTATTACGTACGAGGTACCAAGTCTCGTTGTTAACAATCATCTTGATAACGACATAACCCGGGAAGAGCTTGCGTGTCTTAACCTTCTTGACACCGTCCTTGATCTCGATTCTGTCTTCAGTAGGAATTACTACCTCAAGAATCAGATCCTGCATCCCACGGTACTCAACCATTCTCTCGATGCTTGTCTTAACCTTATTCTCATAGCCTGAATATGTATGGACTACATACCACTTGGCGGTTCCGTCACCTCTTAGACCTTCGCCCTCAAGCGGAGAAATAGTAGTCTTTTCCTTGATATCGTTAATATCAGTCATCTATATACTCCTCGGTCTAGGAAAGTGTTACACCCAGGATACCCTTGAGTGCTGCAAGGAATCCAGTATCGATTAGCCAAAATGCTACTGCGAAGAATACTACACATACAACTACTACGATAGTGCCACTAGTAAGTCCTTCCCTAGTAGGCCATACAACCTTCTTCAGTAGCTGTCTTACTCCTCTAAGGAATGAGATGAAACCGCCTTTTTCCTTGTTGGTTTTTTCTGTGTTAGCCATCGTTTGTCTCCCTAACTTTTACTTGAATTACTTAGTCTCCTTGTGGAGAGTCTCCTTGTTGCAGAACTTGCAATACTTCATGAGCTCAATTCTGTCAGGATTGTTTCTCTTGTTCTTCATAGTATTGTAGTTTCTCTGCTTGCACTCTGTGCATGCAAGGATAACTTTCTGTCTTACTCCTGCTGCCATTTCTTTCCTCCGTTAATAAACTTTATCGTTGTTCAACGCCCTAGTGATTGTATCGCTGAAAACGTTGAAAATTACGCTTTTTCAACCCAAAATCCGAAGCTTGGTCGCCCCTCGCTCCGAATAAACAATCATAAAGTCGCTTAATAAATATACTAGCAAGCGCCTCTAAAGTCAATAGAAATATTGAAAAATAAAGGTTTTCAGCTATTTGTATTTTTCTATTCGAAAGTAATCTTGCCGTCTTCAACCTGCTTGATAACAGCAAGTGATCTTACCGGACAGCCATATTCTTCTGAAATTTTTTTCGCACCGCCCTGTTCGAGCTTCTCAATGACTGCTGTATATCCTACGATGTGACCGCCTGCCTGCTTGACAAGGTCGCAGAGAGCGGAGCCGGATTCTCCCATTGCGAGGAAATCGTCTACGATAAGAACATTTTCGCCTTCGCCCAGATATCTCTTGGAAACGCACAGGCTATTATCAGTTCCCTTAGTGAAGGACTTGGCTGCTGCTCTAAAGAAGTCGTCTGTCATTGTGATAGGTTTGTTCTTCTTAGCGAAAACCATAGGCAGATAATTCATAGCTCTTGATACTGAGCACGCAATTGCGATGCCGCTGGTCTCAGCCGTAAGGATCTTGTCTATCTTCTCTCCGGCATACATGCTGGCGATTTCTTCGCCGATCTGATCCATCAACTGTATGTCTACCTGATGATTCAGAAAGCAGTCTACCTTGAGGATGCCCTGTCCTACCCAGTAGCCATCGTTAACGATTCTCTCTTTTAATACTTTCATGTTGTAGCTCCTTTGGATAATTGGGGTCAACCCATTTTGACCAAATGGCTAAAATCAAACGGCCCCAATTCGCCATTTGGTCAAAATGGGTTGACCCTGATTGGAATTTTTATAGGTCGCGGGCGCGGCGGACGCCGTACATCAGTATGGCGGCCGCGTTGGACGCGTTCAGTGAATTGATTTCGCCTTTCATAGGGATTGAAAGGACGAAGTCGCATTTTTCTTTAACTAGGCGGCCAACGCCTTTGCCTTCGTTACCTATAACGATGGCAATCGCGCCCGCCAGATTAGCTTTCATGTAGTTCTCGCCGTCCATGTCAGCTGCGGCAATCCATATTCCCTGTTTCTTTAATTCGTCAATTGTTCGTGCGAGGTTGGTAACCTGAACTACAGGCATCTTCTCGATGGCCCCTGCTGCAGAGAGTGCTACGGTCTGGGTCAGCGAGCACGCGCGCCTCTTAGGGATGGGGACGCCGTGCGCCCCGGCGCACTCTGCGGTCCTGATGATTGCGCCGAGCTTGTGAGGATCAGTAATCTCGTCCAGGATGATGAGGAACGGATCCTCACCGCTGACCCTGGCCTTCTCCATTACATCTTCCATCTCGGCATACTTATACGCACTAACCTTGGCAACAACTCCCTGGTGCTTGGCATCAGGTGCCATTGCGTCAATCTTCTCCTTAGGAACAAAGTCAACAATTACACCCTGCTCACGCGCAATGGCTACAATCTTGCTGATTGATCCCTCGGAACCCTCAGCAATGAAAATTCTCTCGACCTCACGCTCACCATTCAGCGCCTCCATTACAGGATTACGACCTGCAACTACCTCGAGTCCATCCTGTCCAACCTGAACTTCAGGCTCCCAGCGGACTTCCTCACGGCGAGGTCTGACGCTTCTCTTCCTTGGCTCGAAATTATCGCCATAATCTCTACGGTTCTTGCCGCCTCTCTTAGGGGCTGTCTTTCTTGTATTATCCTGAAATCTCTTGTTCTCTTTCTTACTCATTTTCTACTCAATTCTGCGGCGTCCCGCCGCTCATATTCCAATCTATTTTCTCTCGTATACTAAGAATCTATATGTAACGCCATTCTCCGTCACAGGCTCGCTCTCGGACACCACCTGATAATCCTCGTCCTCGTCGATATTCACGATGAAGGTATCAGCATTAAGGTCAGCATCTATCTTGGTGATGTACAACCTGTCGCAGAGCTTGTAGTACTTGTTGTACATCTTCGCTCCGCCAATCAGGAAAACATCGTCCGGCTCACGTTCCTTAATCGCCTCAAGCATTGCCTCTTCAGTATTGAACACCTCGCAGCGCTCAGCCGCAAACTCCGGATTGCTCGTCAGCACGTAATTGGTCCTTCCCGGCAAACCGCGGCGTCCCGGCATTGACTCGAGAGTCCTGCGACCCATAACGACCGTTTTGCCCATGGTGCGTTCCTTGAAGTACGCCATGTCGCCCGGCAGATGCGCCAGCAGGCCGTTATCCTTGCCTATTCCCCATTTGTTGTCAACCGCTACTATCAGATTCATAGTTTTCCTCTATATCACAGTATTTTTACTTATTATACATAATTTAACACAGGAATGTGTTACAATATCAGCGAAAATAACACATTTATATATAAAAAAGGAGACATTATGTGGACTAGACAAGATCTTAAGGCCAAAGCCAAGATTGCTTTCAAGGCCAACTACTGGAGATGCGTACTGATTGCATTCCTCGCAATGATTATGCAGGGCACCGTATCCAGCTCAAACAGCAAAAAAACAACAGAGGATATCGTTAACGGTAACGGCATCAACATCGTTCCTGATTCCGTCAACCCGGCGGCCATCCTCGCCATCGGAGTAGGTTCAATTCTGTTTGTGCTGATTTTCATCGCTATCGACATCCTGGTTATCAACCCATTGGTTGTTGGTTGTGACAACTTCTTCCTGAATAACAGAAGAGATTCAGAAACCAAGGTAAGTGCAATCAGCTTTGGATTCAACACCAACTATATGAATATTGTTAAGGTTAAATTCCTTACCGACCTCTTCATCGCACTATGGACTCTCTGCCTGATAGTTCCGGGAATAATCAAGCTCTATGAGTACAGATTCGTTTCATATCTTCTCTCAGAGAATCCGGATATGGACTACAAGACGGCTCAGCAGACTTCCACACAGCTGATGAACGGACACAAGATGGCAGCCTTCTGGCTCGACCTCTCATTCATCGGATGGCTCATCCTCGGAGGAATTACTTTCAACCTTGTTAATGTGTTCTACACATTCCCATACATTCAGGCAACTAACGCAGAGCTCTACATCGCACTCGCACATCCTGCAGAGAGCGACGTCATCGAAGCCGGCGGTCCTGCCGTTAAAGGCGCAGAGACTGTAGAATTCACAGTTGAGAAGAACGAATAGTTTAATGCAACAGAGGGTCAGACCCCTGTGACCAAATTGCAAAATGGGGACAGACCCCGCTGCAAAGCTCAAAAACAAAGAACAGCGATTCTGATTGTGATAATCCAGTCGCTGTTCTTTTCTTACCTCAAAACAATCCTTTATACGCAGAAATCCTTATCTCTTGTAACGAATGTGTCTGCTCGCCACTGCTCGGCGCACGCCATCTGTATCGCATCCTCGAAATCCTCAAAACGATCATCATCTAATGCTTTCTCGAGAAGCTGCCTATCCAGAGATTGTACCTCGCAAATAGCTATAATGTTCTTGATAATGAATTTGCGTTCCTCAACGGAATGAGTCTTGCGAAGAATATAAAAGATATTGCTAAGAGAATGTGGTGCAATGCAGCACTCAATCTCACCTCTCAGACATGCGTCAATAATCTGCTCCGCCCTGACAGTATATACGCCTCTATCCAGTATATAGTCTAGCAATATGTTAGTATCCAGAAAAACCTTATTCATGCAGATACCTCTCATCCAGATAAGCATTCATCTCTTCTCTATAATCGATATCCGCAACCTTCCTGCGCATGTTCTTAATGTTCTTCGCCGCAGTTTGCTTCTCATCAAGAGGTCTGTACGGCCTAATAATAATACTGCCATCGTGAAGCTTTAATTCAACCTGATCTCTGACACTCATACCCAGTTCATTAAGCATATCTCTTGGAATGCATAAGCCCTGGCTGTTGCCCCATGTCCTTATATTAGTTAGCATAATAAAGCAACTCCTTTCGTATATACATAAGTATATACATTATAGAATTGCTTGTCAATACGTTATTCTACCAATACATTTTTCTACCTGTTCACCAGCATTGCGACTTGCTCGTTCTCCATCTTGTGAGCGCGGTATGAGTAAAACTCATCCGAGTTGCAACAAGTACAAATGTTAGTAACTGCAATGCGATCAGATGCGATGCCGCAGCGCTCGAGTGTCATGCGGTTGGCTTTCCAGAGGTCAAGATGGTACTTGCCGTCAGGGTATTCATCAGAGATGCTACTTGAACCCCCTTGCACGGGATGCCTCTTCAGTATAGCATCGGTATCCGCTCTGCTCCACTGCTCAGCGAAGACATCATATACTTCGTCACCCATCTCGTAGCAGGATTCACATATACTCGGGCCGATTGCCGCATACATATCTGAAGGATTGCAGCCGAACTCACTGATCATCATCTCAACCGCAACCTTAGGAATCTTGCCGAGCGTGCCTTTCCAGCCCGCGTGAACAAGAGCGATAGCATGCTTGACCGGATCTACTATATATACAGGCGGGCAGTCTGCTCCGTAGACCGCGAGGCACGCTCCAGGAATATTTGTAACGAGTCCGTCTATTGGCTCGGTCCGCTCAACGCTATTCCAATAGCCCATGTCTTCGGCCCTGATCAACTTCACGTTCGCTGTGTGCTTCTGATTGGTCACGCACACATGCTCAAGATCGGAACCGAGATGCTCGGATAGTGCCGCCATATTTACAGAGATAACGCTCCTTGCCTCAGCAATGTCTTCGCCCTGCATATACGCGACGCGAATGCCCTTCTCGCCAAGTTCTGTCTTGCTATCGTAGGTTTTGTATCTCGTAGTGTAAAGATTGGGCACGCCAAGTCTGTCGAGCATATCAAATGACAGGAACGGTATTGAACCGTTCCCGTCCTCATGCCATTTGAAAACTTTTCTGTTGTCAGTGAATTGAACTCTAATCATTGTTGAAATAGAATGCGAGCCTGTCCCCGATTAGCCATTTGGCTAAAATGGGTTGACCCCAATTAGAAAAGTGAGAGGATCCACGCCTTGATCTTGTCGAAGAGGCCCATTTCCTTAGCTTTGTCCAGACCTTTCTGTCCGAGATCTTTGGCCTTGTCGAAGAGTCCGCTCCAGTCGATGTCAAGGCCTTTGAATTTGGTAATCATCTTCTTGATTCTCTCGATGTTCTTATCGGACAGTGTAACGCCAACCTTAGCTGCTGCATCCTTGATAGCCTGGATAATTTCATCCTCGGACATATTTGGATTCTCGGCAATCTTTTCCTTAACCTTCTCGATAATCTCAGCAACGGCGCCCTTGTCACCTACCTCCTCACCGATGTCTCCGGTAGTAGTGAGCTCCTCGACAGCCGCCTCGATGACTTTGTCCGAAACCTTATCGCCTGTCATTTCTTCGTAAGCTTTGATAGTTCCAACGAGAGCAGCAGTTCCGGATATTGCGTAAGGTCCGGCTACAACTACGTCAGCGCCCTGAACGCCGGCAGTCTCCAGTGCGTTCTCGTACATGTCTTCAGTGCAGTAATTGATGTTGTGAATCTCAACGTCGATATCGTCATCATCGTTCTCAGTAATCATAACGCAGGACAGCGCCTCTGTTCCGATCTTGTCAGCGTCCACATAATCGCCGAGATACTTGTGCTCATCCTCGTTAGTTACGTAGAGCACCTCGCACTCATCCAGATCATCTATGCCGAAAATGTCCAGCACGGTCTGCTGCTGCTTGTGCGAGAGATCCTCGCCAAGTGCCAGGAAAGTTCTGTCCTTGGCCAACGCAACGCTGTTGAAAGCCATAGTAAATGCTATTGTAAGAGCCAATACCGCTCTGATTTTCTTGTAGTTCATAATCGTACTCCTTGTTGAAAATATGGATGAATTGTAACACCCAAATTTGGCAATTCTGTGAAGTTATTGCAAACAATCGCCTGCAACACGTTCTGTGATGTAGCCGTGAACGATTGGCTTGACAGCCAGATGTGCAGGATGTGTTTTGTAACCGGCGAGCGCCTCTTCGCTCTCGAATACCGAGTAGAGAATATAGTCGTATGTTCCTCCGATTGTCGGACGAATCTTCATCTCAACCAATCCCGGAACAACACCTACCAAAGCCTCGAGTGCCTGGCGTATTTCCTCTATAGCTGCTGCCTTATCGCAGTCGTCTCTTAAAACATACATTACAATGTGTCTGATCATATTATTATCTCCAATCACAACTTCAACTCTTACCTGAACAAATCGCTATGTGTCCCTGTTCTCTGAAGAATCAATACCAATTTGTCACCCGTATATGAATATATCAACTGCCAATACGCTTGGATATTGATATGCTACCTCCCAAGTAGGCAGTTGAAATAATAAAACTGTCACTTGGAAGGTAGCATATCATTAACTGTTTTCCTCATTTAGCATTTTGGTATCAATGGGGTCTGTCCCCGTTTTGCAATTTGGTCACAGGGGTCTGACCCTCTGTTGCATTCTTTCATATTCTTCAACCGTTATCTTTAATGCCTTGCATGCATCCTCAAGTGAGAGATTCATTGAAGACATCAGTGTCTCAACCGCCTCCGCGCGGCCTTTAGCGAGGCCTTTCTCGTGACCTTCTGCCAGACCTTCTGCAAGGCCTTTCTCGTGACCTTCTGCCAGACCTTCTGCAAGCCCTTTCTCGTGACCTTCAGCCATGCCTTCTGCAAGCCCTGTCTCAAAACCCTGTGCCAGACCTAATTGTCTACCTTCCTCACGTTCTATCTGATAGTGTTCGTATAATGTCATGAATTCCCCTTTCCAGCGCTCATTACGCTTTAACTGAGCAACTCTTTCATCAATTCTACTCGTAAGCTCACTGCTTGGCGCGTGCCCGCGCATGTAATCCAACAGTGCTTCAAGCTCTGGGTTAAGTATATCACGAACACCATCAGCATTGACATATATTTTCTTGGTTCCATCACACATCCTCGTTGTCATATCTTCAAGGCACAAATTCTCAAATGTGTAGATAGGGAGATTCTTATCGAACGGATCATCCAGCATGAAGAAGATAACATAGCTGTCGTTTAGATTCTTATACATCGAACCTCGTTCTATCAGCTCGACATCAATCATGCTCTGATAGTATCGCGCCCTCTTGGGGATATTATCCATCTTCACTGTCTGCATTTCGATGTTGTAGACGGTATCCTTATCGTCTTTGAGGTAAACGTCAAGTCTCACACCCTTACAATCAGGTATTATCTCTATAGGATGCTGCTTATCAGCTGTTACTATTCCTCCTATCCGCTTGCCGGTCACCAGCTCGATGAGTTCCTGGCTGATATCCGGATTGTTCTGTAACAATTTACAGAACATGAAATCATCTGTCATTGTTAGATCTTCATATCGTTTAATCATAAATATCTCCTCTCTTGCTTTGATAGGAGAATTCTAAACTTGTTCAACAAATATATCGAACGAACTAGCCACGAAATCCTACATTCTTGAACTGAATTTTGAAAACGTCACTTTTATCCCGGGCTTAATATTGACATAGACATGAACCAGGTCAACATTAAGCCCGGGATAAAGTTGACTTCATATAAATAGAATGAGGAAAACAGAATTAACTGTTTTCCTCATTTTGCGTTTTGGTATCAGTCGGGTCTGTCCCCGTTTTGCAATTTGGTCACAGGGGTCTGACCCTCTGTTGCATTACTGAACAGTAACTGTTGTCTTAGTATACATGCCGTTTACAGCAATGATGTAGATTGTTGCAGTTCCAGGTCTGATGCCTGTTACATATCCATCTGAGCTAACCTTAGCAACCTCAGGGTTGTTAGAAATGAATCTCAGCTTAGGAGCATGATTGAGCTCAAGCTGTTTCATGTTCTTGTATACGCTGATTGTTGCGCCGAGCTTGAGCTCCTTGCCAGCTACTACAGAACCTGTTGCTGCGTTAGCAGTGATCTTAGTAATGTTAGCATACTTGCCCTTAGTCTTGCTGGTAATGAAGTGTACAGTCTTGGACTTAGCAATCTTCTTATTGTTAGCATCAAGAGCAATTACATAGAACTTGTAAGTCTTGTGTGCCTTGAGCTTCTTACCGGCAATCTTCTTAACTGTCAAGCTAGTACCGCTAACCTTCTTGATCTTCTTGATAGTTTTGCCACACTGGTTACCATATACAATGTACTTGCTAGCACCTGGCATCTTATTCCATGTAATCTTAGCAGCTGTACCTGTTGCAGGTGTTGCCTTAGCATTCAGTACTGCTACCGGCTTGCCGTAGATACGGAACTTGATGCTTGCCTTGCCCTGGAAGTTGCCCTTGAATGTAACAAGTGCAGTTGCATATCCAGGTTCAACGTTGTTCTTGTAAGTTACTGTGTAGTCAACGCCTTCAACAAGAATTACCAGTTCGCCCTTCTCATTGATGCCGTGAATCACAAGCTTAGGTGTAATCTCGTTACCTGTGTAGAGCTGATCATCAATCTGGTCGATTACGTAAGCTCCAGCTTCTCTTGGATAGATGGAGAAATTCTTAGTAACCTGAGCACCGTTGTAGTTCTTGGTCTCAGCGATTGTTGCTCTTACCCAGTATGATCCAACCTGAGTTGGGATTGTTGTACTCCAGTTAGCTGTTCCGATTGGAGCGTACTCGTATGTTACAGCACCCTCTCCAAGGTTACCGCTAATCTTAGGCTCGTTGTACTGAGGGTCATATCCTCCGTAAATCCAGCTATTAATTGAGAGAACAGGTGTGATATCTGCCTTCTTAATTCTGAGGAATGCCCAGTCATAAGAACCCTTGTATCTCTCATTACCCGTGAAGATTGTGAGTACCAGATACATTCCGGCGCCTCTTACTTCTTCAGTAGCACCAGCCGGATCCTTGCCAGCAATTGCTTTCTTAGCAATACCGTCAATATCCAGTCTGTTCATAGTGTCATCCCAAGAGATGAACAGGGTTCTGATCTCATCGCTAGTCGTCTTAGGAATAGTAGTTTCTGACTTCTTATCTACTACAACTGTCTCGAACTCATATCCATCACCATATGTGAAGTTGTATGTTTCCAAAATCTTCTGAACAGCATTCTTATTCTCCTTGTCCAGGCTTGAGTAGCAATTCAGAGTAGTCTTGGAGCTCAGTCTCTCAATCATGAATACACGATAGATAGGATCTGCCTGGTATGTATCGCTCTTCAGATATGAAACCTCAACGTACAGTCCAGCCTTAGTTGGAGCCTCAATAGCCAGTGAAGTCAGTGGAATCGGCTCCAGGTTACTATCGATTCCTGCGTAGACTGTAGTAATGTCGTTCTGAGCAGCTGTAAGTGTCTTCTCGTTGACCTTTTCTGGGTCCGTTACCCTGCTAATGAGTTTGCTACCGAAATCGAATTTGTTATTACCCTCATCAAGTCGATCAATTGGAATTACGTATGCTGCTTTCAAAGCTTCGATACTATCAATTCCAAAATCAATCAGATCGTCATTTCCAAGGAGTTTAGCAAACTCGATTGCAAGTTTTTCCTCTTCTGAGAGGTCAAGAGTTCCTCCACCTATTTTTTCATTCCAGTCAAGATCTCCTGGGTTCTTCTCGATTGCGAATACTCGAACGATAGGATCTGCCTTGTACGTCTCACTCTTCAGATACGAGAGTTCGACATATAGTCCTGGCTCGGTTGGAGTCTGGCCCGGATCAAGTTTCTTGTCTACTCCTGCGAAGACGTTCTGAATGTCATGCTGAGCAGCTGCAAGGGTAGGCGAAACGAACTTACCTTCCGCTAATCTACTAGTCAGTTTGCTGCCAAAGTCTCCATAAGATCCAACCTGATCTAATGTAATTACGTATTTCGACTTCAGCTCCTGCATTTTATCAACGCCGTA
>JAZUDV010000020.1:0-17470 GCA_045639825.1 Anaerovoracaceae bacterium
ATGCGAAGATTTCAGATGTCATTCTTTATTGAAATCAAAGGAAGTAATTCCCATAAAATTGTTTACCTTGCTCACGTTTATGGATAGCCAATGGCACATGGCTATAATTAACCCATTTTTGAAGCACGGTCAATTTTTGAAGGTAGGTTTAAACTTGTATAATAATTTTTCTTGTCAGCGCCGCCTGTGACCTGCGCAAGTTCTTCATCTGTCAGCTCGTGAAGCTTTTCATTCAGAGTTACCACTTCCTCTTTCAGGGCGTTCAGTTCTTCTTTGGTTTTCATGGGAGTATCTCCTTTTCCATTATTTTGTTACACAACTCGGCAGGGAGAATTCCTCCGCAGGCGTCAAAAGACCGCCGCCTGTGACCTGCGCAAGTTCTTCCTCTGTCAGTTCAGCAAGCTTTTTGTTCAAAGATTCTACTTATTCTATCCTTTAATGTGAAATTTGTCTACTTTATATTGACTAATGCACATTTCTTTACATCTTCTATCTTTCAGATTCAAAGATTTCAGATGTCAGATTATTTTAAAGCGGGGCGCACACTACCTACCGGTCTGCCGAGAGTCTCACCGTCGTTCTTTTCGCGAATGTCGGGAGCAAAGTTGCCTACAGGAGTAATTACTCTTGATTGTAATTTATTTACATCGGTCTTTTCTTTGACCGCTTTTGCACATTCTTCACTTACTTGACCACCACTGACTTGTTCTAAATCCTTATCGGTCAATTCAATTCCGTTCATTTTCTCGTTATCCATCTTCTTTCTCCTTTCCATCCTCTCTTATATTCATACGAACGAAGCTTGAAAAAGGCTACTATTTATTTCCAACATTATTCTATCCATTAATGTAAAATTT
Source organism: Anaerovoracaceae bacterium (assembly GCA_045639825.1). GTDB lineage: Bacteria > Bacillota > Clostridia > Peptostreptococcales > Anaerovoracaceae > Crickella. The sequence continues at coordinate 858 of JAZUDV010000020.1, forward strand.
GTCTACTTTATGTTGACTAATGCAGTTGATAAGAATATTTGATTATTTCAGCAAGGCAAGTGCATTATCTCTGCAAATTTTCTGCGCAACATCAGCATCCAACTTGTCAAGCAATGTGTAATACTTGAATATTTCCTGTGGGTAGGTTTCCCAATGTCCAACCTTGTCTGTGCCAATCATTATTCTATCCGAATACTTGTTGACTAGGCTAATCCATTCATCCAGATCATCATTATCTATGTAATTGTTAGGAAATCCATCCATGAAATAGTAATCATAAACAACCCATGAAATGTCCACATACAAATTCTTATTGTTCTTCAGCAAATCATCAACTATTTCAGCCAAATTCTGCAGTTCGATACGTCTTGAAATTCCCATGTGCGCCCATATAATCTTGCAGTCACGATTATATGCAAGAGCTTCCTTTAATTCATCCAGATAGATTGTATCTTCAACATTCTGTCCGGTAATATTGTGATGAACCAAAACAGGGAGATCATACTCAGCCCCAAGATCAAAAATATCCTTGAATACCTGGCTGTTAATATGTGGTGCCTCGCCATAAGTAAGAGCTGTTAAATCATCATGGCGACTCATAATCTCACCAATGCCGCACCAGAAATCAGGATAGAGATTAAGCATCTGTCTAATATGATCAACCGCAAATCTATCAGTTGTATTCACTCCACAGATAAATGGGTAGAATCTATCCTGTACTTCCTTGGGCTGAGCAAGCAATTCTTCTGCAAGAATTGAGTCTGTTCCCGGATAATAATAGCAGCGGCTATCATTGCTCAGATAATAGGTAGGCGCCTCCTTCATAGTTTCATCCCATTGCTTTGCCATTGGCATACCGAAGACAATTGCATCTTTAACGCCAGAGGCATCCATTGCCTTAACCAAATTTCCAAATCCATCACTTGTCTGAAGGAAGTCAAGATAATGCAAATGGCTATCAAGCATCTCGTATTTAGCCTCCTGTTCAGGTACCTTTATATCTATTTGTTTTTCCAATGGATTTGCTATGCTTGATAATTCAACTGCCTTCTTGATGTTATCAGCATCAGCTGCGTCCTTGTTGTTCTCAACAGAGCAAGCTGTTAAAACGAAAAGAATCATAACAAGTATCGCAGAAAACACTATGGCTTTTTTCCCTCTGTTAATCTTCATTTATCTTTCCTCCTTGTTCTTTCTGCTATCTTACTATTCTATATATTCTACAATAAATTGCTACTGAAAAGATGGTATAGAATTGAAATATTTCTAATCTTTTTAGTAAAATATTTCCTAATGAATACTGCGTTCTCCGAAGCAGATGTATAGTGTGCTTCGATACATCTTTCATCTATTGATATGTCCGATCATTTACGAAAGGGCTACGCAGCGTCCTTAATGTCGTTTTCGTCAAGATATTCATTTCCGAGAGATATCGACTCGTCGAATCTCGACATCACGTCCTCATACCTATAATATCCATCGGCATTTTTCGAAATATCGTCAAACTCCAGCTCATAGAGCATCGGCGCATCCTCCAGTGAAGTAATAGTATTATTACGTAGCTGGTCCGCATCTGCATAAGCCATACGGAGTTTTATGTATTCCTGCCCGTCTTTTCCCTTATACTTCTCAAATACAAGCTTTCCGCCTATCGGAGCCTTCTGGGATATAGCACCCGGAAGCAGATATTCTGAAACATCAAGTGCCGCCACGATGGCTGTTATCGTGCTATCATGACCACAGAAAAATTAAATTTACGATTTTATTGAGGCCTTAAGTCATTAAATAATATGGGGATGGATATGGTGAAGCTTATGCCAGAGATGCCCTATTCCTGGACATATTCGATTATAGATAAGAAAAAAGCACACTTGGGTTTAACCAAGTGTGCGATTATTATATCTTCCTGATTGAATAATCTCGTTGTAGAGCCATTTGCTCATCTGGAGAACCATATCGTTATAACCTTCTCTGCCCTCTTCCTGTGTGATATTCCACTTCCAGTTACCTTCCGGATTACCCGGAATGTTCATTCTGGCGTGATCATCCAGCAACAACAGATCCTGAAGCTGCAGAACAACCATGTTTGCATCGCTCTTAAGAAGCGTATGCATTACATCAAGGGCCTGAACTTTTAGTAATTTGTCATCATCAAGAGAGCCTTCATATTTGCTCTTAAGCCATCCTAGCAATGTCTGGTTATCATGTGTACCGGTATAGAAAACTCTGTTCTGAGCAATATGCTTTGGCATATTCTCAATTTCATCTGAATTGAACTGCCATACATTCATTCCGGAATAACCTGTCATCTTAAGAAGATTAATTACACCGTTATCAAGCTGACCTAGATCCTCGGCAATTATCTCAAGGTCAAGTCCTGCACTATCAAGGGCTTCGTTAACCTTTTCAAACAGAGCTTCGCCCGGACCCGGCATCCAGATTCCTTCCTTAGGTGTTTCACCATTAGGAACCATGAAGTACTCGGAGAATCCTCTAAAATGATCGATTCTTACTATGTCGTATCTTTCAGCACACTGCTTGAATCTGTTAATCCACCATTTATAACCATCGTTTTCCATCTCAACCCAGTTGTATAGAGGCATGCCCCAATCCTGTCCATCTGGGTTGAAATAGTCTGCAGGTACACCGGCATGAGCGCTAAGATTGCCTTCGCCATCAACCTGGAATAATTCCTTATTGAATTCAAAATCAGAACTGTTAGCTCCAACATACATTGGAAGATCTCCCATCAACTGAATGCCTTTGGAGTTAGCATAGTCTTTAAGATCCTTCCATTGTACGTAGAAATAATACTGATCATTAATCAGTCTGGACTTCCACTCATCAATCTTACGGTTGGCATTCTTGGAATCAGCCTTGATTTCAGTGTCAATAACATACTGGACATAGTCATTAAGCCAGAAGCTGTTCTTATCGCAGAAAGCCCTGAGTCCGGACATTTCATAAGGCAATTCATTTCGATTGATGAAAGCATTATTACCTGCGAATGCCGAATATGTATTGTATGGGCAATTGCCCTCTCCACAAGGATTGAGTGGTAGAATCTGCCACACCTTAATGCCTATTTCAGCCAGCCAATCAACGAAATCCCTGGCAGGCTTGCCAAGAGTACCGCCAGGAAGTGAGCTGATATGGCATATAATTCCCGCTCTGCGCTCTTTATTCTTGATAATCGGCTTATTATCCTTGATAAGAATTATCTTAGCTGAGAGGCTCTCTAATTCAATCAGTCCGGAAAGATCCATCTCTTTGGAAGATAAAAGATCGATAGCACAGCACTCCGGTGACAGACCGAACTCTGCCATATCAACGAAGGTTGAACCATAGCTTCTGTTAGCAAGAACGAGGATCTGCTCCTTGTCATCGTATCTCAGGAACGCCAGGACATCATCCGGAATCGAATCGAACTGGCCTGACATCAATTCAAAATCTCCATCTTTCAGAGCTTGATGCTGATTGTAGATAAGTCCCAGCATTCTGTAATGATATGCTAGATCCTTATTCTGTCTGTCGCCATCCCATGGGAAAGCGCTGCGATTATCAGGATCTGTATCGCCCATCATTCCCACTTCATCACCATAGTAAATGCAAGGAACACCAGGCAAAGTATACTGGAGTGCAGACATAATCTTAACCTTGTTGCAACCGGAAGAATAATCCTCATATCCTGCAAGTTCAGTTAAGATTCTTGCCCTATCGTGAGTACCGATTAAGTTAAGCGCACCATAGAAGCACTCAGGCGGATAATTCTCTTTAAGACTCATCAGCCTGCCTGCCGCTTCACCTGAAGTAATGGTGTAATTGATATAATCAAGCAGTATCTGTCTGATTGGATAATTCATGCTCGCATCAAGTTCTTCGCCCAACAAGAACTGGCGATTGGTATCATAGCTGACCTTGTTGCTAGCATCTTCCCAGACCTCACCAATAAGAACATTATCCTCGCTCAGATCCTTCATGCTTCTTCTGATGGACTTAATGAAAGAATCCGGCAGCTCATCAGCTACATCAAGTCTAAATCCCTTGGCACCGGCTCTGAGCCACTTCCTGATAACACCACTTTCGCCGGTAATCATCTTAGTGAAGAATGCATTATCCTCATTAACTTCAGGAAGATCTTTTACTCCCCACCAGGATTTATAGCCGCATTCCTCAGCTTCATCGAATTTGTACCAGCTCCTGTATTTAGAATCTTCATCAAGATATGCTCCCCTGCTGTTATAGTTACCGAACTTATCGAAATATAGACTATCAGCGCCTGTATGGCTGAAAACTCCATCTAGGATAATTGAAATTCCAAGTTTCTCAGCAGAACTGCAGAGATCTCTGAAATCACTCTCCTTACCAAGGATCGGATCGATTCTCATATAATCGGCAGTGTCGTATCTGTGATTGGAAACCGCCTCAAAAATAGGATTTAAATAAATGCTGCTGACTCCAAGCGACTTCAAATAGTTCAGCTTGGACTCAATACCCTTCAAGCTGCCACAATAGAAAGGCCACTCGGTTACATTACCATTCTCATCCTTAACGTAATATGCAGGCTTATTCCAGTCTTCTTCAATGAACTGCTTCTGAATCTCAGGATTCTCCTTGGTGCCGATACGCCTGTTTCTCATATTAATAGCGCCCTCGGCACGGGACATCCAATTCTCATCTCTTGCGAATCTATCAGGGAAGATCTGGTAACAGATACTGTTCTTGTACCAATCTGGAGTCTTGGTAGGCTTGTAAACAGTAATCTGATACGGCAGAGGTCTGATCTGATACTCTTTACCCTCGCCACCAACCTTATCATGGTTGTTGCCATAGAAGATAAATGACGTTCCGTATTCAACAACAAAATAATACCAGATCAAATCAGGCTTATCCGGCAGTTCCAGCTTAATGGAGTAACGAGTTCTCTCGCCCTTCATATGCTTGTCAGCTTTCATTTCTACGACGCTTTCGCCGTATCCGTCTCTCCATACACGAAGGAAAACTCTTACACCCGGCGCATCGAAAACATCAACGGCCAGACGTACAATTGAACCGACAGGTGCAGCTCCGAACGGCTCCCTATAATCCTGATTCCATGAATTGTGATAAATTCTCATATTAATCTCCGGTTAGTTTAATGATTTATATAATTCGCGGTATTTCTCCGCACTGGTCTCCCAGCCAAAATCACGCGACATTGCATTTTGCTGCAACTTGTCCCATGTTCCATGGTCCTCGTACCACAGCGTAAGTGCGCTGTCTACAACACTTCTTACAGCATTGGTGTCAAAGTCCTTGAACGAGAAACCGTCAGCCTCTTCGCCGTAGTCCCAATAGCCCTTAACAGTATCCTTAAGTCCACCAGTCTCACGAACGATTGGCAGAGTACCATACCTCATAGCCATCATCTGAGCAAGACCGCAAGGTTCGAACTCAGAAGGCATCAGGAAGGCATCGGCACCTGAATAGAATCTTCTCGACAGAGGCTCGCTGAACATAATTCTTGCAGCGAACTTCTCAGGCTTGTACCTTGCCATGCCCTCAAATGCACGCTCGAATTCCTTGTCACCTGTACCGAGAATAGCGAGCTGCATCTCTCTATCTGAGAAAGTGCCCAGCAGATTCTTGATAAGATTGGCACCCTTCTGAACAGTAAGTCTCGATACCATGCAGAACAGAGGAATATCAGGATTAACCTCAAATCCCAGTTCTTTCTGTAACTCAGACTTACACTTAGCCTTACCGCTAAGATCATCACTTGTAAAGTTGCATGCAAGTCTCTTATCGTCTTCCGGATTGATATCCTTCTTATCGATACCGTTAATAATACCGGATAGCTTGTAACTTCTTGACTGGAACAATCCTTCGAGGCCTTCGCCATAACGAGGCGTGCAGATTTCCTGAGCATATGTCGGACTTACAGTAGTAACAGCATCAGCATAGATTACTGCGCCCTGCATGAAGTTAACAGCGTCATCATGAATCATCTGAGGACCTGCAGGTGAATTCTGAAGACCCAGAATATCTCCTGTAACAAACTTGTCATACTGACCCTGGAATTTAAGATTGTGGATAGTGAACACAGTCTTAATCCTGTCGAATCCAAGAGCTCCCCTATAGTGTTCATGAAGGAAGACCGGAATCAGTGCCGTATGCCAGTCATTGCAGTGAATAATATCAGGCATAAAATTAGCACCGATATGTCTTGTTGTCTCAAGAACTGCTTTGGAGAAGAATGCAACTCTCTCGGCATCGTCAAATTCACCATATACCTGCGAACGCTTGAAATAATACTCATTATCAAGGAAATAATAAGTAACATTGCCTCTACGCAAAGTGAAAAGTCCACAGTAGGAACTACGCCAACCTAGAGGCACCTCATAGTTCTTAACAAACTTCATTTTGTCATGATACTCCTGAGGAATTGCGCTCAGTTTAGGCAAAATTACGCGTACATCAAATTCGTCGTTCTTAACGTGCTGAGGCAGTGATCCGGCTACGTCGCCAAGACCGCCTGTCTTGATAAATGGCGTTGCTTCAAATGCCGCAAATAATATTTTCTTTTTCTTAGTACTTGTATTATCCATTGATTAAACCGAAGTTCCCTTATCCAGAATGATAGGCTTGTCAGGTGAACCGATGAGCTTAACTCCCGGTGAAACCTTAACAAACTTATCGCAAATAACGTTCTCAAGAACAGCGCCCTCGCCAATCTCGCAATACATCATAATAACGCAATTCTTAACCATGGCATTAGGTCCGATTTTGGTACTTCTGAAAACAGAAGTGTTCTCAACAGTACCCTCAATTTTGCAGCCGGCACCGATAATTGAATTAATGCCTGTACCACTACCTTTATAGAGTACTGGAGCATCATCCTGAACCTTAGTAAAGATAGTTCTGTCTTCATGGAATACTTCGTTACGAATGTCATAATTGGAAATGTCGCTGCAGACATGAAGATATTCACTGATATCATCAATCTTGCCATAGTAACCCGTAAACTCGTAGCTGCCGACTTTGAACTTATCAATATTGTCATTAACGATAGTAAAAAAGTCCTTGTGTCCAAGAGCTTCGAACCAGTCAACACAGTTAATGATGAAATCTCTGTTGACGATTACGCAGTCCATGAAGAGGTTGTTAGCACCAACAGATGGAGTTGTGCTCATATTGGTAACCTGAGCATTGCTGTCGATATCTAAATACATAGCCAGGCTGCCCTCTCTAGGAACAACCTTCTTGTACAGAACAGTCATTTCATTACCGCTGGCAGCATGATAATCGATCAGCTCGTTGTAGTCCATATTATAAATATTCGAGCTCGCAGATATCAGAACGTAATCTGCATCACTTCTTGTAACATAAGCCTTATTATCAATAAAATCCTTGAACAGGAACTTGCTATCATCAGTATGAATGCCGTATACAGAACCAGGCATCAGGAACAAACCGTCCTTCTTGCGGTCGAGTGACCAAGGCTTACCTGAACCGACGTGGTCGATTACAGAACCGGAGTTGTAAGGAGTGATAATACCAACCTTAGTGATTCCGGCATTAACCATATTGGAAAGTACAAAGTCCATCAGTCTGTATCTGCCTGCAAATGGAAGTGAGGCAAGCGGTCTCTGCTTGGTAAGTGAACCGAATTTACTGTTAGTATAATTAGCTGTGATTAATCCAATAGTTGTCATTAGTCTGCCTCCTTTCCTATATTGTCAGATGTGTTTCGCCAACCAGCTGAACCTCTGAATCAGGTCCGCCGATATTAGTTCCATCAGTAACAGTGTGACCCTCGTTAATGATAGCTCTCTCAATGTAGCAGTATTTACCTACATGTGAGTTAGGCAGCAGGATTGAATCCTTAACTACTGAGCCATACTCAACAACTGCACCTGAACCGAGAATTGAATGTTCAACTGTTCCATAGATAGCGCATCCGTTTGAAACCATTGAATCGCTGATCTTAGCAGTATCACCGATGAACTGTGGCGGATACATATTGGAGTTGGAATATACCCTGTTCTCCTTGCTGAATACGTCGAAATCAACATTAGGATCCATCAGATCCATCTGTGCATCATAGTAACTGGAAATAGTTCCAACATCTTTCCAGTAACCTTCAAATCTGAACGCATACAGAGGATTTCCGTCCTTGAGCATCATTGGAATGATATTTTTACCAAAGTCATGATCTGAATCAGGATTATCGTGATCAATCAGCAGGTTGCGTCTTAGTACATCCCATTTGAAGATGTAAATACCCATCGAAGCCAGATTGCTCTCAGGATTCTTAGGTTTCTCAGCAAACATAGTAATTCTGTCATTTTCGTCTGTATACATAAGACCGAATCTACTGGCTTCTTCCCAAGGTACCTCTACAACAGATACAGTCATATCAGCATCCTTCTCAATATGAGATTCAAGCATCTTGTTGTAGTCAGACTTGTAGATATGGTCACCTGAAAGAATAAGAACATTCTCAGGATTGTACATATCGATAAAGTCGATATTGTGATAGATGGCATCGGCAGTTCCCTCATACCACTCACCACCGGAAGCACCGGCATATGGAGGCAGGATATGAACACCGCCATCAGTTACGTCCAGATCCCAAGACTCACCTGTTCCAACGTATTTGTTAAGAACAAGAGGCTTGTACTGAACAAGAACACCAACTGTGTCTATTCCGGAGTTGACACAGTTGGACAAACTGAAGTCAATAATTCTATATTTACCTCCGAATGAAACTGCAGGCTTGGCAATGGTCTCGGTCAGAGACTTAAGTCTGCTGCCCTGTCCGCCGGCCAATAGCATTGCGATACATTTTTTCTTTTTCATAAGCTCCCCTCCTATAGAATTAAAGTCCCCATATCTCCTTAGCGTATTCATTAATAGTTCTGTCACTTGTGAAGAAGGCTGAATTAGCAATATTAGCTAATGACATTCTTCCCCATCTCTGCTTGTCGCTGTAAGCCTTGTCCAGCTCCAGCCAAGCGTTGAAATATGAATCAAAATCTCCGAGAACGAAGTATTCATCATTCTGTTTGAGAAGTGAATCGTAAATATCCCAGAAATTGCAACCGCTGTCAACGAAGGTTCCGTCAATCAGCTGGCTAAGCATCTTAGTCAGTCTTGCATCACTGCCTGCAATACGAGCAGCGTTATATCCGCCATGTCTGTAGAAGTTTTCGGTTTCTTCTGCAGAATATCCGAATATCGATATATTATTTTCGCCAACCAGATTGTGAATCTCAACGTTAGCTCCGTCCATAGTTCCCAGAGTTACAGCTCCGTTCATCATGAACTTCATATTACCTGTTCCGCTGGCTTCCTTACCTGCAGTAGAGATCTGCTCGGAAATATCAGCAGCAGGATAGATTAACTGAGCATTGCTGACACAGAAATTCTCGATGAAAACGACCTTGATGCGTCCATTAACATCAGGATCTGAGTTAATCATATCCGCCAGACTGTTGATGAATTTAATAGTGGTCTTGGCAAATGCATAACCCTGTGCTGCCTTACCTGCGATAATAAATGTGTAGTTATTAATAGGCAGATCAGGATTCTCTTTGAGCAGGTTGTATACATGCAGTATCTTCAGGCCATTCAGCAGCTGTCTCTTGTAAGCATGCATTCTCTTAACCTGTACATCGAATACTGAATCAGGATCAACATCGATGTCCATATGCTTCTTGATATATGCTGCCAGTCTCAGCTTGTTCTCCCTCTTGGAATCACTGAGCTTGGACAGGAACTCAGTATTGATCTCGTATGCATTTAGCTTTTTTATTTCTTCCAGATTGGACTGCCAACCTGTTCCGATATATTCATTAACCAGCTTGGCAAGCGAAGGATTGGCCTGGATCATAAATCTTCTGTGGCTGATACCGTTAGTCTTGTTGTTGAACTTCTCAGGATTAAGCTTGTAGAAGTCATCAAAAACACTGTTAATCAGAATATCGCTGTGAAGAGCAGATACACCGTTAACCGAATGGCTGCCGATAACAGACAGATTGGCCATTCTTACCATGTTATCCCAGAGAACAGAAGTGTCCCTCTTAACGATATACATATCCTTGCCCATATTGTCAGGAATGCTGTCCTCCCATCTTCTGTTGATCTCTTCAATGATCATATAGATTCTAGGCAGCAGTTCCTTAAAATGAGGAATATCCCACTTTTCAAGAGCCTCAGGAAGAACTGTATGATTGGTAAATGAAACAGTTCTTGTAGTGATATTCCAAGCATCATCCCACTCAAGGCCTTCATCATCCATCAGTACTCTCATCAGCTCAGGAATGCACATTGTAGGATGTGTATCGTTAATGTGAATTGCAACCTTATTAGGGAAATTATGCCAAGCATTGCTACCATATCTTGACTTGTAATCTCTGATAATATGGCCGATACCTGCAGCAACCAGGAAGTACTCCTGCTTGAGTCTCAGTCTTCGGCCAATACCATTGTTATCGTTAGGATACAGAATACTGGTAATCGCAAGGATATCGGCCTTGTCCTTAATCGCATCACTATACTCACCACGGTTGAAAGCATCCATATCGATGGTATCGTGAACCGGCTGGGCATCCCAGAGATGCAGAGTGTTTACAGTCTGTCCGCCAAATCCGATAATAGGCAGATCGTAAGGAACGGCTTTGATGCAATCATAGTCGACATACTTGTAATGCATTACACCATCAATATATTCTCTCTCAACCTTACCGCCAAACTTAACGATAATTGAGTCTGATGATCTCTTTCTTGCCCATGGATATCCATCATCCATCCATGCATCAGGCAGCTCAATCTGATATCCGTTCTGAATGCTCTGACGGAAGAGTCCGAATCTGTATCTGAGTCCCATTCCATCGCCGTTAATACCAAGAGCGGCAATAGAATCCATAAAGCAAGCAGCCAGTCTTCCGAGGCCACCGTTACCGAGACCCGGGTCACTCTCGCATTCACAGATATCATCAAGGCTGGAGCCCATTTCCTGAAGAGCCTCAGCTACACAGTCTCTGATACCGAGATTGAGCAGATAGTTCTCCAGCAGTCTTCCGATAAGGAATTCCATAGAGAAGTAATATACCTTCTTGTCTTCTCTGTCAGAAAGTTCGTTCGATCTGTTGATATCTCCACCGATAATTCTGATAAGACGTACCAGTGCCTCGTATTTTTCCCTGTTATCGCAGAGCTCTATAGGTCTGCCGTACATCTCATGAAGTTGTTTGGAATATTGATCTTTAAAATCTTCTTTGTTATTAATCATTACTTCTCCTCAAAATCGTGCCGCCAACAACCGGCATCTGTATTTCTATTGAATATGGCTGACCGTGCATAGGTATCTTCTCTGCAACAATCGGTTCAGGATTAACTTTGCCGCTGCCGCCATATTTCACATCGTCTGAATTGATAATTTCCGTATATACTCCGGGCTCCTGAACGCCAATCCTATAGCTGTCATAGGCCTGTACGTCCATATTTAAGGCTATAACGAGCTTTTCATAAGCCTTGTCGCCCTTCTTTCCTGCAACATCTCCGAACCTCATATAGCTCAAAATACTCTGTTCCTTATTGTCAGGATCAAGCCACATGAATCCGTCCATTCTGCTATCCCTTGTCCACAGAGCCGGATGCTCCTTGTAGACCTTGTTAATATCAGCAATGAACTTTTGATGTTTGGCATGATTGTCATACTTCAGCATGAACCATTCAAGCTCCTCATACTCGCGCCACTCAATGAAAGTCGCAATCTCATGGCCCATGAAGTTCAGTTTCTTGCCCGGATGCGTCATCTGATACATCGAGAGCAATCTTACTCCCGCGAACTGCCTCCACAGATCTCCGGGCATACGTCCCATCAGAGACTTCTTACCATGAACTACCTCGTCATGAGACAGAGGTAAAATATAGTTCTCGCTGTAAGCATATGTCATGGCAAATGTCAATTTGTTGTGACTTCCATCCCTGAACGGGAAGTCGCAAGACATATACTCGAGAGTATCGTTCATCCAGCCCATGTTCCACTTGAAATGGAATCCCAGACCGCCTCGATCAGGCGGCATAGTTACCAGTGGCCATGAAGTACTCTCCTCTGCAGCTGTAAACACACCCGGGAAATATGTCCCGACCATATAATTGAACTCCTTGAGGAATTCAATGGCCTCGAGATTTCCTTCTTCGCCGTATTTGTTGAATTTCATTTTCTTCTTATCGGAAACTCCGAAGTTCAAATACAGCATGCTGCTGACACCATCAACTCTAAGTCCGTCAGCATGGAATTCATCCAGCCAGAACATTGCATTGCTCAAGAGGAAGCTTTTAACCTGGCCTCTTCCAAAATCAAACTTGTATGTTCCCCAGTCAGGATGGATCTCGCTCTCATAGAGCATAGTTCCATTGAAATTACATAGTCCATGTGAATCCGGGCAAAAATGTCCCGGTACCCAGTCAAGAATTACACCGATTCCCTCCTGATGACAGCGGTCAATGAAATATTTAAAATCGACTGCGTGTCCATGTCTGGACGTTGCTGAATAATAACCTGTAACCTGATATCCCCAGCTTGCATCCAGAGGATGCTCCATTATAGGTAATATCTCTATATGCGTATATCCCATATCCTTAACATATGGAATAAGTCTTTCGGCCAGTTCTTTGTAAGAATAGAATCCATCCTCAATAGGATGCCTCATCCAAGAAGCGAGATGACACTCATAGATATTCAGAGGCAGCTTGTTAATATCCTTGTTCTTTCTGCTGTTGATCCATTTCTTGTCTTTCCACTTATAGCTAAGGTCTGCAACAACAGAAGCAGTATTAGGTCTAAGTTCGGATTCGAATGCATAAGGATCTGCCTTGATCAGGTGTTCACCCGCTGCAGTCTCAATATCGTATTTATATTTATCACCCAGCTTAACACCCGGAACGAATCCACTGAAAACACCGCTATCTTTTACAGGTTCAAGATAGTCACTGCCATCCCATTCATTCCAGTCACCGATTACTCTTATACTCTTAACATCAGGAGCCCAGACAGTAAACTGAGCACCCTTGGTCTTCTTGCCCTTATCATCAACCGAAGTCACTAAATGTGCACCCCAATTTCGATAAGCGAAGTAACACTTACCGATGTTGTATAAGAATAATAATTCGTCACTTAACGTGTTGCTAAATTCATTTCTGAACATAGTTACCCCATTTTTATCATAGTTGTTTATATTGTACCACAAAAATAGAGGGGCTTGCACCCCTCTAAAGCTTGAAATTTGAATATTATTTGTATTGTTTTAGAACCTTATCATCGCTTCTCAATTTTGGCTGATAATGCTTTGCTATTCTACCCACAATTAACGAGATTACAATTACTATTACAAGATATATCAGTGCAGTAGCAATAAGTGGGAAGAACGCATCATAGGTTCTAGACCTGATTACATCAGATACCTTGGTAAGATCCTGAACTGCAATATAACCTACTATTGCAGTGCCCTTTAGCAGTGAAATCAGCTCATTAAGATAATTCGGTATGAACTGTGTCATCGCTTGAGGCAGAACAATGTTAAAGAAAGTCTGCCTATCGGTAAATCCCAGGCTAATTGCGCCCTCAATCTGTCCTCTGTCAATTGATTTGACAGAAGTTTTCAGCATCGAATATACACCCAGCATCAAGCTGACCGAGAAAGCAACAACAGCAACAAAAGATCCCGAAATACTGGTATTTCCAAATACAATGTAATAAAGAATCATCAGAACAACTACCATAGGAAGTCCGCTCATCAGCTTGGCAAATCCGTCAAAAAAGCCGTTTGCGAATTTGTTACCTTTACGACACAGCAGATAAACCAAGAATCCGAGAATTGATCCCAGCAGAGTTGAAAACAATGTAATACGTATGGTCAACAGCAGACCATCAGCAACCACCTTCCAACGATTCTCTTTTATGAACGTACTCTCAAAGCTATGCTTAATTCCATCCCAGCTCCATTTACTTGATACCTCTTTAGCAACCACAGGATAGAGATATGAAGCAATATATGAATCTGTGAAATCTACAGCCTGGGCTCTTTCATCAGTAATCGCTATTCCGCAAAGAGCAAAATCTATCTTACCTGATGATACAGCCGGTATAAGTCCTGAGAAATCAGAAGTGACCCAGTCAATATCATAGCCATATTCATATGCGAACATTCTTGCAATTTCAACATCAAGTCCTTCAAGGCCATCATCGCACAAGTAAACAATAGGAGTAGATGCAGGATCGGTTCCGATACGTATCGTTCCATTGTTTCCCGAAAGCTCAGGCTTATATTTCTCTATATCATCAAGATTTTCAATTGAAGGATCTGTCCATTTGAATTTGATTTCTTCGAACTTGCCATCATCAAGATGTTTGGAAATGAATTCTTGCATTTCCATGTACAGCTTGGATGAAGCAGAACCCTTAGCAAATACAGCAGCTGCATGTTGCTCAGCGACAGTCCTATCATTTAACATCTTCAGATCGTCAGTTTCAAGCCTCATTGCAACAGCAGTGAACTCATCAACAAGAAAAAAATCAGCTTTATTAGTCTGTACCGCTTTGATGCAATCAGGAGATGTATTGTAGTATTGAATTGATGCATTAGGATAGTTCTCAGCGCATAGTATGTCATCAATCATTCCTACCGGACATGCAGCTCTTGTTCCATCGAGGTCATTAGCATTGGAATAATACGTACGAGAATCTGAGGCAGAATCTCCCGTAGCTTTACTGCTGCAGGATGTGAACAGTCCTGTCGTTATTGCACATATTAACAATAATAATAAAAGCTTGTTTTTCATTATTACTTTGTTTATGAATAATCTGCTAGTCCTCTGTGTATTCGAACTCGAAGTTCTCAATTCTTACGGTGTCGCCTTCCTTAAGGCCGAGTTGTTGCAACAACTTAATTCCACCCTGTTTAACAATGTAATTGTACAGATATCTTATTGATCCATTATCAGTGAAATTGGTTGAATTAAAGATCTTGGTTAACTGCTTGCCCTCAAGAACATATACTCCATCCTCATCAATAAATCCGGAGATTTTCTTGTAGTCAGCATCAAATTCATCCTTCTCGAAGTCGAACATTTCATAATCCATAGTCTCGTCTTCTTCGTAAGTCTGAATTCTATACAGAGCTTCATCCATCAGCTCTTTTATTCCCTGCTTGGTAGCTGCACTGATTGGAAATACAGGTCTTCCTTCCTTCTTCATAAAGTCCATGAATTCCTGCAGCTTGTCCTGATCGAAGACAATATCCATCTTGTTAGCGGCAATAATCTGAGGCTTGTTAAGCAGCTTTGGATTGTAAGCAGCAAGCTCAGCATTTATCTTCTTGTAGTCATCAATAGGATCTCTTCCTTCAGAACCGCTGACATCGATAACATGGATCAGTACCTTGGTTCTCTCAATATGCTTTAGGAATTTGAATCCCAGACCAACACCCTCAGATGCGCCTTCAATTATTCCGGCAATATCTGCCATGACAAAACTGGTGTCATACATATCAACAACACCCAGATTAGGATCAATTGTTGTAAAGTGATATCCTGCGATCTTAGGCTTGGCACTTGTACAAACTGACAGAAGTGTTGATTTGCCAACGTTTGGGAAGCCGAGCAAACCAACATCTGCAAGGAGCTTGAGCTCAAGAATAACTTCTCTCTCCTTGGCAGGTCCTCCGGCCTCAGCGAAGTTAGGAGCCTGTCTGATGCTCGATTTGTAATGAACATTACCACGGCCGCCCTTGCCGCCCTTGGCAGCGATAACCTCGTCTCCATTTTCTCTGAGATCCTTCATAAGAGTTCCTGTCTCTTTATCAATGATAAGAGTGCCTACAGGCACCTTAATATAGAGGTTCTCACCCTTTTTGCCAAAGCGGTTGCGCTTCATTCCGTTCTGTCCGTTCTCAGCCTGATACTTTCTCTGGAACTTAAGATCCATCAGTGTTCTCAGGTTTCTGTCAGCCACGAAAATTACATTGCCGCCATCACCGCCATCACCGCCATCAGGTCCGCCATCAGGAACATAAGGATCGTGTCTGAAAGTAACACCACCATTACCGCCCTTACCGGATATAACTGTAACTTCTGCTCTATCTACAAACATCTATCTCACCTTAGTAAATTAAAAAGCCCCTACGTAATGTAGGGGCTCATAATAGTTATGCTTCCTTAGCGTAAACGCTTACTTGCTTTCTCTTCTTGTCGTATCTCTCGAATGTAACAGCTCCATCGATCATTGCGAACAGAGTGTCATCTCCGCCGATACCTACATTGTTACCAGGATGGAACTTAGTTCCTCTCTGTCTAACAAGAATGCTTCCAGCGCTAACGTATTCACCAGCACCTACTTTAAGTCCAAGTCTCTTAGACTCTGAATCTCTACCGTTCTTGGAACTTCCTACTCCCTTTTTACTTGACATCGATAATACCTCCTCTTCTCTTATTACTTAGCTTCGATTGCTGCGAGGATGTCAGCCTTAGTTGCCTTAGCTGTAACCTCGATGCCCATATCCTTAGCGATAGCAAGCAGCTCATCCTTCTTCATTGAAGCATTAGCCTTTACAGCAGCCTTTTCTTCC
>JAZUDV010000021.1:0-14696 GCA_045639825.1 Anaerovoracaceae bacterium
ATGTAAATGAAGTTATATAATAGAAGGTATGTGAAACGAGCTATTTACTCGTTTCGCTTTTTCATTTGAGGCTCATGACACTCATAATCTTTTTTCCTATTAACGATTCATTTGTAAGCTCTTTTTTCTTAATACTATATAGACCTATTTGTTGGGTTAATGATAAAATATAAAAAATTTTAGTCACGAGATGATCATTGAATAGATCATTTTGATAGTGTCAAGTGATCTATGAAAATCGCGGTATCATTTTCTGGAGGGATGGTCTATGAATGGATTCCGTTACATTAGAATAGCTATAATTGTGCTAATCATCGAGCTCGTGTGTTCGGTGTGTGCTTTTGCTGAGAGCACATATAGGGTTGGTGATGATGTATTTTATTATGAATATAATTATGAAGGCAGGCTAACTATTGTTGGTATTGATTCGGATAGTGACACTGTGAATATTCCAGAAGAGATATATGGGGACACTGTTAAGGCAATTGGTAATGGACATGAACCAATTCATTTGAACAAAGATTTTGATGAAATTCTTTGTCCTAACAGCGTTGAACTGATTGATTATGATGCATTTGCGGTTGGCCACAAAATTAAACTGCTGGATCTCGGAGCAGGAATTAAGGAAATTAGAGGGGATGGTGTTGGAGGAGATATTGAAAAATTAGCAATTAGAAGTAAAAAACCACCAAAGTTTGTTGATGTTACTACTTTTTTCACAACACGTGTTTATGTAGTCAATTACGATAATTATTTTGATGAATCTACGGGACAATTAAAAAAACAATATGAGGCATGTCATATAGGAATGTTTTTTCCAATCAGTATTCTAGATGATCCTATGAAGATTAATGCTATAATTCCAGTAGGAGCTATAGCACTAGTATTTTTTGAGATTGGATATTTGTTGATTAATAGAAAGAAAAGACCTGCATATGGCAAGAAAAACAATCATCTACCTAAAGGCAAAACTTCAGAAGAAAAGGTGAAGGTAGTGGAAAAACAAGCAGATTATTCAAAAGAAAAGGTGCAGCTTATGGAAAAACAAGCAGATTATTCAAAAGAAAAGGTGCAGCTTATGGAAAAACAAGCAGATTTTTCAAAAGGAAAACTATTCGATTCAGTTCGAATGAGATGGGATGGCTTGATGCTCAACACTCTCTGGGCTCAGAGAGTGTGTAAAGTTATCGTAGCATTGATAGTTTCAACGGCAGTATATATGTTGATAGAGTATGGTATGACAATTAAACCATCTTTGCTATCAGAATATATGAAGACTTTTAGTGAGTATACAACTAGATTACCATTGTATTTATCAGTAATCACGCTTGTTGTATCCATGTCTTCTGAAAAGATAGGATATATTGTGGTCTTAGCAATTGCAGGACTCAGTATGCTTGGAATCCAACCAGTGTTGATGGGAGTAACACTATTCCTGATGATTTTCGCTATGGGTGGCTCTTCAATTGTAGTAGCATGCTACTCGTTGCTTCCAATTGCATTGATAACGAATGCGTTCCCAAAAGTAAATTGTAGTTTTCTGCTATTTGCACTCATTCTTTATGCATCGGTCAGGCTGGATGGTAAGACAAGAGCAGTTACAGGTTCGATTGTGTTTGCGTTGTTGTCAATATGTACAGGTGCATTTGGACATTTGATAAAGCTGGGAAAACTCAATAAAGAAGGATTGCCTAGAACTTTTTGGCAAATAAAGAATGGAAGCTTGGGGTTTAAGGATAACGCAGCTAACTTACTTCGCATAGATTTTGATAACATCATAGCGATTGTAGCTGCGCTGGTAATTATTGCCGTACTATTTGTGCTAATAGCTACATACAAGCGTGGCAAATATGGCAAACTGCATATTGATATTCGTGACGGAATAGCATTTGCAGCATTGTTAGTTATGATTATCGCATTCTTTAACTTGGTACCTGTAATAACAACAGCAGGAGAGAAATCAAAAGAGACACTGGAATGGGAGATAGACTATTTCAGTTTATTTGTACAGATATTGCTTGCATATATAATATCGAGACCAATTGCAATGAGAATACCTAATGAATATAGGACGAACAAGGCTCTCGACGGAGAAGGGTTTATATTTATCAGCTATGCTCATGCAGATAAAAGTGCAATTATGCCGTACCTTGCTGAGCTAGATAGCCAGGGATATAGATATTGGTACGATACCGGTATTAAGGCTGGTTCAGAATGGCAAGATGTTATTGCAAATAATCTTGCAAACAGTTCGTTTGTATTGGCATTTATCTCTCCAAGCAGCGCAGCATCAGAATATTGTACGAAAGAAATCAATTATGCAACCAGTAAGAATAAGCCTTTTGGTGCAATATACCTAAGGGATACAAAATTATCACCAGTTCTGGAGATGCATATGGCATCGATACAGGCACTTAAGGCCAAAGACTATACTACAGTAAAAGACTGCATGGATGAGGTGCTGAAACTTGAAGGAATTGCAAAATGCAAGAACTTTGAAGAGGAGAAAAAATAAATAATGAGCTCAAGACGTTACATTAGAATAGCTGTGATTGTGTTGATCATCGAACTCATATGCTCGGTGTGTGCTTTTGCTGAGAGCACATATTGGGTTGGTGATGATGTATTTTATTATGAATATAACGATGAAGGCAGGCTAGCTATTGTTGGTATTGATTCAGATAGTGACACTGTGAATATTCCAAAAGAGATATATGGGAGTACTGTTAGGGCAATTGGTAATGGTAATGATCCAATTCATTTAAACAAAGATTTTGATAAAATAATTTGTCCTAACAGCGTTGAACTGATTGATTATGATGCATTTGCGGTTGACCACAAAATTAATTTCCTGGATTTAGGAACAGGGATCAAAGAAATTAGAGGGGATGGTATTAGAGGTAATATTCATAAACTAGCGATTAGAAGTAAAAAACCACCAAAACTTGTTGATTTTTATAATATTTCACCGGAAACAAGTGTTTATGTAGTTAATCTTAGTAAATATTATGATGCTGATTATGTAAAATGGGGAGAATACGGAGATTCCCGTATTTATGCGGGACAAATATATCCAATCAGTGATTTAGACAGGAACATTTTTAAAACTGCTGGTATTGCTGGAGCTATAGCAGTTATAGTTATCTTGATTGGATATTGGTTGATTGATAGAAAGAAGAGACCTGCATACAGAAAGAAAATATTTACATCTACTAAAGGGAAAAAATCTAAAGAAAAGATTAAGTTAACGGGAAAACAGGCAGATTATCCAAAAGGAAAATTATTCGATTCAGTTCGAATGAGATGGGATGGCTTGATGCTTAATACTCGATGGGCAGAGAGAGTGTGTAAAGTGATAGTCGCATTGATAGTTTCAGCTGCAGTATATATGTTGCTAGACTACGGTATGACATTCAAACCATCTTTGCTATCAGTGTTTGTGAATTATTTTTTAAATGAGTATTCAACTAGATTGCCATTGTATTTATCAGTAATCACCTTTCTTGTATCTCTAGCATCTGAAAAGATAGGATATATTGTGGTCTTATTAATTGCCGTATCCAGTATGCTTGGAATCCAACCGGTATTGATGGGAATAGCTTTATTCCTGATGATTATTGCACTGAGCGGTTCCTCAATTGCTGTAGCGTGCTATTCGATGCTTCCTATTGCATTGGTAACTAATGTATATCCTAATGTAAATTGCAGCATGATGCTGTTTGCAATAATTCTTTATGCATCAATTAGACTGGAAGACAAGACACGAGCGGTTATAGCTTCTATTGTGTTTGCATTACTGTCAATATGCACAGGAGCATTTGGACATCTGATAAAGCTCGGAAAACTCAATAAAGAAGGATTGCCAAAGGCTTATTGGTACACAAGGAAAGGCATTGGAGATAATCATAATGGAGGCAGCCTGGGATTTAAAGAAAAAGCATCCGACTTGCTTCGCATTGATTTTGATAACATCATAGCAATTGTGGCTGTACTGGTAATTGTTGCCATACTATTTGTGCTAATAGCTACATACAAGCGTGGCAAATATGGCAAATTGCATATTGATATTCGCGACGGAATAGCATTTACAGCTTTGTTCGTTATGTTAATTATATTCTTTAACTTGGTACCTATAATAACAATAGCAGGAGAGAAATCAAAAGAGACTATAGAATGGGAGATAGACTATTTCAGCCTATTCTTACAGATATTACTTGCGTATATAATAACTAGACCAATTGCAATGAGAACACCTAATGAGTATAGGACGAAAAAGTCTATAGACGGTGATGACTTTATATTTATCAGCTACGCCTACGCAGATAAGCGCGCAATTATGCCATACCTTGCTGTGCTAGATAATCAGGGCTATAGATATTGGTACGATACCGGTATTAAGGCTGGTTCAGAATGGCAAGATGTTATTGCTACTAATCTTGCAAACAGCTCATTTGTACTGGCATTTATCTCTCCAAGTAGTGCTGCATCAGAATATTGTACGAAAGAGATAAATTATGCAACTAGCAAGAATAAGCCTTTTGGTGCAATATACCTAAGGGAAACAAAATTATCACCAGTTCTGGAGATGCATATGGCATCGATACAAGCACTTAGGGCCAAAGACTACACTACAGTAAAAGACTGTGTAGATGAGGTACTGAAACTCGAAGGCATTGCAAAATGCAAGAACGTTGAAGAGGTGGTAGCTCGCTTTTGATGAAGCATAGAGACCATATCGAAGCTTACAGAAAAAATATGACAGCGGAAACACTCTAAAGAGACAGGGGCACAGGTATACGCCAGCGATCTGTGGGTATCCGTAGATGATAATAGAAAACGTTTCATGCCGGGATGTCTGGAACACTATGTTATCCATCAGCTGAGAGATGATGCGGCTTGCTTAAGAGTCGGTTTATGTAAACAGCAGGTTGCTTTTTTAATAGCTGATTCGTTAGTAAGATGATATGCATAGAAATAATATGCATAGGAGGAATTGAACATGGAAACAAAGGATATTATTTTAGAACTACGAATCAAAAACGGATTATCTCAGGATGAACTGGCTGAGAAAATAATGGTTACCAGACAGGCTGTTTCCCGTTGGGAGAATGGGGAAACTGTACCAAATACAGATACATTGAAACTCTTATCGAAGGAATTCGATGTTTCTATCAATACGCTGCTTGGCGAACCGAGGCATCTGGTGTGTCAATGCTGCGGAATGCCGCTGGATGATGAGTCTGTTATCAGTCACGAAAGTGACGGTGCTTTAAATGAAAACTATTGTAAATGGTGCTATGCTGACGGCACATACACATACAGCGATATGGACAATCTTATCGATGTATGTGTAGAACACATGGTGAATGAGAATTTTACAGAGGAACAGGCTCGTTCATACATGAAGGAACTGCTGCCAACACTTGATTACTGGAAACGATATGATGAGCTTAGCGACAATGGGCAGTTCGAAATGTTTAAGAAACAACTGATAAAAGAAATCAATGAACTTCATATCGAAGGGATGCCAAAGGTTGAGAAACTGAATGCTCTGGTTGGCAGCTATGTTAATTTAGCTTATCCTTTACCAAGCGGTGCAAGCGTAAAATTCTTGAACGATCAGACCACCTATTTGGGAAATCAGCTGGAATCGGAGTCTGGCGGAGACAGATGTTTTGGTATCATTGCCAATGTGGATTTTATAATGGTATGTACATATGGCGAGGAAGGTGCAGATCCGGAATTGCTGATATACAAAAAGAGATAGATCACGATTAGCTGAGGAGTATGCTTTGGAAATCAGATTGCTGACAAGAGACGAACTGAATAGTGCAGAATCACTTTTAGACATACTTCAGGATAAGGATGACGATGTAGCTTATGCAGCAACAAAGAGAATTGCAGCTGAGTCGGAATTTTCGGATAAGTATTATAAATTTATTCCTGAATTTGTGGAATTGCTCAGCCATAAGAAAAGCTATATTAGAACCCGAGCATTGATCCTGTGCTGTTCACAGGCTCGCTGGGACAACGAGGGCGTTATTGCAAAGTATCTGCCTCAAATGCTCAGACTCATTCATGACGAGAAGCCTACAGTTGTAAGACAGAGTCTGAATGCGCTTAAGGAAATCGCTGTATTCAGACCTGAATTGTGTGAAATGATTGCAAGCGAACTCGAAAAGATAAACCTTTCTGAGTATAAAGAAGGTATGGTAGGTTTGATACAAAAGGACATCGATGACCTTAAGGAGCTATTAATGAGGACAAATGTATGAGAGCTAAAGAGGTTGCCTATCTAGGTGTAATGGGGCGCAAGACTTACCTTGTTACTGTGGGCTATGCAATAATAGAGTGCCTGCTCTATATGCCTGGTCCTGTATAAACCACTGCTCAGAGCGTTCCGGGGTAATTGTTCCTGACCTATCAAGTAAACTAGAGGGTCAGACCCCTGTGACCAAAATGCAAAACGGGGACAGACCCGTTGAAGAATAACAGACATATCAAAGACGATGATTGGTATCAAAGAGGCATACTAATCGTCGTCTTTTGTGTTGCAAAGTCGTTTCAACAGTTTACGTTTAACGAAGTATTGAGTATACTAAACTATATATACATAGAATAGGAGTACTTTATGTCGAAGAATAAAAAAAGACAGGATTTATACGTTGCCAATCTGTCGAAAATGATACAGATGGAAACAGTATCTTCAGTAGACGATACTAATCCGGAGAAATTCAGAAGATTCCATGCGCTGTTAAAGGAACTGTTTCCCGCTATTTTCGGTGCGTGCGAATCTATGGATTTTGATGGTTCGATTCTGATGAAGTGGCCGGGAACTGATACCGATAAATTGCCGGTGATGTTCATGAACCATCATGATGTTGTTGCGACAGACGGAAACTGGGAACATGATCCTTTCTCTGCAGATATAGCTGATGGCAAAATCTGGGGTAGAGGAACAATGGATAATAAGTCGGGCCTCTTCGGAATGCTTCAGGCAGCAGATGAACTGGCAGCTGAGGGATGGCAGCCAACGAGGGATATTTACTTTGAATCCGCTTGTACGGAGGAAACCTCCGGAGATGGAGCTAATGCAATTTCTCAATGGATGCTTGAAAATGGCATTAAATTGGAGATGCTTTTCGACGAAGGCGGATATGCTCTCTATGATCCGATTGGCGGAGCGGATGGAACCTTTGCCATGGTAGGTGTAGGTGAGAAGGGCTGCGCTGAACTCAAGTTTATTGCACGCGGTAATGGCGGCCATGCCTCGACACCGGGTAAGAATACTCCGCTTGTCAGGCTGGGTCAATTCATGAGCTATATCGATAATAACAATATTTTTGAGGTCAGCATCTCACCGACAATCTGCGAGATGTTCAGAAGAATCTCTCCATATATGGGCAGGGCAGGTCTCCTGTTAAGAGAACCTAAGAGAGCTAAACCGTTGCTTCAGAGGGTGTTGCCGAGAATCAGCGATACCGCAAATGCGCTTATTCAGACCACACTAGCATTCACAATGGCTCAAGGCTCAGACGGAAGAAATGTTATTCCGTCAGAGGCATGGGTAATCGGTAACATGCGATTCTCACATCATCAGGGACAGAAGAAATCGTTGCAGGCTGTCGAAGCCGTTGCCAAGAATTACGGAATTGAGATGGAGATTCTGGATCCGGGATTTGAATCGAGAATATCGGATTATAATGGTTCAGGCTTCAAGCTGATGGAAGAGGCAGTCAAAGCAACAATGCCGAATGTAGATGCGGTTGTGCCGTACATAATGACCGGTGCATCAGATGCGAGATTCTTCGACAGAGTTTGCGATCAGTGTATAAGATTCCTTCCGTTCACCGTCACAGATGAACAGGTAGAATCAATACACGGCATAAATGAGAATATTGATGTCGATACACTGGTACCGGCAGTTGATTGTTTTAAATATTTAATTAGACACGCATAGGAAGCGCGAGGGAAAGTATGGAAAAGAAAGAAAAAGGATTGGATATCAGCGTTAAATCATTTATCGTAGCCATCGCCATTATTTTGGGTCTGATGGTAGTGACTTATATTATGACTTTCATTCTGCCGGGAGGAGAGTATGCTAGAACATTGGATGCCAACGGCAATACCATTATTGATACTAACGGAGGCTTCAAATATGTAGATGGAGGTCTGCCGTTCTGGAAGTGGATACTGTCGCCAATTCTTGTACTCGGTGCAGAAGGATCAGGCACTATTATTGCAGTTATAATTTTCCTGCTCGTTATCGGAGGCGTTTTTAATGCGCTTAATGAGTGTGGTTTGATGAAGTACATGCTCAATAAAATTGTAAACAAATACGGCGATGTTAAGTACAAACTGATGGCTGTGCTGTGTTTCTTCTTCATGGCAATGGGATCATTGGTCGGTTCATTCGAAGAAGTTGTTCCTATGGCACCTATTGTTGTTGCTCTTGCGATAGCACTTGGCTGGGACTCGGTAACGGGCGTAGCAATATCCCTGCTGGCAACAGGATGCGGATTTGCTGCAGGTGTTGCCAATCCTTTTACCATCGGAGTAGCACAGGGCCTGGCAGGCCTTCCTATGTTCAGCGGAATGTGGCTGAGAGCGGTTTCCTTTGTGCTCATTTATGTGCTCTTGTATGGATTCATTAGACATCATGCCAAGAAGATTGAAAGACCTTTGGAGTCCCACGGAATTGAAAACACATATGTTAAGGATGACAGATTTGACAAAGGATTGAAGTTGTTCGCGATAATACTTGGAATAGGAATTGCTACAGTAATCAGTTCCGGCTTCATCAAGGCTCTACAGGATTACACAATGATTATTGTTGCACTGATGTTCCTCGTGGCAGGCATTGTTTCAGTTCTGGCTACCGGAATGACAGCCAAGGAGCTGGGCAAATCATTCGTAAACGGATTGGTGTCGATTTCTCCATCTGTTCTTATGATACTGATGGCTTCATCAATTAAATATATTCTGGTTGAATCCAAGATTCTCGATACAATGCTGCATGGTACAGTTGGAGTTGCGGAGAATATGTCACAGGGGGCACTGATACTGTTCATCTATCTGATCTGCTTGATAATGAACTTCTTTATACCGTCAGGTTCCGCCAAGGCATTCCTGCTGATACCGCTGATTGTTCCTATTGCTCAGATCTTCTCAATCAGCCCACAGCTCTGCATCGTGGCGTATGCATTCGGAGACGGATTCAGTAATGTATTCTATCCAACTAATCCGGCACTACTGATAACACTGGGATTATCTGATGTCAGCTATGGTAAATGGGCAAGATACTCGGTTAAATTCCAGATACTTAATATAATTCTTACCTCAGCGATTCTTCTTTTCGGATTAGCTGTAGGCTATTAGTTCCTAAATAATCTGAGGTTGTGATTTTGGATATTAAAAACAGAGTTGCATGCTTACACAAGTTAATGAGGGAAAAGGGCATTGATGTCTATATCGTTCCTACGGCGGACTATCACCAAAGCGAGTTTGTTGGTGCCCATTTTAAGACCACAGAGTTCATTACAGGCTTCTCCGGTGAGGGCGGCGTTGCTGTGTTTACACAGAGTGATGCGCACCTGTGGGTTGACGGTCGATTCTTTATTCAGGGTGAGATTGAACTCAGAGGAACTACGGTTGAGCTGATGAAGATGGGAGAACCCGGTGTTCCTATGATGACTGATTATCTTGACAGCATTCTGAGCGAGGGAATGGTTCTGGGATTCGATGGACGCACAGTATCTGTCGGTGAAGGGCAGAGATATGAGAAAATAGCTGAGAAACATGGAACTAAGGTAATTTTCGCTGAAGATCTTGTTAACGACATATGGAAATACAGACCGTCCATCTCAACCGAGCCGGCATTCCTTCTGGATGTTAAATATGCCGGTGAAACTGTTTCAAGCAAACTGACAAGAGTGCGTGAGGCAATGAACGCAGCAGGTGCTGATGTACATATTCTTACAACGCTTGACGATATCGGGTGGCTGCTGAATATTCGTGGCAACGATATAGATTTCTTCCCGATGGTGTTAAGCTACGCCATCGTCACAATGGACAGCGTTGAACTATATTTTGATAAGACTAAATTTGACGAGGCGGCACAGCAGCAGTTGACAGCTGACGGTGTAGTTTTCCACCCATATAACGATATTTATAAAGATGTCACCAAGCTTGGGCAGGATGTGGTTGCACTTATTGATAAGGACAGACTTAACTATGCACTATACAAAATCATTCCTGATACGGTTAAGACTGTTGAAGCCCGTAATCCTGAAGTGCTGATGAAAGCAATCAAGAATGATGTAGAGCTGGAGAATATTCGAATCGCTCAGATTAAGGACAGCATTGCCCACATCAAATTCATGAAGTGGATTAAGGAAAACTACAACAAGATTGAGATTTCCGAGATGAGTGCAATGGACAAGCTCGAAGAACTCAGAGCTGAGCAGGGTAACTATATTCACCAGAGCTTTGAGCCTATCTCCGCATATGGCGAGCATGCCGCTATTATTCATTACACCTCATCACCTGAGACTGATGTGGTACTTAAGGCGGGCAATCTCTTTCTGACTGATACAGGTGCCGGATTCTATGAGGGCTCAACAGATATTACAAGAACTTATGCGCTTGGTGAAGTTCCTCAGCTTATGAAGGATCATTTCACTGTGGTTGCAACGAGTAATCTGCGCCTTGCCAATGCCAGGTTCCTGGAAGGCGCCAACGGAATGAATCTTGATATAATAGCAAGACAGCCATTCTGGGAGCGCAATATGAATTTCAATCATGGAACAGGACATGGTGTGGGATATTTGCTCAATATTCACGAGGCGCCGATAGGCTTCAGATGGAGATACAGCAGCCATGACAGCGAACCTTTCCATGAGAATATGATTATCACGGATGAGCCGGGCATATATATTGAAGGCTCACATGGCATTCGTCTCGAGAACGAGCTCCTTTGTTGCAGAGGAGAGTATAATGAGTATGGGCAGTTCATGTATTTTGAACCAATTACATTTATTCCGTTCGATCTGGATGCTGTTAATCCGGATATCATGACTGCTGAAGATAAGAAACTGCTGAATGATTATCATAAGAGTGTATATGATAAGATAGCACCTCATCTTAATGAAGAGGAGAGGGCATTCCTGGAGAAATACACTCGCGCTATATAAAGAATAATGACAACTTTCGTACTGGCACAGATAATAGGCGGATTGGGAATAGGCTGCTACATAGCTTCCTATCAGATCAAGTCCAACAGGGCATTGTATATAGTTCAGGGAATCGGATGTTCCATGTTCTGTATTCAGTTCTATTTGCTTGATGCTGTAACAGGCTGTATTAGCCTGATAATCTTGATTTGCCGCAATATATTGCTGGCAAGGTACAACGAATGGAAATGGGTGAAATGGAAGGGCTGGGTGGCAATATTCTCCCTTCTGGCTGTTGCTAACACGGTGTTCACCTGGGAGGGAATACCGGGCTTGTTCCCATGTATAGGACTGATTGCCGGCAATATCGGAATGTGGACGAACAATGCCAGGTCAATTAGAATATCCAATGCATTTATAGTTTCACCGGCATATATTGTTTACGACATCATCGTTGGCTCCTGGGCAGGAGTGCTCAACGAAACATTCACAATCATGTCGGTACTTATATCAATTAAAAGGTTTGGCTGGAAGGCACTGGGTGATCCGAACTCAACTTTCAGCAAATAAGGCATATTATAATATAGAAAGGACAAATAGTTATGGCAATTGTTGTAATAGGTACAAGCTTTGTGGATATCAAGGGATTCCCTGACAATGTGTATATTCCTAAGGGAAGAAATGCAGGAAGAGTAGAAATCATACATGGTGGCGTTGGCCGTAATGTTGTTGAAGACATCGCTAATGTTGAGCTCGCACCTAAGTTTGTCAGCTTGATTGAGGATAGCGAGATGGGCAAGGCTGTACTTAGCAAGCTGAACAAGCACAAAGTAAATACCGACTACATTCTTGAAGACCCTGATGGACTGGGAATGTGGCTTGCTGTATTCGATGAGACCGGCGATGTTGTCGGCTCTGTTTCCAAGCGTCCTGATATGTTGCCTCTTGTCAGACTCCTTGAAGAGAAGGGAGACGAGATATTCGCAGATGCTGACAGTATCGTTGTCGAAGTAGATATAGACAAGGATGTTATTAAACTGGCACTTCAGTATGCCGAGAAATATAACAAGCCTGTCTATGCTGTAGTAAGTAACATGAGTATCGCTTCTAAGAGAAGAGATCTTATTCAGCAGATAGACTGTACCGTTTGCAATGAACAGGAGGCAGAGATCCTCTTTGCTAAGAACTTTGCAAGTGTTGAACCTAAGAAACTTGTCAAGGAATTGCCTGACCTGATCAAGAATGCGGATATTCCATCTATTGTAGTTACACTGGGTGAAAAGGGCGCTGTTTATGCCAACAAGAATGGTGAAGCAGGATACTGCCCGGCAAGGCCGGTAAGCGTAGCTGATACAACAGGGGCAGGAGATGCTTTCTTCTCCGGAGTAGCCATTGGCCTGACATATGGCAAGTCTATGGCAGAGGCTGTTGAGATAGGAACAAGACTTGCATCAAGCGTTATTGTATCATCAGAAAATGTATGCCCAAGATTCCTGCCGAGTGAGTTTGGAATCGAATTATAACAAGGAGGTAGAGTTATGTCATATCAGACACCAATGGAAGCGGC
This sequence comes from Anaerovoracaceae bacterium, assembly GCA_045639825.1. Taxonomy (GTDB): domain Bacteria; phylum Bacillota; class Clostridia; order Peptostreptococcales; family Anaerovoracaceae; genus Crickella. Next base: position 12,739 of record JAZUDV010000021.1, read on the forward strand.
TTTTAATGAAACCGTTCTGAGAAGTAAGAAACTGTCTCCATCCGGAATGTGTTCATTCTGCACTGAGGACTGCGTAGGAACATGCGAAATAGGCGTATCGGCAATGCTCGGAGAGTTTGCGGTATATCCAACTAACACGGGAGCCAATCAGGTAGCGTCTGAGAAGGTGATGCCAATAGATTACTCTCACTTCAATATCAATGGTAGAGTATTCGGCGCACAGGGAATTGCTGCTGACACTGAACAGGCAACTATCTTTAATGTTAAGTTGGACAAGGAATATGGCAGAGAGAATCCTATCAAGCAGACTATGCCAATCATCCTGCCTGCACTGATCAAGCTGAACTGGAAGGACTATTTCGGCGGAGCTGCAATGGCCGGAGTCAGCTGCGTAATCGGAGAGGGTTCACCTAGCAAGGATTCCGATCTTGTTATGGAAAATGGCAAGATTGTTAAGTTCGAGAAACTGAATGAGATGCTGGATGCTTTTCGCAAGTATGACAGAGGTTATGGTCAGATTATCCTTCAGTGCAATCCTGAAGATGATGCACAGGGTCTGCCTGAGTACGCTGTAGAGCAGTGCGGTGCTAAGGCTATCGAATTCAAATTCGGACAGTCAGCTAAGGGAACTCAGCCGGCTAATAGAGTTAAGACTATTGAGGAAGCTCTTAAGAAAGTGGAGCAGGGATTCATCGTACATCCTGACCCAAGAGATCCTGAGGTTAAGGCTGCATATGAGAAACATGCATGTCCTAATTTCATTACATATGCAAGACTCCCACAGTGGACAGAAGAGTACCTCACTAAGAGAATCGCTGACCTCAAGAATAAAGGCCTTGAAAATGTATACTTCAAGATGGCAGGATACGATGTTGCTGACATGGAGAAGGTTCTTAGAATTGCAGCAGCTTGTGGCGTAGATATGGTTACATTTGACGGAGCAGGCGGAGGCTCAGGATACAGCCCATGCAAAATGATGAATGAGTGGGGCTATCCTGCAGTTCTTACTGAGTCCAAACTGTTGCCAATCTGCAAGCAGCTTGAGAATGAAGGATTGAAGCTTCCTGCAATTACTATTACAGGCGGATTTGCAACTGAGGATCAGGTATACAAGGCACTTGCTCTTGGCGCTCCATATATTCAGTATGTAGGACTCTGTCGATCTTCAATGGCAGCTGCTATGAACGGCAAGAAGATTGGCGAACTGCTCGAGTCAGGTAAAGCACCTGCTCATATCACCAAATACGGCTCAACTAAGGATGAAGTTTTCGTAGATCTTCCTGAGCTGAGAGGATTGTATGGCGACGCAGCCGATGAATTCTCAACCGGAGCAATCGGAGTTTATTCATACTTAAAGCGTATCGCATTCGGACTGCAGCACTTCGCAGCACTTAACCGTAAATTTGATATCAATCTCGCAGATCAGAGCGACCTTATTCCGCTGACATCAGAAGCAAGAGAGCTTCTACAAGGCTAATGCGGGTCAACCCATTTTAGCCAAACGGCTAATTGGGGACAGCCTTTGAACAATAAATACAGAGCACATCGATGTTAAAGTCGGTGTGCTCTTTTCTTCGTGTTGCACGCCATACGCCACCCTGGATACTAATAATAATGCCAACATCAAGCCCGGGATGATATTGACATGAAAAATCCGGTAGCCTGATGGCTACCGGATTTAGTTTGTGAATTTCTATTTAATCCAGAAAAACGTATTGTGTGACCACTAAATGTGATTACTTCTTCTCAGCCTTAACGCCTGCGAAGTACTCCTTAGCAAGTCCGATACAAACTGGTGAGAGCACGAGCAGAGCTACTAAGTTAGGCAGTGCCATGAATCCGTTCAGAGTATCAGCGATATCCCAAACAACGGATACTTCAGCAACAGCACCAATAACTACTACTACGCAGAAGATAATCTGGTAAGGCTTAATAACCTTGGATCCGAAGAGGTACTC
>JAZUDV010000022.1:0-3182 GCA_045639825.1 Anaerovoracaceae bacterium
GTATTAACATCAGCCATGATTACACCTCCATCTTCATGATTGAAGCCTTAGCCTTCTTGCAGACTTCATCAGTTCCGTTACAGTAATGATAAGGTACATTGCCTTCCATGAAGTCAACGCCCTTGCCCTTGATAGTGTCAGCAAGGATGAATACAGGCTTCTGTCCATCTCCAACTGCCCATGCCTTCTCGAGTGCATCGCATACCTGCTGCATGTCGTTACCATCGATAGCAATTACATCAAAGCCAAATGCTGCCCATTTGTCTGCGAATGGCTCGAGTGCCATTACTTCCTCAGTAGTTCCGTCAATCTGAGCGTGGTTACGGTCAACGATTGTGATGACGTTACTAGCCTTGAAGTGGGAGATAGCCATAGCAGCTTCCCATACTGAACCTTCCTGGCATTCTCCGTCTCCCATGATGCAGACAACCTTGTTGTCCTTGCCCTGCTGACGGAATCCGAGTGCCATGCCGAGTGCCATTGGAAGTCCGTGTCCGAGTGAGCCTGCGGAAGCATCACAGCCGATTACCTTGTTGGTATCAGGGTGCATTGCGAATGGGCTGCCGAAATGGTTAAAACTCTTCAGCTGCTCTTCAGGGAAGTATCCTCTCTTAGCCAAAACAGGAATGTATCCTGCAGCTGCATGACCCTTGGACAGGATGAATCTGTCTCTATCTTCCCAATCAGGGTTCTCGGGATCAATCTTGAGGAATTTGAAATATAAAGCTGTCAGAAGATCCATGCATGACAGAGATCCGCCAACATGCGCTCCGCCTGACCATTTCATTACATCGATAACAGTCAGGCGCAATTCTTTCGCGGTTTGTTTCAACTGCTTAATATCCATGTGCGCCTCCTTGAATGGGGACGATCCTATAGTAAAACAAAGCGTACTAGGGGACATCCCTGAAACTATAATTTATATTGGTATCATTGTAGCAAATCTCATCAGTTAGATACAATCAAAGTATCTAAATAATACACAAGAGAAAAAGCTTTGTTTGTTGTTAAGACCGGTTTAATTTGGTAATATCTAAGTGAGATAATTATTGCGAAGATAATCCGCATGGATGAGGAGAAAACTATGACACGCGACGAAAAAATTTTTAAGCTCGGTGCCAATATCACTGACAGAGCTAAGGTAATGCTCAAGCTCGAGAAGATTACCAAGGACTCTCCTGAATACTGGGGTATCAGCGGTGGACTTAAGTATGCTGCTTCCAAGTATGGTGAGGAGATTATTGATGACATTCTCGACACACTGCTCAAGATGAAGAGAAGAGTACCTCAGACTTTTGCAGAGCTCAAGAAGAATACAGGTTATGATGATGACCATCTGAAGACTGTTCTTGATGCTGCATGTCAGGCAGGCCTTATCGAGTTCCACAAGGAGAACCTCGATGGCAAGAATCCTAATCACGAGATGAGATGGGTTCTCGACATGTTCGTTCCGGGAAGTGCTGAAATCATGGTAATGAGACCGGGTCTTGTTGATATGGACCCTAAGGTTGCAGACTTCTTCGAGAGAATGACTTTCCTGCCGCTTGCAGGAATTACTGAGATGGTTCCTCCGGGTGGTGCAGGAATCGGCATGCACGTTATCCCTGTTGAGAAGGCTATTCCGGCAGAGTGCGAATCACTGGATATCGAACATCTCTCACACTGGCTGAAGAAATATGAAGGTCAGATTGGTGTAGGAATCTGTTCCTGCCGTAGACAGCAGACAGTTCGTGGTGAGGGCTCCGGAGATCTAGAACAGTACTGGTGTATCGGAGTAGGTGACTTCGCTGATTACTGCCGTGAGACAGGTATGGGTCACGACATCACTTATGATGAAGCAATGGAAATCCTGCAGAAGGCAGAGGACAGAGGATACGTTCATCAGATTACTAATATCGATGGCGAGAATAAGATCTTCGGTCTCTGTAACTGCGCAATTGGTGTATGTAACGCTCTGAGAACTTCACAGCTCTTTAATACACCTAATATGTCACGTTCTGCATATACTGCCGAAGTTGACCCTGACAAGTGCGTAGCTTGCGGTAAGTGCGTAGAGACTTGCCCTGCAGGAGCAACAAGACTGGGACAGAGACTCTGCACTAAGGAAGGCCCGGTTGTATATCCTAAGATGGAGCTGCCTGATGATACATCATGGGGAGAGCATCGTTGGAATAAGAATTACAGAAACGAGAATGGTATCATTCAGACATGGCCTACAGGAACAGCACCTTGTAAGTCCGCTTGTCCGTTACATATCGCTATTCAGGGATATATCAAGATGGCTAGCGAGGGACGTTATCAGGATGCATTAAAGCTCATCAAGAAGGACAATCCATTCCCTGCAATCTGCGGCTCAATCTGCCACAAGTATTGCGAGGCTGAATGTATGCGTAACAGCATTGATGACCCACTTGCAATCGATGATATCAAGAAGTTCATCGCTGAACAGGATCTCAAGGCTGAACACAGATATGTTCCACCTATCAATTCTTGTACAAGAGAACCAATCGACAAGAAGGTTGCTATCATCGGATCAGGTCCTGCAGGACTGGCATGTGCTTACTTCCTCGCAATCGAAGGATACTCACCAATGGTATTCGAGAAAGAGAGCAAGCTCGGTGGAATGATGATGAACGGAATTCCTAACTTCCGTCTCGAGAAGGAAGTTGTTGATGCTGAAATCGCTATTCTCAAGGAGATGGGCATTCAGTTCACAACAGGCGTTGAGATTGGTAAGGACAAAACTATCCAGGATCTGAGAGATGAAGGCTACGAAGGATTCTTCGTTGCAGTAGGTCTCCAGAACGGTGGCAAGCTCGGAATCCCTGGAGATGATGCTAAGGGCGTTATTTCTGGAGTTGATTATCTCAAATCCGTTAATATGGGCAAGCCTGAGAAGCTCGCTGGTAATGTTGTTGTTATCGGCGGCGGTAATATCGCAGCAGATACAGCTCGTACAGCTATACGTCAGGGCGCTGATAGTGTAACTCTCTACTGCCTTGAGTCTTATGACGAGATGCCAATGGGCGAAGAAGACAGAACACTTTGCGAGAATGATGGAATTAAGATTAATGCCGGATGGGGACAGACTGAGATTACTACTAAGAGTGGCAAGGCTTGTGGTATCAAGTTCAAGAAGTGCCTGTCAGTTAAGAATGCAGAGGGTAGATTCGATCCTAAGT
>JAZUDV010000023.1:0-5214 GCA_045639825.1 Anaerovoracaceae bacterium
TGCTGATGGTATCAGGAACTGACAGATACTTCCAGATTGTTAAGTGCTTCCGTGATGAGGACCTTAGAGCTGACAGACAGCATGAATTCACTCAGATTGACCTTGAGATGTCATTCGCTGATGAGGATCAGGGTATTGAGGTTCAGGAAGGATTCCTCAAGAAAGTTATGAAGGAAGTAAAGGGTATTGATGTTCAGACTCCATTCCCAAGAATGACTTACGCTGAGGCAATGGAGAGATACGGTTCAGATAAGCCTGATACCAGATTCGATATCGAGCTTCAGAAACTTAACGATGTATTTGCAGGATGCAAATTCGAAGTTTTCACTAACGTTCTTGCTGAAGGTGGGGATATCAGAGGTATCTGCGTACCTGGCGGAGCTGAGGAATTCTCAAGAAAGAAGATTGACAAGCTCGTTAACGACGTTAAGAGCTACGGCGCCAAGGGTCTTGTTTGGATCAAGTGGGATGATACAGGAATTAACTCATCAGTAAGCAAATTTTTCGAAGAATCCGAGCTCAAGGCTGTATTCGACAAAATGAACGGTAAAGAAGGCGACATCATCTTTATCGTTAGCGGAACAGCTAAGGTTACATACGATTCATTGGGATTCTTAAGAAGACATATTGCAGGACTAATGGGACTGCTTGATGATAATCAGTTCAACTTCCTTTGGGTTGTTGACTTCCCGATGTTCGAGATGGACGAAGAGGGAAATATGAAGGCAATGCACCATCCGTTCACACAGCCAAAACTGGACGAACTGGACAAGCTTGATAATGATATTCTCGGTCTTAATGCTAATGCTTACGACATCGTTCTTAACGGTGTTGAGCTGGGCGGAGGCTCTGTAAGAATTCACGACAAAGATCTTCAGGCAAGAATGTTCAGAGCTCTCGGACTTACTGATGAGGAATGTCAGGAGAAGTTTGGCTTCCTTATTGAAGCATTTAAGTATGGTGCACCACCACATGCCGGCCTTGCTTATGGTCTTGACAGAATGGTAATGCTACTGCTCGGTGAGAAGAGCATCAGAGAGGTTATCGCATTCCCTAAGAATCAGAATGCTGAATGCCCTGTATGTGAAGCACCGGCTGTTGCAGGCGAAGGTCAGTTAGACGAACTCGGAATCGAAGTAGTTAAAGAGAAGTAATAATGCTAAAAAGACATCATAGTGATTTTAAATATGCTATATATGGCGGATCCTTTGATCCCATTCATAGAGCACATGTATCACTCGCATATTACGCTACAAGAGAACTTGATCTTGATGAGTTGTATTTCGTTCCGACTTTCGTCAACCCGTTCAAGCAAGGACGCAAAACTACTCCCGGCGAACAGCGCCTTGAGATGGTAGAACGAATTCTTCACTATGATAAATCATTTAGGGTATCGGATGTTGAGGTAAAGAAAGGCGGTCCTTCATATACATATGAGACTGTTTCCTATTTCATGGATCACCTTGATGGCGAACTGCATTTTCTGTGCGGATGGGATTCACTGCTTGAGATCGACACATGGTACAAGGGTGAGGAATTATTAAGGAACATTACCCTTGTCACAGGCAGAAGACCCGGCTCTGATGATCATGACGGAATGGATAAAATCAAGGAATTCAGAGAGAAATACGGAACCCTTATATATGTACTGGACTTTCCTCCGATTGATATTTCTTCAACTCATATCAGGAACAATGTTAGTGAAGGTAAGCCTATTAGTGATATGGTGCTTCCTGAAGTAGAGGAGTATATAGTTGAGCATAACTTGTACAAATAGAGAAGAACTTGAGAAATTCATGCAGGATAATCTCAAGCCATCAAGATATGAACATTCTCTCGGTGTCGAGAAGATGGCTACCGAGCTCGCTGAGATATATGGTGCAGACGTCGAGAAGGCTGCTTTTGCTGGCAGATATCATGATATTGCCAAGTGTTTTGACAAGCATACTACCAATCTGTGCATTAAGAAGTATGATCTCGACAGGAAATATATGGATAATCCTGCACTGGCTCATTCCAAGATTGCAGCTGCTATTCTTGAGCATGAGTATGGCGTAGTTGATGAAGATATTCTTAATGCTGTCAGAAGCCATACAACGGGAAGAGTCGAAATGTCTCTTCTTGAAGAAATCGTTTATGTTGCTGATGCGATTGAAGAAAACCGAAATTATCCTGAACTCAAGCAGTTACAGGATGAAGCAAGACACAATCTTGATCTTGCATGCCTTCACATTATGAATTTTGCTGTTCAGATGATAATGGAGAAGGGTAATGAAATAGATGAGGATACTCTTGATGCAAGAGAGTATATTAAAGAAAGACTGAAGGTAGAATAATGGATAATAAAGAAGTAATGATGACTATTGCCAAACTCCTGAGCGATAGAAAAGCCAGAGATATTAAGGTAATTGATATAGCTGAGAAGTCAGCATTTGCAGATTATTTCGTAAATGCAACGGCTGGCTCCGAAAGACAGCTTGGAGCGCTTGCAGATGATGTTAAGGACAAGTTTGCAGAGCTGGAAATAGTTCCTAAGAACAATGAAGGACGTCCGGATTCAGGATGGATTCTGGTTGACGGTGGAGATGTTATCGTTAATCTGTTTACCAGCGATACCAGAGATAAATATTCTCTTGAGAAGCTCTGGGGAGACTGTGAAACAACCATTTTTGAGTAAAACATATTAATAATTATACATACAAGGAGTAAACAAATGCAGGATAGGTATGATTTCAAAGCCATCGAGAGTAAGTGGCAGAAGATCTGGTCCGAAGAGCAGGCCTTCAAGACAACTGAGGATTATGACAAAGAAAAGTACTATGTACTCGAAATGTTCCCATATCCTTCAGGCAAACTTCACATGGGTCATGTAAGAAATTATTCAATCGGTGATGTAATTGCCAGATTCAAGAAAATGGAAGGATTTAATGTTATCCATCCTATGGGTTGGGACTCTTTCGGTCTTCCTGCAGAGAATGCTGCAATCAAGAACGGAATTCATCCTTTCACATGGACTAATTCCAATATCAATGATATGCATGATCAACTGAATACTCTCGGTCTATCATATGATTGGAACAGAGAAGTTGCTACTTGCAAGCCTGATTATTACAAGTGGATGCAGTGGATCTTTATTCAGTTCTATAAGAAGGGTCTTGCTTATAAGAAGGACAATCCTGTTAACTGGTGTCCTGACTGCCAGACTGTACTTGCCAATGAGCAGGTAGTAGATGGTTGCTGCGAGAGATGTAAGACTCCTGTTACTAAGAAGCACCTCAGCCAGTGGTATCTCAAGATTACTGATTATGCTGACAGACTGCTTGAGAACCTCGATACACTTCCGGGATGGCCTGATAAGGTTAAGACAATGCAGAAGAATTGGATTGGCAGATCCGAGGGAGCTGAAGTTAAGTTCACAATTGATGGAACAGGTAAGGAACTGATAGTTTATACAACTCGTCCTGATACTCTTTATGGTGTTACATACATGGTAATGTCACCTGAACATCCATATGTTAAGGAACTTACTTCTGGCACTGAGTATGAAGCTGCTGTAAGTGCATATGTTGAAGAGTGTGCTCACAAGAGTGAGATCGAGAGAACATCTCTTACTAAGGAGAAGACAGGAGAATTTATCGGTCATTATGCTGTTAATCCTGTAAACGGCAAGAAGGTTCCGATATATATTTCTGACTACGTAATGATGGACTATGGAACAGGTGCCATCATGGCCGTTCCTGCTCACGACCAGAGAGACTTTGATTTTGCCAAGAAGTTTAACCTGGATATTATTCCTGTAGTAAATGTTCCTGATGTTGATCTCAATAACCTTACTGAAGCTGCTGCAGCTGAGGGTACAATGATCAATTCAGGCGAATATGATGGCATGAACAACAAGGATGCCATCAAGAAGATTATCGCTGATCTCGAATCCAAGGATCTCGGCAAGAGGACTGTAAATTACAAGCTGAGAGACTGGCTTATCAGCCGCCAGAGATATTGGGGTACTCCAATTCCTATGATCCACTGCGATAAGTGCGGATGGGTACCTGAAGATGAGAAGAATCTGCCTGTTCTGCTGCCAACCGATGTTGAGTTCACAGGCAAGGGTGATTCACCACTCACAACTTCCAAGACATTCAGAAAGTGCACTTGCCCTAATTGCGGTGGTGAGGCTGAGCGTGAAATCGATACAATGGATACATTCCTTGATTCATCATGGTATTTCCTGAGATACTGCGATGCTCGTAATGATGAGGCTGTATTTGATCCTAAGAAGGTTAATTACTGGATGAACGTTGACCAGTACATCGGTGGTGTAGAGCATGCTATTCTTCACCTGATGTATGCAAGATTCTTCCAGATGGTTATGCACGATCTCGGACTCTGCGATGCACAGGAGCCGTTTAAGAATCTCTTAACACAGGGAATGGTAACTAAGGGTTACTATGATAAGGACAATAATTACGTTGTTGCCAAGATGTCCAAGTCTCTTGGTAACGTTGTAAGTCCTAAGGAAATTCAGGATAAGTATGGTGCTGACACTGCAAGACTCTTTATCCTCTTCGCAGCACCACCTGAAAAAGAACTTGAATGGTCTGATGCAGGAGTTGAAGGAAGTTACAGATTCCTCAACAGAATGTACAGACTGGTATTCGAGTACATTAACGAAATCAGAGGAGACCAAGAAGTTTCCGATACAATAACAATTAATAATGCTGATGATAAGAGCCTTAACCTCATGATTAACTCTACAATCAAGAAGGTTGGAGAGGACGCAGGCGGCAGATTCAACTTTAATACTGCCATTGCCAGCATCATGGAGTTAGTAAATGAAATGTACAAGTACAAGCAGAATGCAGAGATGAATCTGCCACTGTTTGATAAAGCAATAAACTGTCTCGTTATCGTAGCTAATCCATTTGTTCCACATCTGACAGAGGAACTCTGGGAGCAGCTAGGCCACAGTGACAGACTGTATAAGGCTGCATGGCCTAAGTATGATGAGAAGGCTCTTGTCCAGGATGAGGTAGAGGTTATCGTTCAGATTAACGGAAAGCTGAAGGATAAACTCACAATGCCTAATAATTCAGACAAGGAGGTAATCGAGGAGGCTGCTAAGAACCTCGATAAGATTAAGGGAGAACTCGAAGGAAAGACAATTGTTAAGACAATCGTTGTACCTAACAAGATTGTTAACTTCGTTATTAAGTA
>JAZUDV010000024.1:0-5671 GCA_045639825.1 Anaerovoracaceae bacterium
GCTTTCTTTTTTTCCATTTGTGTCCTCCAAATGTAACATTATTTTATAGTGTATTTGTGATGATTTTGAGGCTTAAAACGGTAATTTTTTGCACACAAAAAGCCATCTTTACATACATAATGATAATACCACAATTTCAACGATTTTTGTATGATTTTGATGTAATATTGACGGCTAAAAATCAATAGTATACAATAAAGTACAAGATATAAATTAAGGAGGCTCAGATGCCGCTGATTATTCTGGGGGTTATCCTCTGTGTATCAGTTTTGATATACACTATAATCAAGAATAAGAAGGAAATAAATGAGGCCGGAGACAGGTTTGCCGAAGGTCTGTATTCCTTGTTCCAGAAATTTGTAAAGATGATGAATCAGAGCAGTACCACCTTTACTACCGACGAGAATTCCGATGAACAAGAAAAAGAAGAAGACAAAGTCCTCTTCTTCCCTCATAAAGATAAAGACACGGAGGATTAAACCTCCGTGTTTTTATGTCAATCTTATCCCGGGCTTAACGTTGACATTGATGATGCAATGTCAACATTAAGCCCGGTATGACGTTAGCATGACGTTAGCATTTAGCCCATTAGCATTTCCTGGCTGTTAATCTTTTTATCTCCGTTAAATTTACGATGTAATTTACCATCACTGCAGAGCTGTCTACCCTTTACGTTATCTACATAGTTCAGATACATAATGGTCTTGATACGTTTTCTTAGTTCAGGATTGTATATCGGACAAGCGAACTCAATATTTCTGTTTAAGTTTCTTGTCATGATATCAGCTGATGAAATGAAAACTGCCTCATGATCATCCTTGCCGAATATATAAACTCTTGAATGCTCAATGTATCTTCCAACGACATTCACGATATCAATATTGTCAGTGGCATCTGCAATTCCAGGCAACAAGCAGCATGTTCCGTTAACAATCAATCTAATCTTGCAGCCGGCAACAGAAGCAGCCTTAATCTCATCAATAATATCTCCGTCTGTCAGGCCGTTAATCTTGATGAAAATTCTGCCTTCTGCACCTTTTTCTGCCTCAGCCCTAATGAACTCAATTATATTGCGTTTGAAATCAAGTGGTGAAGTCAAGAGATTGGAATAGCTGCCAATCCTGCCTTCCAACATATCATGCCACAGATTATCAGCAGATACGCCTATTCTATTATCCAATGTGAACAAAGCAAAATCAGTAAACTTAGATGCCTTGTCTTCGTCAAAGTCACCCGTTGTAAAGTGTGTAACGTATCTTGTTGCACCATTCTCAACAAAGACAACCTGGAGCATAGATGTATGAAGCTTGAATCTCTTATCGGCATATACTACATTCACACCGTTCAATCTTAATTCTTCTGCCCAGTCAATATCCCATTTAGCATTATAATGAATGTCTTCATCCATTATAACAGTAACCGTATGACCATCATTAGAAATCTGCTTAAGATAGTCAAGAATAGATGGATGGGATGAAAGGCTGCGAATTGTCATTCTTACTTCAGCAACTCTCTCATCAAGGGAACATTCATCCAAGAGCTTAAACAAAGGATCCATGCTGTCATATGGATAGCAGAGCAAGATATCTCTTCTCTTAAGCCTGTCAATAACAGAACCGTATCCTAATTTGAGCTGATTAAACGCATCTTCCTTAGTCCAGCAGAGTCTCTCCCTGTTCCATGCAGGGAGCTTGGACTTAAGTTCATGAATGTAGCTGTAATCAATATGATTGGTTCTGAAAGTCTGAGTATCGTAGATAAGGAATTTGTTAAGCATATACTTGTAAAGATCCTTACTGATATCTCCATCAACCATCAGAGTATTCGTGTCAGGATTATCGCTTACCGCCAAGCTGAATGTATGAAGTTCAGCCATTTCAAATGGTTCGAAGAATTCAGGCGCATGCATCTTGATTACATCTTCAACAAGGATGTATAGACAAGGCTGGCTGAAATACTCTTTTCTGGTAATCTTAAGTCCGGCAGCATTCAGTCCGACATTATTGATGAAAGGCATACCTTCATCTAACATAATCACCTTAGGAATGTCTTTAGGGATATCAATTACGCCATACTGAATCTTGTCACCATATATTAATCTGGCAACAAGATAAGGCTTGTCCTGTGCGAATATCGGAAGGTCCTCATTGTCTGAAATAATATGAGTCTTGAGCTTATCCTTAACTTCCTCATTATAAACCTTGTCAACAATCTCAAGATATTCAGGAAGAAGATCAAGCATTTCGACTTTCTTAACTCCTGCCTTCTCCAGATCGGTTTCAGTGATAATATGTACACTATCCTTCTTCGCAATTAAAGTCTGAATATCTTCATAAAGCGAATCAATCTGTTCAGGAGACATCTCAGAGCCCGGTGCAACTGCATCGCCCTCATAATTAGCTTCACCAAGAAGCTGTCCCGGCTTCATTCTGAGATAAGCCTCAACATTGCTCATAAAACTAGCAATATAAGAAAAACGTTCAAGAACAGGCACCGCCTTGTCACGAGCCTCTTCGAGAATTCTCGCGCTGTAATTAATCCAGCTGATTTCTCTATTCTGTTTGTAATCACAATTATTAAGTAACATTACAATCCCATTCTCGCTCTGATATTGATCTCTTCAAAAACTGTATTTTTTAACTCTTCAGGAAGATTACGCAGCATCGAATTGTAAACTACAACATCAAACACATAATTGTCTTCTACACCGTAAGGTCGATACCATGTTGGTTGCGCTAAGTTCACAATTTTAAAGTTACTTGCCAGTTTAGCTGTAATTGCCAATTCATAAGCAAAAGGCAGAACTGTATAAATATAGTTCTCGTCTTCAGCAAGAAGACCTGCTGCCTTGTTGCCCTTGGTACGAATCAGCATGCTGCGAAATTCGCGGGCCTGTGCTGTAATATCGACAAGCTCACGATTCTTCATCTTATTAATAGATGTTATAGTCCGATGCTCGACTCTTGGTATCGTTCTGACAAGTCGCTCTCTGCAGTCAGACAATTTTACGGTCTTGTTCTCAGGACCGAATATTGCTTTATATAGCAGTTTGATTTCCTCTGATTCATCAACGGGAGGAGTTACAGGCGTGAACTCAAAGTGCTGTAACTCATACTCCGTAATTATCATATACCCTTTCTGAGCCAGATAATAGAATCCTGAAATAACATCTCTCTCATCTACTTTGCCATTCAGTATGCAACCGAACTGTATAGGATTGAGATCCTTGGGCGGATAAAGAGATGTCTGTTCATCTATTTCGGTTTCTATCCCGCTATCCAGAATCAAGGAAGCAATGATCTGCTTGAGCATAGCTATGCCTCCTAATCGAAATTAGTCTTCAGCAATCTCTTTCCTTGAAAGGTTAATTCTGTTCTGGCTATCAATCTCAGTTACCTTAACAGTAACCTTGTCGCCGATATTCATAACATCTTCAACCTTCTCAACTCTGTGCTTAGCCATCTTGGAGATATGCAGGAGTCCTTCCTTGCCAGGCAGGATCTCAATAAATGCGCCAAAGTTCATGATTCTCTTAACTTCGCCCTCGTAAGTCTCGCCTACTTCAACGTCCTTAGTAAGAATCTCGATCTCTCTCTTAGCAGCCTCTGCGCTCTCCTGATCTGTTGAGTAAATAGTAATGAGTCCAACATCCTCGTCTGAAATATCAATCTTAACGCCGGTCTCATCAATAATTCTGTTAACAGTCTTTCCTCCAGGTCCGATAACGATTCTAACCTTGTCAGGATCAACTCTCATGCTGATGCATCTTGGAGCATATGGTGACAGCTCAGCACGTGGCTCAGCAATCTCTTCTAGCATATTCTCAAGGATATGTGCTCTTCCGATTTTAGCCTGATCGAGAGCCTGCTTTAAGATCTCTCTGTTCAGACCATGAACCTTGATATCCATCTGCAGAGCAGTTACACCATCAGGTGTACCTGTTACCTTGAAGTCCATATCTCCGAGGAAGTCTTCCATTCCCTGGATATCTGAAAGAATAGCGAACTTGGATGAACCATCCTCGTTAAATCCTTCAATAAGTCCCATTGCGATACCGGAAACAGGCTTCTTAATAGGAACACCTGCATCCATAAGAGCCAGGCATGAACCGCATGTTGATGCCATTGATGAAGAACCGTTTGATGACAGAACTTCGGATACGACTCTGATAGCATATGGGAATTCCTCTTCACTCGGAATTACAGGGAGAAGAGCTCTCTCTGCAAGTGCACCATGTCCGATCTCACGACGTCCGGGTGATCTTGATGGCTTAGCTTCGCCTGTGCAGTAGCCAGGGAAGTTATACTGATGCATATATCTCTTGCGAGTTACGTCAGAATCAATTCCGGCAAGATACTGTGCTTCACTGAGTGGAGCCAGTGTACAAATTGACAGAACCTGAGTCTGTCCTCTCTTGAACAGTCCTGTACCATGAGTTCTTGGCAGGAAGCCTGTCTCACTGAAGAGAGGTCTGACTTCTGTAAGTCCTCTGTTGTCCGGACGAACACCTTCTTCGAGGATTCTTGTTCTAACTTCTTCTTTCTTGATGTTGTACAGTACCTCGTCAACCTCGGCCATTCTCTCTTCGAATTCCTCAGCGAAATGTTCCTTGGTCTCGTCGATAACTGCATCCATATTAGCCAATCTTTCCTGCTTGTCAACAGTGTAGATAGCATCAACCATCTTCTGAGTTGCATACTCTCTAACAGCTGCGTCAACATCTTCGCCGGCCTTGAATACAACGTAATCCTGCTTCTCTTTACCACATTCTGCAACTACTTCCTTAATGAATCTGCAGATGTTCTTAATCTCTTCATGTCCGAACAGGATTGCCTCGAGCATCTCATCCTCAGGGAGCTCGTTAGCGCCTGCTTCTACCATCATGATGGCATCTTCTGTTCCGCAAACTGTTAAGTTCAAGTCTGAAACCTGTCTCTGCTCAAATGTTGGGTTGATAACAAACTCGCCATCAACTTTACCAACAACTACGCCTGCAGTTGGGCCATCCCATGGAATATCTGAAATTGCGATTGCAACTGAGCTGCCGACCATAGCGCAGAATTCGCTACTGTGGTCAAGATCATTACTCATTACTGTTGCAACGATCTGAACGTCATTGAAAAATCCCTTTGGGAACAGTGGACGAAGTGGTCTGTCCATAAGTCTTGAACGAAGAATTGCATTGTCAGAGAGTTTTCCTTCTCTTCTTAAGAATCCACCAGGGATTCTACCAACTGCATACATCTTTTCTTCGTAGTCGCAGGAAAGTGGGAAAAAGTCAATTCCAGGGCGCTGAGTCTTGCTCATGCATGCTGTACAGTTAACAACTGTTTCACCATAACGAACCATAACTTGTCCGTTAGCCTGTTCACAAACTTTTCCGATTTCAAGCTCTAAAAGCTTTCCACCGACTGCTGTTCTAAAAGTTCTGTAATCTGTAAATCTACCCATTATTACTACTTCCTTTTTCTTTCCCTAACTACCATAACTATAAAAACGAAGGCTGAGCCCCTGCCCAGCCTTCAAAATGATAACTATTTTCTTAAGTTAAGACGAGCGATAAGTGTTCTGTAACGCTCAATGTCCTTTTCTTTAAGATATGCTAAAAGATTTCTTCTGTGACCTACCATCTTTAAAAGACCACGTCTTGAGTGATTGTCTTTTGCATGTG
>JAZUDV010000025.1:0-48276 GCA_045639825.1 Anaerovoracaceae bacterium
CACGCTTCCTTTGCAGTTGTCTTGTATGCCTCAAACTTTTCCTTGTCTGTTGGCGTTGGGTCTGGAGTTGGTGTTGGAGTTGGAGTCTCGACTGCCTTGAATGTTGCAAATACAGTTACATCCTGTGCTGGCATCTTGAACCAATTGTTCTTTACGAATACGAACTTCTTGTCCTTGCGAACTACCGCAAGCTTATCAAGTTCATAACCCTTATTTGGATGAACGAAAATCTTTACTAATTCATCTTCTTCTGCACTTTCTTTTACAGTTACATACCCGTGATTCTTGGATGCGAACTTCTTAGGTGCGAAGTTAGTTATTGCAAAATATTCACTTACAGTGAATTCCGTTTCAGGTGACGGATTCAGTGTATCAGTTCCCGCTTTTCTTACAAAGTATGGAACATCATAGCGGAGAGGCAGTTCCTTTGCGGCAAACATGCCAATCTTAGCACGAATCTCATATCCAGCTTTCGGAATAACTTTACCATTCTCACGGTCTACTGTATAGCCTTCGCCCTTTGTAGGTGCTGTCTGGTCGCTCTTGGCAACAGAAAACTCCGCCGTAACAGTGACATCTGCTGCAGGCATCTTGAATGTGTATTCTCCCGCAGCCTGTGTAGCCGTTGGAGTAAAAGTCTGATCTGTATTATAAGTTACATTTAAACTGCCGGCTTTAAGCTGATAGCCATCGTTCGGGGTAACAGTAAGGGTGATGTCCTTCGTATTGGCTACATATCCTATAGCATCAACATATGTTGGATTTGCCGTAATTTTGCCGTTGGCTAGCTCACCAATCATAACCTCATATCCATCTATTATGTCGCCATAGTAGTATCCATCCCAAGCTGTCTTGTATCCAGTTTTGCATCCATGCGGTACATAAACCGTTTTGATGTTACCGAGAGCCCTTCTTGCTATTGTTGGTGGAGCAGTTGCTTTAAAAACCGCAGTTGCGGAGGATGCACAACTATTAAATGCATTTTCATTGATTTCTGTTATATCCCCGAGAATTGTAACCGATTCAAGTTTTATACAACTTTGAAATGCGCTTTCACCAATCGTCGTTACTTTCTCTGGAATCGTAATCGACACAAGGCTTGAGCAGCTATAAAATACTCGTTTACTTATTGCCGTTAAGTTGCTAGGAAGATCAACCGGTGCAAGTTTTGTACATCCTTCAAATGCGCTTTCACCGATCGTAGTTACCGTATTAGGAATTGTAATCGATTCAAGGCTTGAACACTCATAAAAACCCCCATTGCCGATATTTGAGAGCTGTGATTCATTTAGAAATGCCACGCTCTGTAGCTTTTCACACATATTAAACGCATATTTATCGATTGTCGTTACTGTATTAGGAATTGTAATCGATTCAAGGCTTGAACACTGACTAAATGCATTCTCGCCGATGGATGATAAGCCCGCAGGAAAAGATACTGATATAAGATTAAATAGTTGTTGAAATGCTCTATCGCCAACACTCGTCACACCTGGCTCAATGATGACACTAGTAATATCGTTTTTCCCGTGCCACGGTCTTATTAGTACATTATTTGTATAATCTGGCATCGCACCCTCGCCACCGATGGTGAGTTTGTCGACTTTCGTATCAGAATTCGTATCTTCCAGCTGATACCACACATGATTGTCGCCTTCATTAACAAGCCAACTTGCGTCATCGGGCTTGGTTACTTCCGCAAACGCGGTCATTGTTGCCATTGGCATCATTGTTACCACCATTGCGAGCGAAAGCAAGATGCTAAATAACTTCTTTTTCATATATTCCTTCCTTTCTGTTCTAATTTATCTAAATGTCATATATATCGGGGGGGGGTTATGACATAGTTTTACAAGTAAATTGTAAAGGTCTCGGCACCCCCCCACAATGGATTTGAACAATGTTTTAACGACAAAAACCGACAGTAACGAGCACCTATTTAGGTGTGTAAATTATTTATGTAACGTACCGTTCTAACTTCAGCGGGCTCTTAGTTTGAGAATAAACTAGGGGCTCGTTTTTTGTTATCATTTCATTGTGTTTTGGCTATGAGCTTTCAGAAAGGACGGTGACTACTATGAGTACCCCAAAACACAAACATTTAACCTATGAAGATCGTTTTGTAATTCAGGAATTCCTTAATCTGAATCACACGTTTACTTCAATCAGCTTTCGTCTTGACAAAGACCGTAGGTGTATTGCCAAGGAAGTGTATAAGCATCGCGTTCTTAGACCTGCTCGTGTTAAGAAAGATCCTGATTGCCCTAAGACCTCCAAAGCTCCCTATGTATGCAATGGTTGTCCTTCTAAGGACAACTGTCGTAAGACTCAATATCGCTACGATGCTGCTATTGCACACAGTGAGTACGAGATTACTCTTCGAAGGGAGCGTGCACATCTGAAGATCACCAAGGATCAGGTCGCTGCGATTAACGATGTAATTGCACCACTGATGATTGAAAAACACCACAGTGTTAACCACGTATTCGCCGCTCATCCCGAGCTTCTTCCGATTTCTAAGTCTACCTTTTACAGATATGTAGATATTGGACTTCTCAATGTTAAGAACATTGACCTGGCTCGCAAGGTTCGCTACCGGGTGAAGAAGGAATATGACTACACAGCGGTAAGACCCAAGGATCGAGCTTACAAGCTAGGGCGATTCTATTCAGATTTCAAGGATTACATGGAACATAATCCTATGGCTTCTATTGTTGAAATAGACACAGTCATTGGAACTCAAGGTGGTAAAGGTGGCAAGTGTTTTCTCACCATGCTTTTCCGTAATTACAACCTAATGCTCATTTATGTTCTTCCATACAAGAAGTCTATCTACGTTCTTCAAGTATTCGAAATACTAAAAAAGCTCTTGGGTATATTTGAGTTCTCACGCTTGTTCGAAGTTATTCTTGCGGATAACGGCAGTGAATTCTCTGACCCAGAGAGCATTGAAATCTGTGCTAGGTCAGGAGAAAGGTTATCCAGTGTGTTTTACTGTGATCCTAATTGTTCCTGGCAGAAAGGAAGTCTTGAGAAGAACCACGAATACATTCGATATGTTCTTCCTAAGGGAACTTCTTTCGCCGGAATCTCGCAAGATGATGCCACTCTTCTTGCTTCACACATAAACAGCATTCCTCGTCTATGCCTGAATAACCAATCTCCCTACGAAGCCGCACTTGGCTTCATAGGTAAGAATAACATGGATTTACTCGGCATTCAAAAGATTGATAACGATGACATCAATCTTACTAGAAGTTTGTTCAAGAGATAATTATTAGGAACTCTCATAGCCAAAACTTCCATCTAAAACTATCCCTAAAAGCGGGAACTTACCTGTATTCTTTTTGAAAACATCAACGTCCCGTTTGTTTTGACGTGCAACAATTTCGCCGCAAAAGGTAGAAACGGTACGTTACCTCTATTCAAAATCTATATTTTTCTCGTTAATGCGGGCATTTACCGTAAGTTGTCATCTCCCCCGCATTACCGGGACGTTGTCTTAAAAACTAACGCACCTATTTAGGTGCTACTCATAACTCTCTCTTGCCTTATAAACACGTTCAATCACGTTAATTCTTTATATTTCTCGTTGTATTTTCTCTATTGTAATAAATTCACGTTATTTCTCGTTAAATCACGTAATAATATGTCGTCTTTTTCCTCCCGAGTTTCAATAATCATGATGCTTATATGTGTCTTGACATATTGTTATCATTAAGTGTAGTCTTTATTTGCGTATTTGCAGAATCAAATGTGCAGACATCTTAAAAATCAAGCGTTCATAAATAAAAGAATTCTTCTATATGTTGGTATATAAGGAATCCGGAAAGCAAGGCTTTCCGTTGAGCCGTGAGGCTCACTCTTAATCAGGGTGTCCAGGGTTCGAGCCCCTGATCGTCCACCAAAGAAAACCTTGGAATAGCAATGTTCCAAGGTTTTTTCATGCTGTTTTTTGTACGCTGTTTGCACCAAAACCTCCCTTCTATTACCAAAGCCGGCTCTCACCCTTCTGCGAAATCAGATTAACATGCAGGAAACCTCGATTATTTTGCATAATTATTCACAATGTATTGGGCATAAACCCACCGATTAACGAATTTCGCAAGGTTGCGGATGAGGACAGGTTCGATTTTGGTCAATGGAGACTCATACACTTGCAAACAACGTACAAAAATCATCAGGAGAATTATCAGATGTGTCCGCTTGCCGAGGAATATGGATGCATAAATATGCAAACTACGGTACTGCGACTGGACAAGAGTTACGTATAAAGAAACGAGTGCATAAAAAGTTATATAAAAGATTTATATAGGATCAATAATTGTCGACAGAATTGATATTAGTCTGTATTGTGCTTTCTTCTTCTCTTTACGATAATCGCAACAATTAATGTCTCAAGTGATACCAGCATCAGTATGAGCCAAAGTCCGATATTGATAGTATCGCCGGTGCGTACATCTTTCAACTTGTCACCGCTTGAAGACTTAGACTTGCCCGCTTTGGCATTGGAGAGTTCCTGTCCGCAGCTGTCGCACTTGTTGTCATTGTTCTTATCCTCGCAAGCCAGCCAGCCTTCGACTGGTGTATCACCATCCATATATCCGACAGCCTCGCAGTTCGAACCTGTACACTTATATGCATGCTTGCCCACGTTCTGGCCTTCGCCCTTTACGATGTCACCGGTGAAATTATGTGTATGTGTTCCACCAAACAGCTTTGGAATTGAAGTACCTGTTTCGATAGTTTTTCCACACTTCAAACATACAACATCACCGGTGTAACCTTCTTCGTCAGAAGTC
Source organism: Anaerovoracaceae bacterium (assembly GCA_045639825.1). GTDB lineage: Bacteria > Bacillota > Clostridia > Peptostreptococcales > Anaerovoracaceae > Crickella. The sequence goes on from JAZUDV010000025.1 coordinate 4,803, forward strand.
GGAGCCTTTATATTGTGTCTTTCAGTGAACATAGAGTGTCCACAGGTATCAAGGCCCTCTGTACTGTCATATACGAAGAGTCGCTCGCAGTCAATCAGGCATGGCGTCTTATCATCGCACTGCAGTATAATCTGGTTAGCATAAGCATTTTTAAATTCTCCACGCTGTGTTACGTCAATGTAGCTGAATGCATCAACCTTAGGTGCTCCGTTCTTTTCTATGCTTTGTTTAGTAGCAGGATCAACAAATCTTAGATATGAACGTGTTTCGTTGAATTCCATCGAATTATCGAAGTAAATCACATCATTCCTTGTTCCTACCTCGTTCAGAGGATCATCAGTATTGAGGAGAACATAGTCAAGTTTATTTGAAGTTGTAAAGCCGGCTTCCTTCAGAATATCTCCAAAGCTGACAGTATTATCCTTGGCAGCAAGCATTTCATTTACAATCTCTGTGCTGAGAAGAGATGATTTCTCGGGTGCTTTCTCATTTAAAAGATTCTTGAAATAATCCTTCTGATAAACACCCTTTGTATATGACTGAGAAAACTCATAGTTTGGTCCTCCCCACCCATTCGCAATTGTAACCGCTTGACCAGCTATGAACATACTTGTGGTGAAATGTGCAACGGATTGTGCCTCCTTGCCCATACCTGTTGCGAAAGCGGTCTTATCAAACCAGATATCAGAGTCTCCTCCCCAGAAGTGCAACAGATTATCTGGAATATCTACACCATATTTGTGATACAGTTCCAGAACCTGCTTGGTCTCTTGAGGAATCTCCACAGTAAGAAGTCTGTTCAGAACGTTGGTCTTTAACTTTGAATCTGGATGCGCTTCGTTATACTTTTTAATCTGAGCAATACGCGCTTCAATCGAAAGAATGTCTACGAGAGTTATGAAAAGATAGTTCGATACTACTTCTTCATTGAACTCGTTTATCTGATCTGCAGCAGTGTTCTCCCAAAAATAAATATTCTTCATCAGTTCACGATAAATACCTAGGAGATTTCGCTGCTCCAGTTTTCCATTAACTTGAACATAATATTGTGAGGTAATGTAGTTGAAGTACTCGCTTCGCTTCTGGTCAATCAGTGTATTAGCATCATCATAGCTCTTGATACCCATTTCATCAGTTAGAACCGATAGCTGATCCTCCGCGAGCTGTTCTTCATCCTCGCCTTCAAGATTAACGAGAGTATTGTAACAGTAGTTCACAAACGTCGTTTTGTTTCTGAAGTCTTTGTATTCGTTCAAAATTGTTGTGTACTGCTCATTGGTTAAGAAATCTTCCATCTCTGACAGTTTGGAAAGCATCTTCTCCTGATTGGCAGAAATTGCATCTAGCTTGGATGATAGTGCGTCAAACTTATCGCTAATCTCATCGAGTCTCTCTTCCGTCGCAGATTTGGATGGGAAGAGCCAGTTCATAATATTTGTTTTGCCAAAATTAATAGCTGTGTCAATCGCAACGTCACTGATCTTACCAAGAGCCCAGCTTGTAACAGCTGAAACTTCAGGTGCCATTGAGAGCTCATTTGTTGTTGCCGCATAAGCAGGAACCGTTGACAAAACCAGCGTCATACTAAGCGTTAATGCAATTGCTTTTCTTAGGACATTCTTCATAATACAATTCTCCACAATGTCTAAATTAATGGTATAAATGCGGCAGCTACCGCGAGTATTATTGCAGTCATCAGATTGGCGACTTTAATGCGACCACGTCCATCGATAATAATGTTGATGCCAATGCAAAATATCAATATGTTTCCGACGACGCCGAGGGTGGCCAGCGCAGTGTCGGTCATGATTGGTTCGATTGCCTGTACGAAGAGAGTGATTGAGACCTGCCAAAGGCCGACCGGGGTGGTCGCTAGGAACCTGAATGTCCACAATCTCTGATGCATCATCCTCCCAAGAAAGCAATCTTTTTTATATGTTCATTATACACTATTTCTATATGAAAGGTGTTATTAAGTTGAATGAAAGATGTGATGAAGAGGTTAGAAAGACGACCTGTGAATCACTAGGGATTTAAAATCGAGTCAATTAACTCTCTTCTTTCGTCTTTCGCAAGCCTATCGTAACAGTAGCAATTGAGGGTTGTTCTTTCATCCTTATGACCTACTATTTCTCTTATGGTATTGATGTTCACTCCACCGTCTATAAGCGTTGAAATATAAGTCTTTCGCGCTTTATGAGAGCTTCTGTAAGGTATCTCTAAAAGCTTACAATAACGCTTCAATCTTTCATTGATTACTTGCTCTCTCAGGAAAGTTCCATTGCTCGAAAATACATATTTGCATTTAACTAGTCCAATTTGCTTTTGAACCTCTAATGATTTGCTAATGATCTTTTCTGCCTCTTTAGTTAGAGGCACCCATCTATCTCCTTCTACGCCTTTTGTTTGTTATTGTATGTCGTTTAAATCTCTTACAACAGTTCTTTGAACATGTATATATCCACTATAGATATCTTCATATCTCAAAGCACAAACTTCTCCTGCGCGCATTCCTGTAGTAAACATAAAGATTACTGCTAAAGGTGAAAGATTATAGACCAGTTTTATGGCATGTAGGAAAATCCTGTTTTTCGCTCATCTTTATGTAGACTAAAAACTATTATTCAAAACTTAATTTTCCTTATGGAAAGCTTGTCCAACGTTCCCTGATGCGGATGACCGTACGTCTTTATTTCATCGTAAAAATGATACAAAAATGCGAGCAAGAAAATAGAGTGCCGAGATTTTGAGGTCTCAGCACTCTGTGAATTAAGAATTAATTATTTGACTGTTATTACTGTCTTGCAGTACTTTCCGCCTATATCCTGAATATAGATAGTGGCTGTTCCTGCCTGTTTAGCAAGGATCTTACCTGTTGAGCTAACGCTTACTACTTCAGGACAATCTGAGATGTATCTAAGAGCACTGCCATGCCCCTTGCCGAGGTGCTTCTTGCCAGAGTAAATCTTGTAAGTTGCTCCAACCTTGCCGGATTCACCAACTGCTAACTCCAGTAATGATGCCTTTGCTTTGATGCTCTTGACATTGGCGTACTTGCCTTGGGTATTGGCAGTGATGAAGTGAATTGGCTTACTCTTCACCTTGCCCTCTGCTGTATAAGCCACTACATAGAACTTATAAGACTTGTGAGCTATAAGCTTCTTGCCTGCAATCTTCTTTACAGTATATGTCTTGCCTGTTGTTGTCTTCAGTTTCTTGAAGTTCTTACCACAAATATTACCATATACCACATACTTGGTTGCTCCATCCACTTCGTTCCATGAAAGCTTAATTGCCTTGCTTCCTGATGTCTTAGCCTGTAAGAGCTCTACTGCAACCTTCTCAGGTTCTACAGGAGTTGGTTTTTCCTCTGTCCACTTAGCATACAGCGTAGTGTTAGCTTTTACGGTATCCTTATCGAAGTTCCAGGAATTAGTACATTCAGCCTCCTTGAACCAGCCACCGAATGTCCATCCCTCTGCAACCGGTGCTGCTGGTGCAGTCAGCTTAGAGCCCGTCTCTACTACTACATCTGCAATTGTTTCGCCATGACCCTGTAGATCGTACTTAACAGTGTACTTTGTTACAGGTGCTGGAGGTGGTGCTACCTTACTCCAATGTGCATACAGAGTATGTGCCCCTTTATTGGTTACTTTGTCTGATGTCTCGATTTTAGTTCCATGCACACGCTTAGTGTACCAGCCTGTGAAAATGTAACCGTTTCTTGTCGGATCAAATTTAGGCAAAATGTAGTTTGTATTATAGGTTTCATTAATCCTAACAAATTTACTACCTTTAAGCCATTTTCCGCCATTAGCATCAAATTTAACGCTATAAGTGTTGGCCTCAAAAATTGCCTTAACCTTTATATCGGCTGTTCCAATAATAAATTTATTATCAGTAATTGCGTCTTCTCCAAGACCTCTAACAATCTGCCACTCTTTTAAATGATATCCTGTCTCTGGTGTTGCTGTAAGTGTTACCTCTGTTCCAGTAACACCTTCTGTCAGATTTCCGCTAGCACTTCCGTGGCCTTGAGCCTCCACTTCAACTGTGTACAGTTTTTCAAAGGTCGCCTTAATCTTGATGTCATTTCCTGGCATAATCAGAGTCGTATTTGCCGCTGTCTTATCAAAATCACCTGCATTGTCACGTACATCAACCCATTCTTTAAATGCATAACCTTCATTAGCTGTTGCTACAAGATTTACTGTTGAACTAGGTGCCACAGATGTTACTTCTGTATCTTCTACTTTAGCAACTGCTGTACCGTGTCCATCATCTTCTACAATAATGTTGAATGTGCTTGGTTTTACAGCTTTGAAATGTGCTTTCAGCGTCAATGCTGTATCTGGCATTTTAGCCGTGATTTCCTCATTGTTCTTGTCAGATTCAATATCTACGCCGCCGGAGACAACTTCCCAATGATCAAACTCATAACCGCTGTCTGCCGTTGCAGTAAAGACTACACTTTCTCCCTTAACTGCTTTTGTGACGGTACTACTGTCTATTTCAGCCTTTGCCTGTCCATGAGAACCCTGTACCTGTGCAGTAACATTATGAGTATCAATAGCTTCAAATTTAGCTACTCTCGCTTTTTCTTTAGTATTAGCTTTTGAATAAAGCTCCGTGGAAACAGGTGTGACTTCTTCTTTCGTTATAGGTTTAAGAAGAACGAAATCTTTCTCTTCTGCTGTGATAGACTTTGCTCCGTATGGGAACAGTCCTTCTGCTATTGTCATACCATTTGTCTTGATTGCTGAGAAATTACCAGCAGTCTTAACCGGACAATTCACTGTGAACGCACCGGAATGGATTCCGATTGAATTGTTTGAGTTACCTCCAGCTTTCACGTCGAGTGTGCCATTGGATTCTGATCCAATTGTCAATGCCTTATTACCGGTTTCAATTCCGTAGTTTTTGCTCTGTCTAACAGCGCTGTCAACAAGCTCAATCTTATTTGTGCCTTTGAGTTCGATATTAAGTGCATTATTCATTGACTTAATACCATAAACATTATCACCATCCTTTATTGGATCAGTGATTGTTACGTCCTCAAGGGTGAGCTTCCATGGTTTGTCTGTTGTATCTAATGTTGCTTTTCCATCTCCACACTTGATGCCTGTTGCTGCATTGCTTGAATCAAATTCCACACCGTTTACAAATACACCATATGGTATCGCATTTTTCTTAATCAGCACGGACAAAGCAATCTGACCGTTTGTTTTGACGTTATTGCCCTCAATGGTAGTTTCACCGGTGATGTTCGCCTCATCGGTATCGTAAGCAGTTGAACCTTTCATTGTCAAGGCATCACCAAGCGTCACCGCACCATACACTGCACCATAAGTAGTGCTGGAACCGTGGGCAAGAATTTTACCGATACCGTTACTAAACGTTATGCTACCATAAGAATAGATGCCACCCATTCCCGATGCCTTAACTGTGCCAGTCTGGGTAAAGGTCAATGATCCTTTAGTAGCAGCAATACCGGCATCTTTATTTTCAGTCTTCGTAGCCGTAAGATTACCGGTACCGGTGATTGTATTTGTACCACTACCTTCAAACAATACAGTTGATCCACCTGCATCTGCCGTGTTTGTGAGCACGTTATTGCCGAGAAGCGTTAGTGTAGCGTCACCTCTAAAAAAGATGGTAGGGTCTTTATCACAGGAAATCGACAGACCATTGATAGTAAGGTTTTTGACTCCGACTACCACTTCAATTCTTTCTTTGATTGTTTCGCCGGACACGGTGAGATCGTCTTTAAGAATTTCCAGTTCTACATCGGAATTCCAATCATAATCCTCACCCTCGGTGGCTGCCTGTGTACAAGCCGCATCTTTCCAAACCTTGAGGTCATGAGTGATCGGCACAAACTCCGCCGTGACGGTGACACTTGCGTTAGGCATGGTGAATTCATACTTGCCCTCGTCCTTTTCGTTAATGCCTTCGGTGGAGTTGTTCACTTTCAGACTGTCTGTCTTGAGCTGATAGCCCTCGTCCGGGGTGACAGTGAGGGTGACGGTTTCGCTTTCCGCCGCAATCTGCTTATCCGCCGTGACAACACCGCCCACGGTGGACGGGATGGAGATGGCGTAACTGCCCGACGGAACTTCCTTGACCTCAAGCTCGCCCACATCGTCGCCCTCTGTGTTCAAATCCATGTAATACGTGTTCGGGCCGTCATAGTGGAAGAAGTCATTCAGCCCCGTGCCGCCGCTCATCGTTGTGTAGCCGCTGGTCAGGACGCCGGTGCTGCAAGTAAGGGAGTTTTCCGCACATGAAGCATAAATCACCGAGCCGGTCAGGGAACCGACAATCGTGGCAGGCCCGTTTTCGGAAGCCGCGAGATTTTGAGGAGCTCCGTCACGCGCCGTATTGCCCTGGATGATCACTTTGCCGGAAAGGTTCATCGTGCCATCATTGTTGAGAACGCCGCCACCGTAGCCGCTGCCGCCTTCTTCAAATTCTTTGGTCGCGGTGTTGCCGGTGATCCTGATCTCCTTGCCTTCCGCCGCCCGGAGATTCAGCGTTACTTTGTAACCGTTATCAATGCCGCCGCCATAGCCCGCCGTATTGTCGGAGATGGCGCCGCCGTTGACGGTCAGAGTACCTTTGTTGCTAATGCCGCCACCCGTGTACGCCTTGTTGCCGGAGATGGTGCCGCCGTTGACGGTCGTCGAAGCAACACCTCCCATATCTTTACTGTTCCGGATGCCGCCGCCGCCGGACTTCGCCGTGTTGCCGGAGACGGTGCCGCCGGTGACGGTCAGAGTACCGCCGTTGTAGATGCCGCCACCCTCGCGCGCCGTGTTGCCGCAGACGGTGCCGCCCTTGACGGTCAGATCACCCTCGTTGTAGATGCCGCCGCCGTTTCCTTCTTCCGCCGCGTTGCCGCAGATGGTGCCGCCGTACAGATTGAAGGTGCCCTTAACATATACACCGCCGCCATAAAAACGTTCATCCACCTCTGCACCCGTGCCGCCGGTGATGACGCCGCCGGTGGTGGTTTCATCGCCGCTTGTTTTAACAGTATTCAGCGTCCAAAGACCTGTTGTTGCGTCCTTGTCATAATAGCGCACGGTCTTGCCGCAGTCATAGAGGTTGAAGGTCGCATTGTTGCTGACGGTGATGTTACCCTTTCCCTTGAGGTTCAACACCTTGTCGTTGAGGCAGAGGTTGACCGTCTTGTTCTCCGCCACCGTCAGCGCTGCGTCTGCGTCGATATCCGCCGTCAGGTAGCCCTTGCCGCCCTTCTCGAAGAGGTCTTTCAGGCCGGTCAGATCGTTGATGGCCGTGGCAAAGGTCACGCCGTCGTGGGTGTGAGCTGCTGCAGGAGCTTCCGCCTCAATCATTACGTACTTATAGGTCGAAAAATCAGCGGGAGCATATTTACCCACAGGCGAGCTGCCGTCATAATTTTCGCTTGCCGTTACAGTCTTGATTTCTACGGTAGGCACAGCACTCATTGCGGCAGAATAACCCTGCGCGGTCACTGTGCCGCCCTCAAGATCGATCTTACCTTCATCAGAATAAATGCCGTAGCTGTCTTCAGCAGCCCCACCGGCGATTGCGGTCACTGTGCCGGACTTGAGGGTGAAGCTGTTCCCAACGCTGATACCGCTGCTGGTGTCCTCAGTAGTGTCACCGCCTGTGGCATTGACCGTACTGCCGTCGATGATTAAATCAAATGCATTAATTCCTGCTGTTGAGTCCTTGTCTTCTGTGGAAATCGCATTCAGAGTACCATTGCCCTGAATAGTAAGGAACATACTACGTATGGCTACTACACTTGTCGTTTTTAGCGTGTTGACAGAACCATCCGCCAGGATCAGTGTGCAAGGACTAGGTTCATCTGAATCAAAGTTATAAATTAATAACGCCTGCTCCTCCGTGGTATCGATATCAATGTTATTTATGGTGAGCGTTGCAACATCATTTGCAAAAATATCTTCATTCGTTTTATAGAGACCTGTCACGGTGAGACCATCCGAAAGGATATGAAGTTCGTTCTCATCCCAATAGTAGTCAGCTCCCTCTTGGCTATCCTCCGTACCTTCAACAGCAGGATTGCTGTCCGCATCAGTCACGGCAAGACCGTGGCAGGCAATGTATATAAGTTTACAATCATTGTTGTTTGAGATCCCTGTTGTCTTGTCCCAAAGTGCAGTGTTGTCTTCATCCGCACCCACGAGAACGGTCGCATTGTCGGGAACAGTGAGCACAGAATCTTTATACACGCCTAATGCAGAAGCATTCACGCCGCTCGCGATCAGACCGCCTTTTGTGACAGTAATGGCCGTTTCTGCACAAATACCGTGGCTTCTTCCTGCTGCTGTCACTCCACCGCCATTCAATGTGAAGGTATTGCAATGAATGCCATTGTAACCGTATGTATCATACAAGCCTATCGCGGTCAGACTGCCGGCGTTTACAGTAACGTTGCCGGATGCCTTCAAGCCTGCACTGTTTCCGCTGCCGTTTACGGTTACGATTCCCCCGTTCAACACAAAATCTTTGATATTGATTCCGCTTTCGGCATCCCATCCGGCGTTCAGGATCAGCTCACCGGAACCGTCTGTCTGACCGTACACAGTGAGCGTATAACCCGTACCACGGATGGCGGGATAGCTGGGATCCCCATCGCCGCCCGGATTACCGCTCTGGCCGCTAATAGTCAGCTTTGCGCCATCACAAAGGATGAGGTTGACGTCACCTGTCAAAGTGACACCTGGTTCTTCGATCTCTACACTATTTCCAGTGACTACATAGGTACCAGACCATTCGATGATAGTGCTGTTAATCTCAGTATAGTCGCCATTGTCGAGTGTTTTCGTTGTACCGTCAGCGCCAATATACTCCACATCGTCAGGTGCCGCAAATGCCGTCATTGTTGCCATTGGCATCATTGTTACCACCATTGCGAGTGATAGCAAGACGCTAAGTAATTTCTTTCTCATAATATTCGTTCCTTTCGTAAAGTTTATCTATGTCATCAGGTTGTTACCTGTTAATTGGGTAATAATCTTTGCCTACTTATACCTATACATATTCATTATAAGAGTTTGTATTGTGTTATTTGAGGGTAACAATCTTACAAAATCTTACAAAATAAAAGCCGCCGGTGGGATGTCCATGAAGGATTCCCACGGGCGGCGTTTTTGCCTGTTTTTCAGTTGATTTCGATTTGCGTCATATCCAGTGCATACCCGTTAGCGGTCCTGATGAACGCTTCCGGCGCATCATGTTCTTTGAGCGTAGCACTCAGGTCATTGACAAGAGAATATAGATACTGGCGGTTCTTGTAGATCATGTTTGCTTTGTGCTCCCACAGCTGTTCACACAGCTCGTCTACAGTTGCATCCTGTCCATCCCGTTCTAGTAACAAGGCGAAGAGTTGCACAGTCTTTCTGCGAGTGAATACGACCGGCTGCTCCTGTCGGTCAACAATACGCAGCTGTTTCCCGCTGCCTGTAACGGTGAGTGGTTTCTTGTGACCCCCCCTATTCAGGATTTCTTGTATCTGAGCCTCTTCTATAGGCTTGAGCAGGTAGCCGTCCACGATACCGCGATTGATACTCTCAATGGCATACTGTGGGTATCCCGTGCAGTAGATGATCTTGCAATTTGGCTGCATGATGCGCAGGCTCTGGGCAAAGTCCAGCCCGTTATCACTGCCGAGCATGACATCTACAAACGCAATATCTATACTCTCTGTTTTCACGCAGGCTAGTGCATTTGCTGTGTTATCGTAGCTGTATAGCGTTTCAACGTCTGGCTTGTCTTGCAGCATACTGACAAGTAGTCTGAGCGCCAGCGGTTCATCGTCAATGCACAGTATGTTCATTAACTGTACCTCCTTTAGGTATTGTTATTTCGCACACCGTTCCGCCATCTTCACCAGTGCGAATAGTCAGGCTGCCTCCGCAGAGTGTTTGCAATCTATCGCGGCAGTTGGTGATGCCAAGATGCGTGCGTCCGTCTTCAGGTGGCTCTTTATAGCCTACACCGTTGTCCGCAACAAGTACAGTATAGCCTGATTGAGTCTCGGTTGCAGATATGGTGATCTTACCTTTACCGTGTATGCCGTGAGTTATGGCATTTTCCACCAGTGGCTGTATCGTCATGGTCGGTATCTCGAACTGTGTGCAGGAGATCTCGTACTCCGCCTGCAGATGTGGGAAACGTATCTGCTCGATAGCGATATAGTTTTTCATATTTTCCAGTGCCTTTTCAAATGGCACCATCTGATTGCCTGACATATCCACATAGTTCTCCCTGAGATACCCTGCGAACATTCTCGTTGCCCGCTCTGCCTCCGGTGGATCAAAGCGACACAGCGCTACGATTGAGTTTAAGGTGTTAGCCACGAAATGTGGATTGAGCTGAGATAGCATCAGCTCTGATTTAATCTCTGCAAGTGTTGTCTGTTGCTTTAGCAACATTTCTTTACTCTCAACGTAATCACCGAAGAAGACAACGTAGGCCGCCATCAGCAGGAAGATGTATGTGATCGATAGTATTGTATATTCAATGCCTGCCATATACCAGACTGTCGTCATTACAATGACGAGCATCGGCAGCAATGCAAAGCTGGCAAGAGATAGTTTCTTTCTCAGTGAGCAATGCTGCGGCAGTATGTATAGCAGATAAGTCAGGTAGAACAGTGACATGACGATGATTTCCAATATTTCGCCAGTGGATATTAGATTACCTGATGTGTCTACAATAAAAAGAATACCAGTGAAAGGGTTGACAGCTAGCATTACAAGGTAACTTAATACTAGGATATATATCCATCGTGTAAAAGATTTCTGAGTACGGCCCTCTGGTAGAGATGCGCATTGGTAACGCCAAAACAGGAAATGTACTGCTGAAGAACAGGTTGCGGTAATCGTCTGCAAAACCATTATCGCATTTCTCGCTGCAGCGTTTCCTGCGAATACATCCATCAATCCAGACAAGAAAAGTGTGAAATATAGCAGAACTGATATAGCTGCTAAGGTGTCCCCTTGCCGGGTGTTATCATTAATGTTAAAGCAACAGCAGACGAAGAGAATGACTGCAAAAATCATTCCTGTGACAGCAAGTAACATCTTAAGATACTCCCCATTCTCCTGCATCAGTCCACGAGAATAAGCAACAAGCAAACTGAAAATAAGCAGCGCAGCCATAACGCAGCCTGTTGTTATATATATTGCTTTTTTATACTTTGTTATTTCTACACTTTCTGACATTTTATCCCCTTTTCAATTATGCTTGTCGCCATATATGGTGTCAATATTTATCTCATCTCTATATCTCAACTCTTATTACCTGATTGCCAACAAACTCCATGTCCACATAGCCTTTTGCACTCATAGCACTTCAATTTTTACGCTTTCGATTTGACTTTTCAAACATAGCCCGATATAATGCATTTAAATAAATTGCCGCTATGGGAACAAAAATTAAATGAGAAAAACATGGAAATTAAACGTGATGTATATTTAAACCGGCTAATCGTTCGTAAACATAACGGATTCATAAAAGTAATTACCGGAATCCGCAGGAGCGGGAAATCCTATCTTCTCAACGAACTGTTTTATATGCATCTCCTAGAAGAAGGTATCGATGAAAACCATATCATCAAATTTGCTTTTGATGCAGCTGATAATCTTATCACCATCGGGGAAGATCCCATTATTCTTGATAATGAAAAAACAGACCATAAGGTCGATCCAACAAAATTTATCAACTGGCTAATGCCGCAGATTTCTGACGATAAAATGTACTATATTCTTCTAGATGAGGTGCAGAAGCTCGGCGCATTTGAATCTGTGCTGAACGGATTCCTGCGCAAAAGCAACATGGATGTTTATGTGACCGGAAGCAACTCCAAATTCCTTTCCAGAGATATCGTTACCGAGTTTGAAGGTAGGGGCGATGAGGTTCATATTCTGCCGCTTTCATTTTCGGAATTCTATAATTTCAAGGGCGGCGATAAAAATGACGCATATGACGAATACTCTGTCTATGGCGGACTTCCTGCCGTTGCCCTTATGGCTACAGACGAGCAGAAATCAACATATTTGATTTCACAAATGAAGAATCTGTATTTAAGGGATATCATAAATCGTTATAATCTTCCGGAAAACACCTTAATTGGCGAAGTGCTTGACGTCATTGCGTCCGGAATATCTTCTCTGACCAACCCGAAGAAAATCGCAGATACTTTTGCCTCCGTGAAGCAGTCCAAAATCAGTGACTTTACGGTTGATAAATATATCAGTCACATGGAAGATGCCTTTATGCTTTCTCGAGTAAAACGCTATAACATCAAAGGCAGAAAGTATATCGGAACTCCGTATAAAATTTACTTTGAAGATATCGGTCTCCGTAATGCCAGACTGAGCTTCCGACAGATTGAAGGCACTCATATTATGGAGAACATCATCTATAATGAGCTTCGCTACAGAGGATATCAGGTGGATGTAGGAGTTGTGGAATCTCGTGAGAAAAACGCCGAGGGTAAAGATATTCGTAACCAACGGGAAATAGATTTTATTGCTACGCTCGGTAGCAAGAGGTATTATATCCAATCGGCTTATGCCATCCCAGATGAAGAAAAATACAAACAAGAAACCCTTTCTTTCGACAAAACGGCAGACTCTTTTAAAAAAATTATCATTGTGGAAAAGAGCATGAAACCTCGACGTGATGAAAAAGGGTATGTAACAATGGGTGTGAAAGAATTCTTACTCGACAGGGATAGTTTGGAAGCATAAATATGCAAACTACGGTACTGCGACTGGACAAGAGTTACGTATAAAGAAAAAGAGGATGGATTGCTCCATCCTCTCGTCGTATTAAGCTGTGATTGTGATTGCATTGGGTCTGTCCCCTTTTTGCAATTTGGTCACAGGGGTCTGGCCCCTTGTTGCACTAGTAGTTCTCTTCTGTGATCTCGAAGTATGACTGTGGGTGCAGGCATGTTGGGCATGCAGCTGGAGCCTTAGTTCCAACAACGATGTGTCCGCAGTTGCGGCACTCCCATACCTTAACTTCGCTCTTCTCGAATACAGCCTTAGACTCTACGTTGTTCAGGAGAGCTCTGTATCTTTCTTCGTGTCTCTTCTCGATTGCAGCAACCATTCTGAACTTAGCAGCGAGTGCAGTGAAGCCTTCTTCCTCTGCATCCTTAGCGAAGGACTCATACATATCAGTCCACTCATAGTTCTCGCCATCAGCTGCAGCAGCCAGATTAGCAGCTGTGTCGCCGATACCTTCGAGTTCCTTGAACCAGAGTTTTGCGTGCTCTTTCTCATTGTCTGCTGTCTTCAGGAAGAGTGCGGAGATCTGCTCATAGCCTTCCTTCTTAGCAACGCTTGCGAAGTAAGTGTACTTATTTCTTGCCTGAGATTCGCCTGCGAAAGCTGCCTCTAAGTTCTTCTCAGTCTTGGTTCCTGCATATTTGTTTGCCATTTTATAATCCTCCTTGAATATAGTTTGTTTACACGTTGATTATACAACATTTCAAGCGCAAATCTTGTTTTTTTGGTTTTTGTAGAAATGCGACAATTCGGAACGATTTAGGTGTGCGTTTCAGGCGTGCGTTAGTCGAGCAGTCTGCCGGAAAGCGACTGGAATTCGACTTTGGCAATTACGATCTTTCGGATGTCGTTCTTGGACATGTCGTCCATGTCAATCCTAGTGCCAAGCTCAGGGCTAATTGTTACGCAGTACTCAGGACCATCATAGTAGAATGAGGTTTCGCCTGTGTCCGGATCACTGGTGTAGCCTGTGTCCTCGTAACCTTCTTCTTCAATTTCACCGATAGTCTTGCCTATAAAGCTCTTGTTTAATTCCTCTTGAGTAGGAACTTTGTCGCTGATATCCGTAGTCTTGGCATCTTCAAGGTATGTTACGAATGCAATTTTCTTAGCATCATAATCCTCGTCATCAAATGAGATGCCATCGTACTTAGCATAGAGTTCGGAAGTCATTGTTGCTTCAGCCAGGTAGATGTCATCCCAGCCTTCACCCTTCTTCAGCACGCCCTTCCATACCGTCTCATCACAAGTAGTCTGGACTATTTCATATCCCTTATTCAGGAGTTCAGCGATAGCGTTATCTCCATACTCTGTTGTTTCACCGGGTACAGGTTCACTGCTGGTATTGCCGCCACATGCAGTTAATGCACACAGAAGTGCCAGGACCAGTACTAATACTGAAAGTTTTCTAATTGATTTCTTCATCATTAACAACCCCCTCATATTGAGATCTATTAGTTTTCTTCATTGTAAAAGAGTTCATTAACCGTTGCAAGCGTTTAATCGGATGTAGGGTCTGTCCCCAATTAGTCATTTGGCCAAAATGGGTTGACCCTGATTAGCCGACTGATTAGTCGAGCAGGTCGCGGATCTCGTTTTCAACGTTGATGAGTTCCTGGAGGAACTCCGTTGAGGATACGCGAAGTGCGTTGTTGACCAGGGCGTTCTGCTGGACCAGGGCGTCCGATGAAACGATGCGGATGCGCTGTTTCTTGCCGTATTGTGATGCCATCAGGCCCAAGCGGATGTCTGCCGGTTCATCGGTCGCCGTGTAGACGATTTTGAGTCCCCATCGGGTCTCTTCTTCACCGCTGTAGTTCTCTCTTCTGTAGGCGTCGAAGACGACGACCACTTCTTGCTGCATGAATCCCTGGTACTGCACCAGACGGTCTATCAGGGCTTCTCTTGCTGAGTTGATGTCTATCTTAGACAACTCCTGCAGTTCCTTGTCCGCGTTGACCAGGTTGTATCCGTCAATTAGGATGACGTCCGGTTGCTCACTGATTGGTGCAGGTGCTATCTTGCGATGATTGTTCTCCGGCCTTGGGACAAAATGCTTGGTTTCTGCTGCACGGCGCATGGTTTTGTCCTTGGCCTTGAAGGTTCTATCGAAGATTGCCTGCAGTTCGGCGTCGGTTGCGACAATGCGTCTATAGGCTTCACGCCGTGCCTGGTCTTCGATTGATCTGCTGGTATCTGCTATGCCGCGTCCTGTGAGAACAGGTGGAATGTGCATCTTCTTCATCGCCTCGGACCAGTATACTATGTCACTCTCGGTGTGGGAGACGAAAACTGAATCTGCAGGATTGTTGATGTCTCTCTCAGGGTCATAGCCGTGTTCTTCGATGATAGCGGTGGCGTTAGGCGATGGCTCGTAGCCTGACTGTCTCATTGAGATGCGTCCCTGGCCGCCTGTAACTGCGGTGAAGGTCGGCATGTATTCCATGAGAGCTGCGGATGGCGCGCGGCCGTCGAGAGTTGCCGTGCCGCCTTGCTGGTTGATGCCGGCAATCTCGGCGCCGAGCTGTTCCAGCTCGGTCATGATGCGGCCGACGATGCCGTCCTTGACTTCGATAGTGAATGAGGTGTACGGCTCGAGCAGGACGGCCGCATTATCGCCGCGCGCCTGCATGAGTCCATGCCTCAGTGCTCTATACGTTGCCTCTCTGAAATCGCCGCCATTAGTGTGCTTGTCATGAGCACGTCCGGCTGCGAGAGTTATTTTCATATCTGTTATCGGTGCACCTATCAGGACCCCTATGTGTTCCTTCTCTTCAAGGTGTGTCAGTATCAGCCTCTGCCAGTTGCGAGCAAGAACATCCTCGCTGACAATACTGTCGTAGGTGATGCCACTGCCCCTCTCAGCAGGCTCAAGTATCAGGTGAACCTCCGCATAATGTCTCAACGGCTCAAAATGTCCTGCGCCCTCGACCGTCTTGCTGATGGTTTCGGCATATACTACGCGAGCCGGACCAAACTGAACCGTATATCCGAATCTGTCCTTGAGCATCTGCTCGAGAATCTCGAGTTGCACCTGTCCCATCATACGCAGGGTTATCTCTGCATTAGCGCTGTCCCATGCAACATGGAGCTTGGGATCCTCTTCACCCAGGAGCTTGAATACTCGGAGCAGTGTCTGTGGATCAGGTGATGCTCCATTCTTATCTACAGCAGAGACGACCGAATGCATTACAACAGGTTCGAGCTCGGAATGATGCTCAGGTACAGCTGCTCCGAGGCAGTCGCCCGGAAGAGTATGGCTGAGACCTGTTACAGCAATAACATCTCCTGCGACGGCTTCATCAATAGACTCGTACTTCATTCCCGAGTACACTCTTATCTGATTGATCTTCTCCTGCCATTTCTCACCGTTTGCGGTAACTCCTTCTATTGTTTCCCTAGTACGAAGCTTGCCGCCTGTGAGTCTCATATATGTCAGCCGTTCATCATTGTGATCGCGGTTGATCTTGAAAATGCGTGCTCCAAAGGCATCGTCGGTGCCCCGGGTCTGTCCCCTTTTTGCAATTTGGTCACAGGGGTCTGACCCCTTGTTGCAGAAGCGGTCGATGCAGCTGAGCAGTTGGTCTATGCCTTCCAGCTTGAGTGCGGATCCGAGGCAGCATGGGAAGATCTCTCTGCGTGTGACGGCAGCGGCGATGTCTGCATCGCCCAGCTCGCCGCCAGACAGCACGATATCGGCGAGCTCCGAAGAATTCAGAGTAACAGCATCGATGAATTCTTCGCTGCCGTCACCTTTACTGAAGTCCACGAAACCGCTTCCCAATCTCTCATTAAGCTCATTAATAATAGTGCTGCCATCCCTCACGGCAAGGTCCATCTTATTGATAAATACAATTACCGGAATACCGCGTTCTTCGAGCAGTCGCCACAATGTCTCAGTATGAGTCTGCACTCCTTCGGACGCACTAATAATAAGAAGCGCATAGTCGATAACCGACAGTACGCGCTCCATTTCTGACGAGAAATCCACATGTCCCGGAGTGTCGAGTACTGTAACAGCTGTCTCTCCTGCTGTAAATGAAGCTTGCTTGGAGAAGACAGTAATACCACGGTTTCTCTCCATCTTGTCCGTGTCAAGATAGGAGTCGCCGTGGTCGACTCTTCCGAGTTTCCGGATCTCACCGGTCTTGTATAAAATTGCTTCAGATAGCGTAGTCTTGCCGGCATCGACGTGAGCCAGGAGACCTACGCATATTGATCTGGATTTCATCTTAGCATATATATTGAGGCTGTCAATCGGAACCATCGCTCGTGGCACCAATCAACTTCATTTCATATGCAGCTGCAAGTGCAGCAATGGCACATATGAAGCCTGCATAGAAAGGAAAGAATCTGGTCTTGATAATGAATGGTACGAAGTACAGCAAGAAGCCTGTAGCCTTGTTGAGGTATGCATGGCTCGACTGGAATCTGTGCTCAGCGATCCACACAACAAGATAGATTGCAACTCGAATCGCGAAGATTGAGTAAATTGTAATCATTATAGCGCGCGGCAAATATATAACCAGCAGCGGCAGTATCTTCAGCATCATTGTGATGAAGAAGAACAAATCTGAGAAGCTGTCCAGCTTGGAGCCAAACTTGCTGACCGTTCCGAGTCTCCTTGCAACAAATCCGTCGAGAACATCTGTTGCGCCTGCAAAAGCATACACAATATAGAATGATGTCGACAGCGTTGGCAGAAATGCCATAACGCCTGTACCGACAATTCTCAAGCAGGTAATAATATTCGCTAAGTTTTTTCTAAACCATTCCTTACTCATAAATGGTATTTTAACATATTATTAGCAGAACTTGAACCTTCGTTAAGATAAACACAGTCTCTATTGGTTCTCCCTATGTGGCATGACTCTTCGCGTGAGCGGAATAGCAAGTGCAAGAGTGAATACTTCGGAGCAGGTCATTCCCAGCCAGATGCCTTCCGGTCCCATTATCTGTTTCATTATCAGAATTCCTGCTAAGAGGAAAACCGTAGTTCTCAGAAATGCTATCAGCACGCCATTAATCGGTTGCTCGAGAGCAGTCGCGTATTGCGATAGTATAATGCTGTACACATCAATCAAGCTAAAAGTGATAAACATTCTCATCGCCTTGGTTGCATAGACTCTGAGTTCTGCAGATTCGTCCGGCATGAAGAATCCTATGATAAATGGTGCAACAGCGAAGATAAATGCAAATACAGATACACTGATAATTGCCACATCCTTGAACTCGAATCTGAGCACCTTGCTGATGAGATCGTATCTCTTGGCTCCGTTGTAGTAGCTGACCATTGGCTGTGAGCCTTGTCCGATTGCTACCGCTACGATTATCAGAATTGCAGAAATGTATCCTGTCGCAGAGTAAGCGATAAGTCCATCCTCTCCAATGTATGCACCAATAAATCTTACGAAAATGAAGACTGCAATTCCCGGCGAGACTTCTGCAACCCCGGCAGGCAGCCCTCTCCAGAATTCCTGTAGTATCAATTTGAAGTCCATTCTGAACTTGCAGAAAGTGATTCCCTCTCTGTTGGTCAGAAAATGAATCAGGAAAATTTTGGTCACTATGAACTGTGACAGCCCGGTTGCGAAGGCTGCGCCCCATACTCCCCAATCCAGGATAAAAATAAACACATAATCCAGAATGCAGTTGGATACCACGCCAATTGTTACGACAATACTCGCCAACTTGGGATGTCCGTCTATTGGCATCAGTATCTCGAACAGATATGCCGTTATAAAGAACACCGAAAATGGTGCGATTGTCCTGATATATGTTACCGTGTACTCCCTGGTATTATCTGTTGCTCCAAGGAAGTTGCCGATGATGCCGGCTCCACAGAATGTTACAACGCTGAATATCAATGAGAAAATGAGCAACACTAAACAGGTCTGAGAGAATACTCTATCAGCGACCTCTCCATTCCCCTCTCCCATCAGTCTTGCTACCATCGTTGATGTTCCAACCGCAAATGTGATAGCAATTGCCCACAGCACGGTCACGTAAGGTGAGGCGATGTTAACTCCGGCGAGTGCCTCTGCAGAGACTCCTCTTGCCACCATCAGCGCATCCACCATCGTATAGATGGTAAATACCACCTGCGAAATAATTGATGGGATAATATATTGCCAGTATTTCTTTCTTAAATTCTTCTCGTTAAGTTCCATCTATAGTATTACTCCGGTAAACCATATCTCCAGTCCAATCAGGATGAGTATCACTCCTCCCAGGATGCCGGCCTTACCTGCCAGCTTAGTTCCGAATGTGCGGCCGAGTCCCAGACCGACCATGCAAATAATATATGTAACAACACCGATTATAATCGATGCGATTAACGCCTGTGCAGTGTTGTAGTCCGCAATCGTGAATCCAACGGACAGTGCGTCGATAGATGTTGCGATGCCCTGCAGCATCAAGGCTCCCACAGCAACGCGCTCTACTGCGCCGCTTGCCGATACACTACCATCTGTCTCTGCATCTCGCATTTCCCTGCTGTCACGAATGCCCTCGATGAGCATTTTGCCTCCTATATATAAGAGGAGGGCCAGGGCTATCCACGGGATGAATTTCTGGAATGCACTGAATGCCGTGGCGATGCTGTGTACGCAAAACCAGCCTATCACGGGCATGGCAAACTGAAAGCCTGCGAAGGTACCCGCAATCGCGAGCATGCGGCCGAGCCCCATATTGTGCTCGTTAAGTCCGTTCGCCAGCGAAACGCTGAATGCGTCCATAGCGAGGCCGACGCCAAGCAATATGCTATTGATTATCAGTGTCAGTGTTATCGTCATCTTCCGGTATTACCTCAAATACTTGAGCTTTACATTTGCTGTTCTTGCAGATTCCCGTTTCCTCGTCCACGTTCTTATGTTTGCAGTAGTTAGGTGTGATGTACGCTACTATGCGTCTCTCCTTGTTGGTGTCATTCGCATTACTGCGAACACCAACGATACTGGTTCTCTCCCACTTTCTCTCATTGCTGGCCATTGTGTTACCCTCAATGGTCTTAACGCCCTTGAGTGCCTTGTCGCAATCTTCATAGACAAAGCCCACGTGAGAGAATCCATAGCTACCGCTAATCTGGTAGTTGGCATAGAATATTATGTCGCCCTTCTTAGGCTTGTAATTCTTATTATATGATCTGCGGCTCTTCTTGTAGTCACCTTTTTTCTTATCCCAGACCTTCTTGTTAACGAAAGTTATAGTTGCTTTCTTATTATTAACAAGATCCTTCGCAAGTGCTCCGACATTGAGATCAGCTCTGCTCTTGGATGGAATAATAGAACCCAAGCTGCATCTGTACGAGCAGTGCTCTATAAACCAGGCGCACCAAGGAGTTCCCTCGCTGATCTTAAGCCCTTTGTTGCGATCCGCAATTTTCTTAAACTTCTGATTCTGATGGCTCACAGCATGCGCGATAATGCGGTCCTGCTGGGTGTTGCGTGGCAGAACAGGTTCGTCCTCGCCGTAACAGGAGAAGAGAGGCGTCGCTACGAGTGTGAGTGCGAGTAGCGTCGCGATTAGGACTCTAATAATACAATTTTTATTCTCACAATTAATCATTGTCATTCTCATCTTTCTATATCCGCAGATTCGCTTAATAGCATAAATATCTTTGATTCATGATATATGACAGTTCAGCAACCCGTTGTTGTATTCAGCACGACATATGTCGCAATATGACCGCAACATTTCAATCTGTGTACAATCCTGACAAATTATATCCTATTATGTCACAATATAACAAAAGCAGTTACATATGTGCACAGTTTTGACTGGATAAACACCTATAATCGTACATTTCACTCGTAACAGCTGCAAATCCTGTGCACATCTTTAAACGTAATCTCTATATTGCGACAATAGACTTTCCAAATCGATATAAAATGGTACATATTTCGACAAAGGAATCATATTGCGACACATCAAGCTCTATCTCAGTACACAGTATTAGAGATAGCTAAAAATAGGCTACTGTTCTTAAGTATTAGTTAGTGGCCGTTAGAAAAGTCCGCTGTTCTTAAGTATAAATAAGAAGATTGGCATGGTAAAGCAGGCACATATTGTTGAGAGGACCACTGCCTCTCCCGCAAGTTTGCCGTTACCTCCCATCGAGCTCGCCATAGCAAAGGATGCAAGGGCGGTAGGTGTTGCTACCTGAAGTACGATAGCGATTAGTTCCACTCCGCGGAATCCAAGTAGTACCGCTCCCAGTATTCCAATTGCCGGAAATACCACGAGCTTGCCTGCCACACATACCGCTACTTTGGATACTTCTGATTCCAGTCTCTTGAGACTGAGCGAGGCTCCGAGAAGTATCATGCAGATTGGGGTTGTCGCATCGGATAATGATACGATTGTGTTATATACAGGTGTCGGTACGTTGAATCCTACTGCCATTACCAGCAAGGCTGTGATACCGCCTATGATAAGAGGATTGGTGAATATGCCTTTTAGTATTCCCAGTGTGTCAATCCTGCCGCCACGGAAGATCTCGAAGATAACCACCGCAACCACATTATAAATGGTTACTACGAAGAGCATAACCACTGCGACCGGTGTTACATTGCCTTTGCCGAAAAGATTGACTGCAATTGGGAGCCCCATCAATACTACATTGCTGCGGAACAGAGCTTGTATCATCGCGCCCCTGTCATAATTGCTCGGCTGAGTCTTGCAGATGAAAGCCCATGAAGATGCAATCTGGAATGCCAGGAAGACAAGTGCATAGATAATCAGGTTCCAGTTAAAGCCTTCTTCTATACTCTTGCCATACAGATTATCAAACATCACGAAAGGATACAGTGCGAGGAAGGTGAAGTGAGTGAATTTCTTGACTTCCTGATCTGTAACCACGTGCAACAGTTTGAGTATTATTCCTATTGCCAGATATATAGCCGACGGAATGACGGCGTTAACGCAGATAATAAAGTTTTGTAGCATTAATATATGATTGTTTCTATTTAATTCTTTACAGTACGTTCCTTACCATGCTGCCGAAGGCTTTGCAGGTTGCTCCGCCGGGCAGGCCTGTCATCTTGCTGCCGAGGTCTCTATTGGCGAGTTCAACGGCGTATTCCAGCTTGTTTGCCTTGTCTTCAAGTCCGATGTGGCGCAGCATCAGTACGGTAGCTGTCATCAGGCTTGCCGGATTGGCGAGGTGTGCAATGCCTTCCTCAACCATTCTTGGTGCACTTCCATGAATTGCTTCGAAGATGGCGTGCTTGCTGCCGATGTTGGCGCTGCCTGCAGTGCCAACGCCGCCTTGGATCTGGGCGGCTTCATCTGTGATGATGTCGCCGTAGAGATTAGGCAGTACGAAAACCTGAAACCCACTTCTAATATCCCTGTTAACAAGGTTCGCTGCCATAATGTCAATAAACCAGGTGTCGGTTTCGATCTCAGGATATTCCTTGGCGATGTCCAAGCAAATGCTCTGAAAATCACCATCCGTTTTCTTCATTATATTGGCCTTGGTGACAATGCTGACCCTCTTCTTGCCGTTATTCTTAGCATACTCGTAAGCTGCTCTGGCGATTCTCTCGGTTCCTGCCTTGGTAGTTACCTTAAAGTCAACCGCCACTTCGTTACCGATTCTTATGCCATTGCTGCCGAGCGCGTACTCGCCCTCGGTGTTCTCTCTGAAGAATGTCCAGTCAATGTTCTGTTCGGGAACCCTGACCGGCCTAACATTGGCAAAGAGATCCAGCTTTTTCCTGAGGAAAACGTTAGCGCTCTCGAGGTTCGCTCCGTTCATGGATGCGTTTGGTGTTGTTGTCGGTCCCTTGAGAATAACATCGCAGGTCTCAATCTCATCCAAAACAGCATCAGGAACAGTCTGTCCCTTGGCGAGTCTTTCTTCAAGTGTGAAGCCTTCAATGTCTTTCAGCTGAATCTTACCGTCGGCAATTTCATCGGCGAGAAGAATGTTCAGGACTTCCTTGGTTTCGTCCATAATAACCGGGCCGATGCCGTCTCCCGGCACCAAACCAATTACTATTGTTTCTCCGGGAGCTTTGTCCTGAGATGTGCCTTCTGCAATTCGCTCATTTCTGTCGTACTGCTCGATGAGCATGCTGCGGAAATGTTCTACGGCGCTATCAATGTCCATTATAATTTTAGTATCCATAATAATTGTGCATTAGGAAGTTAAACGCTTCGCTTATCTAAGAGTTCTCTTGTTATTTATTAAGCAGTCCTCCTGCCTTTACGATTGCCTTCTGTCTGTCTGCGAGTGTGGAAACGAGCTTGATGCTGTGTCCATCAATGCTTGCTGTGTAGTATCCACTCTCGAGGCCTTCGAAGGTGTTGTTAATTGTCATGGTTGATCCCTGTTTAATAAGGTCATAGTCGTCAGGGTTCTCGAAGGTAAGCGGGAGAATTCCTGCGTTGACCAGATTAGCGGCATGGATGCGCGCGAAGCTCTTGGCTACTACTGCCTTGATGCCAAGGGCGAGTGGAACGAGCGCTGCGTGCTCCCTTGAGGAGCCCTGTCCGTAGTTGATGCCGCCTACGATGATGCCGGAGCCCGCAGCCTTCGCACGCTCAGCAAAAGTAGAATCAACAACCTCAAAGCAGAACTTGGACAGATACGGTATGTTCGATCTGTATGGGAGTATCTTGGCTCCTGCCGGCATAATGTGGTCTGTTGTTATATTGTCTTCGACTTTGAGTATTACCTCTGCCGAGATGGTGTCTTCAAGAGCATGCATCTCAGGGAAAGGCTTGATGTTAGGTCCCTTAAGGACTTCTGCTGTCTTGGCAGCCTCTTCATCAAGCGGCGGTATTACTCCGTCATCATTAACTCTGAAATTCTCGGGAACATTGTAAGGAATTACAACAGTTGGCAGCTCGCTGGGATCAGCGAACACGCCTGCCAGCGCACTTGCTGCTGCTGTCTCAGGTGATACGAGGTATACCTGTCCATCCTTGGTTCCCGATCTTCCGAGGAAGTTCCTGTTAAATGTTCTAAGGGAGACTCCACCGCTGTTAGGTGAGAATCCCATTCCGATGCATGGGCCGCATGCACATTCCAAAACTCTTGCTCCTGCATCAATCAGGTCTGTAAGTGCTCCGCATTCTGCGAGCATTGAGAATACCTGTCTTGATCCCGGTGAGATTGACAGGCTGACATTATCTGCAATCTTCTTGCCTCTCAGCATTGCTGCAACAGTCAGCATATCTCTTAGTGAAGAGTTGGTGCATGAACCGATGCACACCTGGTCAACCTTGATACCCGCAAGCTCCTTAATAGTCTTAATGTTGTCAGGGCTATGCGGACATGCTGCAAGCGGTCTTAAGGCTGACATATCTACTGTGATTGTCTTGTCGTATACGGCGTCGGCATCACTTGATAGCTCAACCCAATCCTCCTCGCGTCCCTCAGCAGCCAAGAATGCTCTTGTCTGCTCGTCGCTAGGGAAGATACTTGTTGTCGCGCCGAGCTCTGCACCCATATTGGTAATCGTGCAGCGCTGAGGCACGCTCAAGCTCTTAACGCCTTCACCTGCATATTCAACTATATAGCCGACGCCTCCCTTTACGGTCAGCTGTCTTAACACTTCAAGTATTATATCCTTGGCTGCAACGCCCGGTTGCAACTCACCTGTCAGCTCAACCTTGAGCATCTTAGGCATAGGGATATAGTAAGCTCCTCCGCCCATTGCTACGGCAACATCCATTCCGCCTGCGCCTATCGCAAGCATACCGATACCGCCGCCTGTAGGAGTGTGTGAATCCGATCCGATCAGGGTTTTGCCCGGCTTGCCGTATCTCTCGTAGTGAACCTGGTGGCAGATGCCGTTACCGGGACGGGAGTAGTAAATACCGTGCTTGGCTGCGACGCTCTGAATATATCTGTGGTCGTCCGCATTCTCAAAGCCGGACTGCAGGGTATTGTGGTCAACATAAGCAACCGACAGTTCAGTCTTGACTCTCGGAACGCCCATCGCTTCAAATTCAAGATAAGCCATGGTGCCCGTTGCATCCTGCGTCAGTGTCTGATCAATCCTCAGCCCGATCTCCTGTCCGGCAATCATCTCGCCGTCAACCAGATGAGCTGCTATTACCTTCTGTGCTATTGTCTGTCCCATTTTTGCTCCTTTGTCACAGAGGGTCAGACCCCTGTGACCAAAATGCAAACAGGGGGTCTGACCCTCTGTTGCATTTGTCCCATCTATGCTCCTACAAATTCATAAACTCATCAATCTTCTTGCGAACCTCTTCGCCTGAAATGCCGGCAACACGTCCGCTCTCATATTCAGCGTCAATCCACTTCTTGATGTACTCGACAACTCCACTCTGCTTGCTGACTGCCTCGTCTCCGTTAAGATCATAAGTTGTGTTAATCCAATGCGCGATTCCTGCTGCTCCGGAGTTCTGATTAAGGCTAACCAGCGGAGGCCTCTTCAAGAATTTGTTGGTATCGAATATATTGTAAATCTCTTCGTTCTTCAGCAGTCCGTCCGCATGGATTCCGGCTCTTGTGACGTTAAAGTTTGTTCCTGCAAATGGTGTCTGTGCAGGAAGCGTATATCCAATCTGATCTTCGTAGTATCTCGCGAGGTCAGTGATAACCGTTGTATCCATTCCGTCGAGGCTGCCTGTCAGCTGTGCGTATTCGAACATCATGGCCTCAAGTGGTATGTTGCCTGTTCTCTCACCAATTCCGAAGAGTGTGCAGTTGACTGCGCCGCAGCCGTACAGCCATGCTGTAGCGGCATTAGATACTGCCTTGTAGAAGTCATTGTGTCCGTGCCACTCGAGGTTCTCCGATGGAACTCCCGCATACTGACGAAGACCATAGATGATACCTGATACTGACCTCGGCAAAGTCGTTCCATGATACGGAACACCATAACCCATGGTGTCGCAGACACGGATTTTGGCCTGCATACCTGCGTCCTCAGCCATCTCCTGAATCTTACGAACGAAAGGAACTACGAATCCGTAAAAGTCTGCTCTTGTGATGTCCTCAAGGTGACATCTCGGAGTAATACCGGCCTCGAACGCGTCATGAACGACGGACAGATAGTGGTCCATCGCCTGCTGACGGCTTTTGCCAAGCTTGTAGAAGATGTGGTAATCGGAACAGCTGGTCAAAATACCGGTCTCCTTAACTCCCATCTCCTTAACAATCTTAAAGTCTTCCTTCTGAGCCCTAATCCAGGTCGTAATTTGAGGAAACTCAAGGCCGAGCTCTTGACAAGCGCGAATGGCCGCCTTGTCACGATCCGAATAGGTGAAAAATTCCGTCGCACGAATAATGCCATTAGGTCCGGACATTTTGGACAGCATCTTATATATCTCAACTATCTGCTTGGTGGTGTAAGGCTCACGAGACTGCTGTCCGTCGCGGAAAGTCGAGTCGGTAATATATACCTGCTCAGGCATGCCGTAAGGGGATGTTCTGAAGTTGAACGCTACCTTAGGAATCTCCGTGTACTCGAAGAACTCGCGGAACAGCTCGGGATCAGGAATGTCCTGCACCTCGTAACTGTACGCCTCCATCTCCATCAGATTGGTCTTGTTGTTGATTCTAATTTTTTCTTCCATTAATTAACCTCATTACTATTCGCGTTTTTCCCGCGATATTTTTCGTGATAGGTCTTAGCTTCAATATTGTATACAATGTTGATGTTTTCTATTCTTATTTTATGCTCATTTCCTGTAATTACAATAGCTACGAGCATTTTTATGACCCTGATTCCATAAAAAATGACAAGATTGTATACAATCCTGCCGTTTTTTACTTTAGATTGGATTTACGGGTCTGTCCCCTTTTTGCAATTTGGCTAAAATGGGTTGACCCTGATTAGCCATTCATGGTTCAGAGGGTCTGACCCTCTGTTGCAGCGGGGCACTAGTTGCAGACGGTCTTGAAGACGAATTTGACTGTACCGTCCATGCCAAATGGCAGTTGTGTAAATGTGTTGTAGTTGCGTCCTGCTGAAAGGGTGTCTTCAAGTCCGTCAGTCAAGCCTTTGAGTTCGTCGTTGTACATATCGACAATTTTCTTGATGCCTTCTTCATAGAGTTCATCCATTCCCTCTGCAATCTTGTCTGATCCGGCCTTAAGTTGGCCTATTCCGTCTACAAGAGCTCCCGTCTGGGAATCCAGCTCGTTCATTCCGTCGGCCAGCTGACCAACAGCACCAATCAGTGTATCGCTGCTCTTGTCAACTCCATCAGAGAACTTGTTCATTCCTGATTCCAGCTGATCCATAGACTTGAGCAGTCCCGGATTGGATGCTGTACCATCTCCTTCAAAGCCTGCAATCAGTTTATCAATGCCACCGCTCAGTGTTGCAGCTCCTCCCTTCAATGATGTAGCTCCATCTGCAACAGAAGAAGCGACACCGCTATTGTATTGTTTGGATGCAGCAATAGCCTGCTCGGCCTTCTCGAGTGCTGCAGCTAATTCAGCACTTTCCGGATTATCTGCAAGAGCTTTTCTAACCTGTTCAATTACGGTATTGGCTTGGTCAAGATAGTCGTTGCTCTGTCCAAGAGCTGCCGGTACTTCGCTGCCGAGCTTGTCTGCTCCACTGCTCATCTGATCAAGCCCGCCCTTGAGTCCGGCTTTGCTATCACTTAGTCCGCTATATATCTGTCTTACACCGCCAAATATCTGCTGCTGTCCAAGACTGAGCTGCTGAACGCCGTAAGACAGATCTTTGGTTGCTTCCTTCAGTTGCTTTGTTCCCTGGTTCAACTGACCTATACCGATCTTGAGTGCAGGAACCTTATCATTAAGCTGAGTGATTCCATCTTTTAATGACTCAGTACCCTTAACCAATTGCTTGGATCCACTGTTCAGTTCCTTAATATCATTGTCATAGTCCAGGTTATCAAGTATATCTATGTCTACATCATCAAATATGGAGTTAGTTGCGAGCGTCATAATATCTGTGATATCAAAGTTTTTGGTCCTGCCGCTAATAATCACCTCGCTACCAAGTCCGGCATCTGTAATGATGTCTCTGACTTTGCTGCTGAGCCTGTTGGTAAGACCCGGAGCAGCGATGCCTACTACGACTGTCTTCTCTCCGTCATCGAGAATCTTGCCGTTGTTAATTGTGATGTCGCTGTAATTTTCGTTATATACCATTAATCCGGAGAGAACCACGAATGGAACTCCTGCTGCATCGCTGTCCACATTATGTGAGTAAGCGATTTTGATCTGAAACTCACCTTTCTT
Organism: Anaerovoracaceae bacterium; assembly: GCA_045639825.1. Classification (GTDB taxonomy): domain Bacteria; phylum Bacillota; class Clostridia; order Peptostreptococcales; family Anaerovoracaceae; genus Crickella. Next base: position 32,820 of record JAZUDV010000025.1, read on the forward strand.
GCCCTGCATTTCCTTTCCTGAATATGGAACGCCGTCCATAGAATAGGTAATATTCATACGAATAGGAACTGCTTTGTCTGTCTTGCCACGGTAATAGATATCTTTTCCGTCTGCCTCCCAAGTCAGTCTCCCATCCTTATTGGTGAACTTTTCGTCACCCTTGACGTTCTCGATATCTTCCAGATTGGACAGGTCATTAATAGTTAATGACTTGGTATTATTCACAAGATGGTCGCTGACAATTACTTCTTCCGCCTTGCCGTTATCATCTGTAATTACATATACTGTTTCGTCCTTGGTTATGAACCCGTTTTGCTCGGCAAAGGCTACGCAAGGAGCTCCGAGCATCGTTACGAGAGTTGTTACGGCCAGCAATCTTGCCAGCCACTTTTTATTATTACGCATTTCTAACCTCCTTACACTTCTTCATTCCTCTTGTTGTTCCACAGATAAGTCCATCGAGCAGGTAGAGGAAAGCCGGCAATATGAATATTACAACCAGCATACTTACGATAGCGCCGCGGGCCATAAGTCCTACCATTGAGCTGATGATGTCCAGGTTGGAGTAGAGTGAAACACCAACTGTTGCTGCAAAGAAGGACAAAGCGCTGACCAGTATCGATGGTGCCGATGTAATATGTGCGCTGGTGATGGCTTCCTTGCGAGGGATGCCGGCCATTCGTTCTTCCTTGTATCGGGTAGTCATCAGTATCGCATAGTCTACCGTCGCACCCAACTGTATTGTGCCAATGCAAATGGAGTCGATGAACGACAGTGTTGTGCCGGTAAAGAACGGAATTCCGAGATTAATAAATATGGCCAGCTCGATGCAGCCTACCAGAATGAAAGGTAGTGTTACTGACTGCATTACCAAAGCAATAATCAGGAAGATTACCAGCACAGAGACCGCGGTTACCGTTCTGAAGTCCTTGTCCGTAATTGAAATCAGGTCCTTCGTTCCCGGGGCCTCGCCGATAAGCAGTCCACCCTCATCATAGGATTTTACTATCCTGTTAATTTCATCAATTTGCCTGTTGACCTCGTCACTGGCTGTTGCGTAATCGGAAGTGATGAGCATGAACGTGTGCTCGGCCCCGCTCAGCTTGCTCATCAGGGCATCCGGAACGATTTCATTCGGTACGCTAGGACTGATCAGGCTGCCCATGCCGAGTACAGCATTGACGCCATCAACACTCTCGATCTGATCCATCATTTCACTGATGTTTTTCTGTGACAGACTGGAGTCGAGCAATAGTATATGTGTCGATTTCATTCCGAATTCTTCACCGAGCTTGTCATTGGCAACGGCAAATGGCAGAGTCTGTGGTACACCTTCGTCGAGTTTGTAATATACATCAGTATGTGTGTATCCGTAAAATGCCGGAATAATTGCAATTACGAAGGCCACTATAGCTATCAGCGGCTTTCTTACTATGAAGTTCGCCGGCTTCTCGAAGTTAAGATTGAGCGGCTTGTGTCTTGTTCTGTCGATGAGCTTCTCGAATGTAAGAATCATTGACGGCAGTATCGTAACGCTACCGATGACACCGAAGAGTACGCCTTTGGCCATAACAACGCCGAGGTTAAAGCCCAGAGTGAATGTCATAAAGCAAAGCGCCAGGAAGCCTGCGATGGTGGTCAGCGAGCTGCCCGTAATGGCAACCATTGTGCGAGCGATTGCCTGTGTCATGGCCTCTTCGCGGTCAGGTACCAGCGCGTGCTGTTCCTCGTAAGCGTGCCAGAGGAAAATAGAATAGTCCATCGTAACCGCCAGTTGGAGGACTGCTGCAATCGCGAATGTGATGTACGACACGTCACCGAGAATGAAGTTGGTGCCCATGTTGTACAGTATCGTTATTCCGATGCCTATCATGAATATAAAGCCAATCGCGAACGAATCCATGAACAAAGACAGCAGTATCAATGCCAGAATGACAGCAATCGCAACATAAATAGGTTCTTCGCGCTGTGCCAGTTCCTTAAGGTCAAGCACGAAAGAACTCATTCCACTGATGAAGGCTTGCTTTCCACAGATAGTTCTTATCTCACTCAGGCTGTCGAGCGTTCCGCCCTCGGAAATGCCCGTGCTGAAGAACACCGCCATCAGTGTCGTTTTGTCATTATTGAATGCGGTGTAGACTTTCTCCGGAAGTATCTCCGTCGGAATAGACACATCCGCAACTGTGTCATACCAGATCACGTCTTCAACATTGTCTACTCTCTCTATTTGATCCTTGAGCTTGGCAACGTCCTTGTACTTCATATCATCTACCATAATCATGGCAAATGCGCCCTTGCCGAATTCATCCGAGAAAATATGCTCGCCCTTGACCGAATCCATGCTCTCAGGCAGATAGGTCAGGATATCATAATTTACCGGTGTTACAAGGAACTCTATGAAGCTTGGAATAAGTAGAACCAGGGCTGCAATAATTATGAGTTTCCTGTTCTTAACAACTTTTCTTGCGAATTTCTCCATAATCCCTTCCTTCAATTTATCAATATTCGAACGGCTTGGATTGTATCAACGTAGTATGTAAAGGCACATAGACAAACGATGCAATCTGTACAAAATTTGTGCATATACTTTAATCTGCAAAAAGCCTCTTGAAGCCATATAAAATGAGTGTTATACCTATCAATAACGAGCCAATACCAAGTGACAAAATCGATATTGGCAGTTAAAAAAGTAAATGAGGGAAGTATTATGACTAATCTGACTGAGAAAGCATTGGCTGAAGCTTTGATGGACGAGCTGAAAAAAAAGCCTTTGGATAAAATTACTGTAAAAGAAATGACCGCAAAATGCGGTCTTACAAGAAACACGTTCTATTATCACTATAAGGATGTGTATGATTTACTGTCTCATATCTTCTCGGAACAGATGGAGGAACTAAGAGTAAAGTATGCAGAGGATAGGAACTGGGAGGACGGATTGGAATATGGCCTGAATTATTTGTATGAACATAAATCTGCCATCAAAAACCTCAATGAATCCAGACACCAGGACCTCATTACGAGATACATCAATCACATTGCCAATAAGCACTCGATGGCTGTTGTCACTCTGCAGTACGGAGACTCGAGGAACGAGCTTGATGCTTCAACGGTTAATATTGTTGCCAAATTCTACAAGGCAGCCCTGCTTGGTGCTCTTCTTGATTGGATTGCAGAGGGGATGAAGGAGCGACCACGTTCACTCGCTAAATATTACAATGCCATGTTCCGTGGCACCTTTGAGGCAGCAGTTGAAGCAGCAAGAAACGTTTAGCGGGTCTGTCCCCTTTTTGCATTTTGGTCACAGGGGTCTGACCCTCTGTTACATTACAGGAACCATTCCGGTTCACGGCGTCTGAAGTTGGTTTTCTCGAAGGTCAGTTCGGCGATTGCGGCTGCCTTAGGTGAGTATTTGCTGACGCGGTGGACCGGCATTTTGCCTGCCAGCATCAGCGGTGCCGGCTTGATGCGCAGTCCCTCAATATCTGAACCGTGAAGTCTTGCTAGTTTTCTGGAGACGGCTCTGCTGAATTCTTCCATAGCCTCAACATCGCTGAAGTCAGGGCGCTTTAGATCGAGATTCTTGCCATGCTTGGCAACGAATGCTCCTGCGCCGACTACAGTAAAACCCAGTTCATCAGCATAGCTGTACAGCTCGTAAAGCGCATTGCCGTAGCTCGGCGTTCCGTATGATACCAGGGCGATTGTCATAGCGCCCTGACCATCAATCTGTCTTAAGAGTTTGATTGCCGGCAGAGGAATTTTACCAACGCGAACTGGCATGCCGATGATTGCGATAGTCTCCTCATCGAATTGAGGAGCTTCTGCAATTCCATTCAGAACATCCAGCATATCGCAGCAGGAACATGAGATATCTGCAGCCGAAACCTTGCCCAGCTCGGTCGCTATCTCACGCATTATTCTCTCTGTGATTTTGGCCGTACCACCCAGCGGACTGAAGTGAAGACCAATTACTCTTCTTATCATACTAATTCCTAATAATTACAGCATCAATGCCAATGTTAAGCCCGGGATAAAGTTGACATTATTTCAGGTCTTCTGCCCACTGGTTGAAGTAGTCGATCTGCATTGCTTTCTTGACTTCGGCCAGGGTCTCCTGTGTTACGCGGTTAGCTTCAGCTGTACCTTCCTTGATGATGGCAACAACTTCTTCAGGATGTGCTTCGTAGTAAGCTCTCTTCTCACGGATTGGTGTCAGGAACTCATTCAGGACTGCGAGCAGGAACTTCTTAACCTTAACGTCTCCGAGTCCGCCGCGCTGATAGTGTTCCTTAACCTCGTCGAGATTCTTGTACTCAGGCCAGAATTTCTCGAAGGAATCAGGCTGAACGAATGCATCGAGGTATGTGAAGACTGTGTTGCCCTCAATGTGGCCCGGATCTTCAATTCTTAAATGAGTCGGGTCTGTATACATAGACATAACCTTCTGCTTAACTGTCTTTTCATCGTCTGACAGGTAGATAGTATTGCCGAGTGACTTACTCATCTTGGCCTGGCCGTCAGTACCCGGAAGTCTCAGGCAAGCTTTGTTCGGAGGCAGATAGATTTCTGGCTCGACAAGTACGTCAGCATAAGTCTGGTTGAACTTGCGAACGATTTCCTTGGTCTGCTCGAGCATTGGCAGCTGATCGTCGCCAACAGGAACGATAGTTGCCTTGAAAGCAGTGATGTCCGAAGCCTGGCTAATCGGATATGTGAAGAAGCCAACAGGAATGCTGTCACCAAAGCCTCTCATCTTGAGCTCAGTCTTAACAGTCGGGTTACGCTGAACTCTCGAAACAGTAACGAGGTTCATGTAGTAAACCGTCAGCTCGTGAAGTGCCGGAATCTGAGACTGAATGAAGATGCTTGTCTTCTTAGGGTCGATGCCAACGGACAGGTAGTCCATCGCAACTTCCATAACACTCTCGCGAACCTTCTGTGGGTTTTCCGCATTGTCAGTCAGCGCCTGCGCGTCAGCAATCATAACGAAAAGCTTGTCGCACATTCCACTGTTCTGCACCTCAACTCTCTGTCTCAGCGATCCAACGTAGTGACCGATGTGCAGCTTGCCGGTTGGGCGGTCGCCTGTCAGCATAATTTTCTTGTTACTTTCCATATATATTCTCCTCTGTTATTACCGCGTCCACCGATTCATCGTGTGGCTCAGTAGGTATTTCATCTATCATTATCTTCTCGTAGCACAAAGCGAATAACTTGCAGTCATCGCGAAGATGTGTCAGGTAGCGGTCGTAGTAACCGGCTCCGTGTCCGAGCCTGTTACACGATGCATCGCAGCTCACGCACGGCAGGATAACCAGGTCAATGTCCTCGGGATTGACAATTGGAGCTGTCCGGTCCGGTTCAGGAATGCCGTAGGCACCCTTGATCAATCTGTGCTCCTCGTTCCAGATGCGCGCATCCATCAGATGATTCTTTGTATCGTAGCAGAGCGGCAGGCAAACTGTCTTGCCTGCTCGGTTGGCCACATCCATGAGAGATGTCGTGACAACCTCCTTGCCTGCATTGACGTAGAGCATGATGGTCTTGGCCTTGCGATACTCTTCAGTGTGCATCACAGCCTCGCGAATCTTCTCACTCGCCTCAGTCATATAGGCATCGGTGAGTTCCTTATTCGCTTCGCGAACCTTGCTGCGCCACCATCGCTTGGCCTCGGGAATCGTGCCCGGTATTTCATTCTTGTTAACTCTTATTGCCATTTTTCCAATTGGGGTCAACCCATTTTAGCCAAATGGCTAATTAGGGCCGGTCCATTTTGCCCATTTGGCTAAAATGGTTTGGCCCTCGTTAGCCATTGTTACATTTTGTTGATTATCTTGCGGCGTATGCGGCGTGAATACATTATTGACATGCCGGTACCTGTAATTTCTGCAACAGGGAATGCCCACCATACCATATTGACTCCACCGATCCTGGAGAAGATGAATGCCAAAGGTATGATAACGACGAGCTGTCTTACCAGTGAAATATTCATTGAATATACACTTTTGCCGAGTGCCTGGAAAGCAGCACCTCTCATGATGCAAAATCCAGCGAATGGGAAGTTGAGCGACATTACGTGAAGTGCAACAACGCCCATCGACATCATTTCATCTGACGGGCTGAATATGCCCATCAGGGTCTCAGGAATCAGCCAGAAGATAAGTGTTCCGATTGCCATTACTCCGATGCCGTATCTGACACCGAGTTGCATGCAATGTTCCAGCCTGTCTCTCTTCCTAGCGCCGTAGTTGTACGCGATGATAGGAACTGTTCCGTTGTTCATACCGAAGATTGGCATGAATACGAAGCTCTGCAGCTTGAAGTAAACTCCGAATGTAGCTACTGCAGTTGACGAGAATCCGATAAGAATCTGGTTCATGCAGAAGTTCATGAATGAGCCAACTGCCTGCAGTACGATTGAAGGAATACCGATGCGGTAGATGTCCTTCATAGTCTGCCAATGCGGACGGATCTTGCGAAGTGAGAGTTTAACTTCCTTGTTCTTCTTCCTATTGATAATCAGTCCTAGGATACATCCGAGGATCTGACCGAATACAGTTGCGATGGCAGCACCCTTAACGCCGAGAGCCGGGAAGCCCAGCAGACCGAAGATCAGGATAGGATCCATGATACAGTTGAAAATGGCACCACTTGCCTGAACGTAAAGGATGTACTTGGTTTTGCCGGTACCCTGCAGCAGTCTCTCGAACATAATCTGAGTCATAGGTGCTATGGACAGCCACTCGATGATCTGCAGGTAAACCGTGCCGTACTCGATAATGTCTTGGCTGACATTGTCGCCGCCGATCGCCCTGATGATAGGGCCGGCAAAGCAACCTATGATGAAGAAGAGTACGTAGTTGATGACTACCAGTATGAAGCCGTTGTGCGCAACTCTATCTGCCTTGTCGTACATTCTGGCGCCGAGGCATCTGGAGAGCAGGGCGCTCATGCCGACACCTGTTCCTACGCCGAATGCCATATTCAGCTGCTGGAATGGGAAACAGAGAGTTACGGCCGCAAGAGCGTCTTCGCTGATTTTGGATACGAAATATGAGTCAACTACGTTGTACAGCGCCATGACGAACATGGACAGCATCAGCGGTAGTGACATTGATATCATCAGCTTGTGTACATTCTCTGTACCCATTCTGTCCGAATCCCTCTTCATCTGGGCACGGACTTCAGCATTTTCTTCGTCTTTAGATAATTGTTCTTCTAATAATTCTAATTCTTCGTTTCGTTCTTCTAACTTGTTTTCCAATTCTAATAAACTTCTTTCCGATTATTTTTTCCAATTGGGGTCAACCCATTTTGGCCAAATGGCCAAAATTGCCTGGCCCTATTTAGCCTTCCAATTGGGGTCAACCCATTTTGGCCAAATGGCCAAAATTGCCTGGCCCTATTTAGCCTTCCTCTGTATCGCTTTGACGAGCTCGACGATTGGGATGATCAGCAGGGCCAGTCCGATTGCGATTGCGTATTCCTTGAAATCAATAGTTGTGAATCCGAAGATTGCTGCGAGTGCAGGTACTTCGATAACAACTGTTGTGAGCAGGAACGCTACAGCCAGTGAACCCCAGAGCCACATATTCTGAGTCTTTAATGTGAATATTGACTGTCTTCTCGATCTCATGTTCAGTGAGTGGAAAATCTCACACATGGACATTGTCAAGAATGCCATTGTGATACCATCGTTACTCTTAACAATGTGCCACATTCCGGTCTCGATATACTCACCGATAAAGTAAGCTGCGAGAACGAGGATTGTAGTTACAACGCCCTGATAGATAATATCCTTATCCATTCCACCTGCAAAAACGCCATCCTTGGTGCTACGAGGTTTTCTCTTCATGGAGTCACCCTCGGCTTCTTCCATACCAAGTGCCAGTGCTGGCAGCGAGTCTGTGATCAGGTTGATCCACAGGAGATGCGCCGGCTTGAGGATTGTGAAGTTCAGCATTGTTGCTGTCAGGATTGACAGTACCTCTGAAATATTAGTTGCAAGCAGGAACTGAATTGATTTCCTGATGTTCGAATAAATTCTACGTCCCTCTTCAACAGCGGAAACGATAGTTGCAAAGTTGTCGTCAGCCAGAATCATATCAGCTACGTTCTTGGTTACATCAGTTCCCGTGATACCCATTCCGATACCGATGTCTGCCGACTTGATTGCCGGCGCATCGTTAACGCCGTCACCTGTCATTGCAGTAACCATTGCCGCTGCCTTCCAAGCCTTGACAATTCTTACCTTGTGTTCAGGCTGTACTCTCGCGTAAACGGAATAGGTTCCGATGTTGGCGAGCAGCTGCTCGTCTGTCATATCGTCGAGCGCAGCGCCGAGGATTGCGTCGTCTGCGCTGTCGATAATTCCGAGGTCCTTACCGATGGCAACTGCTGTATCCAGCTGGTCGCCTGTAATCATGATAGGTCTGATGCCTGCGCTCTTGCACTCCTCTACGGCAGCCCTTACCTCAGGTCTAATCGGGTCAATCATTCCAACAAGACCAACCATAATGAGGTCGTGTTCGAGTGAGTCGCTATCAAAATCTGAAGGCTTGTCATCGTAAACCTTCATGGATAAGGAGAGTACTCTCAGAGCCTTGCTGGCCATTCTGCCGTTCTCCATGCGAACTCTCTCTGCAAGTTCATCAGTCATAGGAACGATCTCATCGTTCACGAGCATATGTGTGCAATGTCTCAGCACTACATCAGGTGCACCCTTGGTGAACTGAATGTATTTGTGATCCTTGATCAGTTTGCCGAGAACAGTCTTGTCGCTTGTAATAGCGTCCATCTGAGCATTCTCGTGCACTGTTGACATCATCTTACGGCCTGAATCGAAAGGTGCCTCACCGATTCTTGGGTAGTCATTCTTCAGCTCAGGCTTAGGCAGTTTCTGTGTGCTGGCAAAAGCAACAAGTGCAGCCTCAGTCGGCTCTCCGACTACCTCTTCAGTTCCGTTCTCGAGTTTCTTGAGCTCTGCGTCGCAGCAAAGTGCCATTCCTCCTGCGAGGACTTCAACGTCAGGGCAGAAGTGGTCAACGACCGTCATCTTATTCTGTGTCAGTGTTCCGGTTTTGTCGGAGCAAATTACCTGTGCGCAGCCGAGGGTCTCAACTGCTGTGAGTCTACGAATAACTGCGTTACGTTTGGACATCTTGGTAACTCCGATGGAGAGAACGATTGTAACAACCGCAACGAGTCCTTCAGGGATTGCCGCAACTGCCAGCGAGATTGCCAGCATAAATGTATCTATCATTACATCGAGGTCAACGCGGCCGGCTTTGAATGCGCCGAGCGCGAAGATGAATACGCAGATGACAAGGACGAGCTTGGTCAGAACCTTGGACAGCTGTGCGAGCTTGATCTGGAGAGGTGTGAGTTCTTCCTCTGCCTGAGCAAGGGCATCTGCAATCTTACCCATCTCTGTATCCATGCCGGTTCCTGTTACGACAGCCTTACCACGTCCGTAAACAACAGTGCTGCCCATGTATACCATGTTCTTTCTGTCGCCAAGTGTTACATCCTTGGCCTCGCCGTCAAGGGTGAGGGCTTCGGACTTCTTGTCCACTGGCACAGACTCACCGGTGAGGGCCGCTTCTTCAACCTTCATCGATGCGGTCTCGAAGAGTCTTGCGTCTGCAGGAACGCTGTCGCCGGCTTCGAGGATGATAACATCACCTACAACCAGCTGGTCGCTCTCGATGGAGACAATAACTCCGTCACGGAGGACTTTGGACTTAGCCGCAGTCATCTTCTTGAGTGCTTCAATAGCCTCCTCAGCCTTGCTCTCCTGGATAACACCGAGCAGTGAGTTCAGGATTACTACGAAGAGGATGATGAATACATCCGCAAAGCTCTCGCCTTCGTAGATCGAAGTCACGAGGGACAGGGCCGCAGCAACTAGCAGCACGATAATCATCGGATCCTTCATCTGATCGAAGAATCTCAGGATTGCACTTCTCTTCTTAGCCTCTATTAATCTGTTAGGCCCATTCTCTTCCAAGCGCTTAGCAGCCTCATCGGCGCTAAGTCCTCTTTCAGCAGAATCGATCTCCTTGAATACCGCATCCGCAGATTCAAGATAAGGTCTGTAGTTTTCTTTCATTGGGTTCCTCCAATATATTTATTCTCTCAAGTCGCCACTAATCGGCAACCTGTTAAACACATATTTTCGTAACGTATATTCTACCACAAATAAATATAAAAAGACTCGGAATTCACAAGAATTACATGATTCTGAGTCTTCATTATTTGACTAATTTGGCACCAGCCAAACTCCTAGCTCCAGCTTGTTACCGTGGAATCAGGAAAATTCGCAGTTGCGTATTGTATCATCATCTCGCGGCCACGCGGATGCGATGAGTGAATATTAATGCGGTCGCACTTAACGCCGTATTTCTTCATATATTTAAGAATATCCAGTCCGGACCAAGTGCTGTCATATCCGAGGTCATAATCGAGATCAACCTCCTCGATGCAGCCATGGTATTTATCAATGAGCATTATGAAGTCCGGATAGTTTGTCGCCGACTGATATTCAGGTCCGGTCGGCGCCCGGCGCCAATCATCGAGATAAAGTATCATAGTTTGTTCCTATTATAGATCTTTCGAGGATTGTCACAAGCTTCTCCAAGTTGATGCGATCCTCTTCATTAAATCGACCAATGATCGGGCTGTCGATATCCAGAACGCCCCAGACCTTGCCGTCCTTGTGAATCGGAATTACAATCTCCGAATTGCTCGCTGAGTCGCATGCGATGTGTCCCGGAAAATCATGGACATTCTTAACCAGCTGGGTCTCGTCGCTAAGTGCCGCAGTACCACAAACACCCTTGCCGAGCTGTATGCGAGTGCAAGCGACTTTGCCCTGAAAAGGTCCCAGCTGCAGTTCACCATTACGCATGATATAGAATCCTGCCCAGTTGATGTCGCCGAGGTGCTCCCAGAGGATGGCTGCGATGTTGGCCATGTTGGAGATGTCGTAATCCACGCCGCGTGTGATTGCCTCAACCGACTGGGTAATGAAATTGTAATCTGCCATAAGTATTCTCCGTACAAAATCTCATATTGTGAAAAGAGTAATGCAAATAATGCATTACTCAACAAATGGAGCTACTGGTGGGAATCGAACCCACACTCACCGCGTTACGAATGCGGTGCTTTACCATTAAGCCACAGTAGCACTATATGAACATGTTGCTATTATAACACGCTTGTCATTTCTTTCAAATACAAAACTGCGAGCTCAACGCTCGCAGTTTCTCTTTAAGGGGAAAATTATAAAGAATTATGGAAGTATACTTTTTCAGTAAGTAGGATATGGGGTCCACTTATTTGTTTATTGGTTTAATAATGCAAGTTCTAAGGATATTGGGTCCTCTTCACTTTTATCTCTTGTTGTGTGCTCCGGAGGATATTGGGTCCTCCCTTGAGACAACTATAGTATAGCGCATCATCATTAAAGCAACATTAAACGCTACTTAAATTAAGTTAAATTTCGCACATTTTCGCATTAACTTTAGTTAAATTTGCATTTCGCAACCATTAAATTGGTGACATTTTTCAACTTATTCGCGTATAGGGAAAAATCCACCTCGGAAAATGGTTGCGATTTTCTAAAAATGAAAAATACTGCACCACTTTTATGGTGCAGTATTCAGAAATCTTGGGCAAGAGGGACAAATCTCGTCGTCCCAACATCTTTACTTCGAATAAAGGTTGTTATTCGAAAACTCGGCGTTAGATGTGATGTCGATGCCGAGGGCTTTGAGTGACTGCTCGTCCTTCTCGGAGAGGATTGCGGTGCAGTGCGCTACGCAACCTTCGAGGTTAGGAATCTCGCGAAGGGCCAGCTCAGCAAACGGGTTGGTGAGCTTGGTCAGTGTCAGCGCCATGATAACCTCTTCGAGATTCAAGCTGGACTTGTCGCGGAAAACGCTGACTTTGGTATTAGCCATGGACTCGAAGATTGTCGGCGTAATGATTGTCATGTCATCCTGGATGCCGGCCATGTGCTTTAAGGCATTGAGAATCATTGCGGCAGTGGCAACCATTCGTCTTGAGCTGCGACCTGTGATGATAGTTCCGTCATGGAGCTCCATGGCAGCAACTACTACGTTTTCATATCGCTCAGGATTCTGAGCTTTTTTGATTTCAACGTATTCCTCAGCTTCTCTAACTGCAGGTCTGTCGTACTTGGTCGCACCGACTTCCTCCATCAGGAGCTTGCAACGCTCGAGGACAGACTCATCGATGGTGCCTTTTCTGTATGAGCACTCTGCAATGAGGTATCTGCGGATAATTTCCTGCTTTGCCGCTTCACGGCATGCCTCGTCGTCGATGATGCCAAAACCGATACGGTTAACTCCCATGTCTGTTGGGGATTTGTATCCGGCATCAGATCCCGTAATTGCGCACAGAATTCTTCTGAGCACAGGGAAAGCGTCTACATCTCTATTGTAGTTAACCGCTGTCTCGCCGTATGCCTCGAGGTGGAACGGGTCGATGAGGTTAACGTCCTTAAGGTCTGCCGTTGCAGCCTCGTATGCAATGTTAACAGGGTGCTTGAGTGGCAGATTCCATACAGGGAAGGTCTCGAACTTGGCATAGCGAGCTCGGTTGCCTCTCTTGTACTCGTGGTAAACCTGCGATAGGGAAGTTGCAAGTTTGCCGGAGCCGCCGCCCGGGCCTGTAACGCAAACAAGAGGTCTGGTTACTTCGATATATGGGTTAGCACCATAGCCTTCCTCGGATACGATGGTATCGACATCTGTAGGATAGCCCTTGGTGAACATGTGCTTGTAGGTACGGATGCCGCGGCGTTCGAGCTTGGCAATGAACTGGTTGACTGCCGGGGCGTCCTCGTATCTGGTGACAACAACGGAATTGACTTCGAGGTCGTAGCTGCGGAAAGCGTCGATAAGTCTCAGGACCTCGAGGTCATAAGTGATTCCAAAATCCTGTCTGGTCTTACTCTTAACGATGTCTCCTGCGTAGATGCAGATAATAATCTCTGCCTGATCCTTCATTCTCTGGAGGAGCTTAATCTTAGCATTCTCGTCAAATCCGGGCAGCACTCTCATTGCGTGCTTGTCCTGAACGAGTTTGCCTCCAAACTCCAGGTAGAGTCTGCCCTCACCACCCTGAATTCTCTCCAGGATGTACTTGGACTGTTCTTCGATGTATTTTTCTGCGTCAAAGCCTATCTTCTTCATTGTCGTCCTCTTAATTATGATGGTTGTACTTCAATCTCAAGCACATTGCGTCTTGAGAAATATTGGTCAAATCTGATTTTGTAATCGACTTCGATGGAGCCGTATCCCTCTTCATCAATGCTTCCCTTGAGTGCATTGGTGTATACCTCAAGATCTATGCTCGCCAGCTGAGGGATTTTGTATCTTGTGATGTTCCTTACGCCCTGCTGGAGAACGAAATCGGCATCATCATCGTCACCCTTGCCATAGCGTCTGATATGAAGCGCGTTATCCTTGAGCTTGAGCATTGTTCGAATATCTTCAAGACCTGCCTCTGCACTCTCTTCGTAGGTAATATATGTAGCATTATCCTTGGAGTACAGTGTTCCTTCGGTAGTGATTTCTACAGTGTCTTCAAGTTCCAACTCACGTTTGAAAGCCTCGCCGCTAGGTGCGAGGTTCTCTGCATACTGTGAACTCTTAATTTTTAATAAAACATTCTTCTTCATAACCTCTATATTTTATACTTTTAACCGAATTGACACAATACCAACATATTTGATTTTTACAATGAATTGTGTAAAAATAATGCCGTAAATATAGGAGGTTCATTATGGCTGATAGAGACAAACAATTCATAGCTTTCCACGAGGGTCAGGAAATTGAGGTCCCGGAGGACTTCCTTTCTTCCAAGCCTGTGGATGTACCATATACTACCAGAGAAAATGTTCCTGTTTACCCACAGGCGGAGGTTAATACTCCGTCCGATCATGTTCAGGAAAACATTGATGCCAATCCAACACAGGAGCAAGTCAATTACAATTCTTCCAAGAAGGATAAGCAAGTATCCTATGTTAGTAAGAAGTTCATGGTTGGCTGCATGGTGATTGCCATTATCGTCAGCACATTGCTTGGTGTTGGTATCAGCATGGCATTGGGCGGTTCCGGCGGTAGTAGCAAGATTCATGATAATCTGTCTGAGAGCTCTCTCGCTGCAGCAACAGGCAGCAAGCTGACGATTGCAGAAATCGTTGCTAAGAACGCTGATGCGGTTGTTGAGATAGTTGTTGAGAGTACAGGCGTTGGCATCTGGGGCCAGACAACACTTCAGGAAGGTGCCGGTTCCGGCATTATCGTTAATTCTGACGGATACATCGTAACCAACTACCATGTTATTGAAGGTGCGAATTCGGTTACAGTTACACTCCACAATGGTGATGAGTACAAAGCCAGCATTATTGGTGGCGACGATGCTGCCGACTTAGCGGTAGTTAAGATCAATGCGAAGAATCTCACAGTTGCTACTATGGGTGACAGCAGCAAGGTAGCTGTTGGTGATCTGGCGGTTGCTATCGGTAACCCGCTTGGACAGCTCGGCGGTACAGCAACTGCAGGTATTGTTTCCGCTCTGGATAGAGAGCTGACTATTGAGAACAGAACTCTGACACTGATGCAGACAGATGCTGCAGTTAACCCTGGTAACTCGGGTGGCGGTCTCTTCAATGGAGCAGGTGAACTCATCGGTATCGTTGAATCCAAGACTGCGGCAACAGGTGTTGAGGGTCTTGCTTTTGCAATTCCTATCAATTCAGCCAAGGATGAGATCAATGATCTTATTACAGATGGCAAGATCAAAGGCAAACCTTCCATTGGTATTTCTATCACTGATGTGTCCGAGTCCAATGCTCAGTACTACAATCTGAGTGACCCTGGCGTATACATTGCCCAGGTTACAGGCGAGAATGCTGAGAAGGCAGGCTTCAAGACAGGAGATATGATAGTCTCATTCAACGGTGAGGATATTAAGAACAGTGATGATCTTATCAACAAAGTTCGCAAGTGCAAGGTCGGTGATACAGTTGAGGTTGTTGTCAGCCGTTCCGGACAGGAGATTAAGATCAAAACTCAGCTTGAAGAATCAACTACTGCAGGCAGCAGTGCCAAGAATCAGCAGCAACAGCAGCAGCAGGATCAGCAACAGCAGCAACAACCTGATGATGATTTCGGATTCTTCGATTTTGGATGGTAAGAATATAGTAGGAAAACAAATTTCATGATAATTAATGCTTATGCGAAAATAAATCTATCATTGGATGTTCTTGGGCGTCGAAGCGACGGATACCACAACATATCGTCTTTGATGCAGGATATCGGCCTGTATGATGTTGTGGAAATCAATAAATGTTCGGAAATTCGTGCAAAATACAATTCCGTACATTGCAGTATTTCCAAGCTTGATGTATATTTATGTATGAGCG
>JAZUDV010000026.1:0-30367 GCA_045639825.1 Anaerovoracaceae bacterium
GTATATGGCATGTTTTTTGCAAAATCCTATGTACTACAATGCATGATTATCGGTATTGTAGGTGGAGCTGTTTCACAGGCCGGTGATCTGACTGCAAGTGCATTCAAACGTAAGATGGGAATTAAGGATTACGGAAATCTCATCCCGGGCCATGGTGGTATCATGGACAGATTCGACAGCGTTATTTTCGTAGCACCATTCGTATATTATCTGGTGCTGTTAACGGTTTAAATCATGAAGAAAGTATTGATTCTCGGGAGCACTGGGTCCATTGGTACCCAGGCTCTCGACATTATTAGAGAGAATAAAGACAAATTCTGTGCAGTTGGCCTCAGCTGCAGGAGCAGAGTTGACAATCTGATTAACCAGATTAAGGAATTCAAGCCTGCTGCTGTTAGCGTGGGCAATGCTGATGACGCAGCCAAGGTTCATGCTGAGTTCCCTGATATCGAGGTATATTACGGCGAAGAGGGGCTTGTTGAGATTGCCAAGATGGATTGCGACATAGTACTGAATTCCCTGATGGGTATCAGTGGATTGGCGCCTACATATACAGCAATCTCCTGCGGCCGTGATATTGCGCTTGCCAACAAGGAGACTTTGGTAACCGGAGGTGCAATCATCACAGAACTTTGCAAGGAGAAGGGCGTTAAACTCCTGCCTGTAGACAGCGAGCACAGTGCTATTTTCCAGTGCCTTGAGGGAAATCAAGGCAGAAAGGTTAAGAGAATACTCCTCACAGCTTCAGGCGGACCTTTCAGAGGATATACGCTTGATCAGTTGGAAGGTGTTAGCGTTCAGCAGGCTCTCAACCATCCAAAGTGGAGCATGGGCAGCAAGATTACCATTGATTCATCGACTATGATGAACAAGGGCCTTGAAGTTATTGAAGCCAAATGGCTCTTCGATGTTGATGCCGAGAATATTGACATCCACGTTCATCCACAGAGCATTGTTCATTCGATGGTTGAATTCTGCGACACTTCGGTTATTGCACAGCTGGGACTTCCTGATATGAGAATTCCTATCAGCCTGGCACTTAATTATCCTGACAGACTGGAATACAGCGGTGAAAGCCTTGACTTCTTTACAGTGGGTAAGGAGCTGACATTCGAAAAGCCTGATCGCAAGGTATTCAAATGCATCGACTTGGCATATCAGGCAATTAAGGAAGGCGGCAGTTATCCTGTGGTGATGAACGGAGCCAACGAAGAACTCGTCGCAATGTTCCTTGCAGGTAAGATTAACTTCCTCGACATCCCGAACACCATCGAGATAGTAATGGCTAAACATACCCCGTCTGTTCCAAAGACTGTTGATGACATTCTTGTATTGGATGCTGTTAGCAGAAGAATGGTTAGAGAATTAATATAGAGTTGTATATCGAGCTAATAACTCGGGAATAGAGGCTCTGCGGCAGCTGGTGCTTAACGATTGGCAAGCGAGATGCTCCCATCGAGCGTAGACAGAGTTTAGCATCCACTGCGTTAAGCCGCAGCGAGGCGAGAGCCGTACTCTATTAACGAGTTATTAGCTCGATGGAGAATAGTAATGATAACTGCAATCTTATTTATCTTGATGATGTTAATCTTAATAGCGCCTCATGAGTTTGGCCACTTTATTGTTGCCAAGCTGGTTGGTGTTAAGGTAAATGAGTTTGCGATCGGTATGGGACCACTTATCTGGTCAAGGCAGAAGGGTGAGACTAAGTACTCGCTTAGAGCGATACCGATTGGCGGATACAATGCTATGGAAGGTGAAGATGCTGATAGTGAAGATCCAAGAGGGTTTAATTGTCAGACTCCACTCAAGCGTATAGCGATACTTATTGCCGGTGTTGCGATGAATGTGCTGATTGCCATTATCATATGTACAATAATAGTGCAGATGAGTGGAGTTGCAATCAATACGCTTGATTCTGTAAGTCCTAAATCACCTGCAGCAGTTGCGGGCCTTGAAGCAGGAGACAAGATTGTTGCTGTAAATGGTGAGACGACCAAGTGCTGGGAGAGCGTTACAACAGCAATTGACAAGTTCAATCCTGATTCTGAGAGTTCAATCAGCATGACCATAAAAAGGGACGGGAAAGATGTTCCCGTAACTGTTGTACCTGAGTACAATGAGGAAGCTGGAAGATACATGATAGGTATCACTGCTGCTATCAGCAAGAATCCTATTCGCTGCCTCGGTGGAGGACTGACGTTGACGATTGAGCTTAACAATGAGATGTTCAAGTCATTTGGCATGTTATTCAGTGGTAAGGCAAGCACTGATGATGTCAGTGGCCCGGTTGGACTTGTTAAGGTAGTTAATCAGACTACGCAAATGGGAATACAGTCGTATCTGCTGTTACTTGCACTAGTGAGTCTCAACCTGGCTCTTATCAATATGCTACCGATTCCTGCTCTTGATGGCGGCAAGATACTCTTTGTTATCATCAAGGCTATATCTAGAGGCAAGGTTACTGATGAGATGGAGTACAAAGCAACAATGATAGGATTCACACTGCTACTGATGCTGGTGGCATTTGTGACAGTAAATGATATAGGCAATTTGTTCGGACTGTAATTAGGTGAAGATATGACTAAAAGTGTTAATTGCGGTGGCATCATCATCGGAGGAGGCGCACCGATATCAATTCAATCAATGACCAATGTTGACACGAGAAATACTGATGCTCTTGTCAGACAGATTAATGAGTTGGCAGATGCAGGCTGCGAAATCGTAAGATGCGCAATACCTGATATGGAGGCGGCTGAGTCTTTCGGTGCTGCTCGTAAGCTGGTTAGAGTACCATTGGTAGCTGATATACATTTTGACCATAAGCTTGCAATTGCCGCTATTGAGAATGGTGCGGATAAGATTCGTATTAATCCCGGCAACATCGGCAGTATGGAGAACGTAAAGCGTGTTGTTGATAAGGCCAAGGAAAGGGATATTCCTATTCGTGTCGGTGTTAATTCGGGCTCACTTGAGAAGGACCTGATTGCGAAGTATGGTGGTGTAACTGCCAGAGGTCTTGCGGAGAGCGGAGCTAATATGCTCAAGGTTATTGAGGATATGGGTTATGACCAGCTGGTTGTCTCCATCAAGTCATCCAATGTTAAGATGAATTATGATGCTCATATGCTGCTGAAGGATATGACTGATTATCCGATTCATATCGGTATAACAGAGTCAGGTACACCGAGAAACGGCAAGCTGAAGTCTGCTGTCGGAATCGGATCACTGCTGCTGGCTGGAGTTGGAGACACGCTGAGAGTATCTCTTACTGAGAATCCGGTTGAAGAAGTGTATATGGCTAAGAGAATCCTCGAGACTGTAGGACTCAGAGATAAGGCTATTGAAGTAGTATCTTGTCCGACTTGCGGTAGAACACAGATTGACCTGATAGGACTTGCTAATGAGGCAGAGGAGAGACTGGAACCTATTGCAGAGGAACGCAAGAAAGCAGGAAAGAAGCCTCTTAAGGTAGCCGTTATGGGATGCGCCGTAAACGGTCCGGGAGAGAGCAGAGAAGCCGACTACGGAATCGCAGGTGGACGAGGCGAAGGCCTGGTTTTCGCACATGGTGAGATACTGGAGAAGGTGCCTGAAGACAGACTTATAGACAGATTGATTGAGATAGTTAAGAATGATTAAAGTTCCTGAGGACGTACTGACAATTGAAGAACTGGTTACTGCCTCCGGCAAGAAGGCAGAGGATATAGATATCGAGATAACCGGTATAGGCCTTGAGAAGAAGAGCATGACGCTGAATATTGACGTCAAGCTCAACTTTGTTATGCCTAAGAACATGGAGAACGTCCTCAAGGATAAGATAAGAGCTAAGATTGGTTCAGTTCATAGAATTAGAATTAATTATGAATTTACCGGTGTTAAGACAGTAAGTGTCAAGACTGAGGAACCGGTAGCTGTATCCGGCGGCGGCTGGAGCGGTGGTAATTACAAGAGAAAGAAGGATGAACCGGGATTTACTAATGATGCCGGCGAGTTTGTAGTTCTCGGAAGAGACTTTAAGAATGAACCGCAGGGATTTACTCAGGTGCTGGACCTTGTTGGCAGCAAAGACAGAGGAACACTTGAAGGTGAGATCTTTAGGATTGAATCCAGACCTATTAAGAGCGGTCGTATTCTTCTCAGTATGTTTATTGCCAGCAAGGCAAGAACATTTTGCCTTAAGGCATTTGTCTCTGAGGAGAAAATGGCAGAGATTGAAGAAAACCTGAAGCCGGGAGATATTATCAGGGCTCAGGGTATGATTGAATTCGATACCTATGATCATGAGAATGTAATGATGGTTCAAGCCATCAAGAAGGTTGAGAAGGAAATCAAGGAAGATACATACGAGGGTGGCAGGAGAGTTGAACTCCATTGTCATTCCAAGATGAGTGATAACGATGGCTTCAATGAGGTAGCAGATATTGTAAACACTGCTGCTCACTGGGGTCAGCCTGCTGTTGCTATTACTGACCATGGTGTTGTGCAGGGATTCCCTGATGCTGCTAAGGCCGCCGGCAAGCTGGCCAAGGCAGGTAAGGAAATCAAGGTAATCTATGGTGTGGAGGGCTATCTCTATCCTGATGAGAACGCTAAGGATGAGGATGGCAAGATTGATATCACCAAGAATGGAGTTTACCATATTATTCTTCTTGTCAAGAGCCAGACAGGAATGAAGAATCTCTACAAACTGGTCAGCAAGTCCCATATTGATTATATCTGGAAGGGCAGACCACGTATGCCTCGCTCGCTTATAGAGGAGCATAGAGAGGGACTGATCATCGGAAGCGCATGTGAAGCCGGTGAACTCTATAGAGCTATAGTTGATAACAAGAGCGATGAGGAACTGGATAGAATTGCATCATTTTATGACTATCTTGAGATCCAACCACTCTGCAACAATAAGTTCATGATAGAGAGAGGAATGGCATCGGGCAACGATGATATCATTGGTTTCAACAAGAAGGTTATCGAGATAGGAGACAGACTGGGCAAGCTGACTGTTGCAACAACTGATGCTCACTATCCGACACCTGAATCATCGATATACAGAAATATAGTTATGGCCGGAATCGGATTCCAGGACGCAGGTACAGAAGGACTCTATCTCAGAACAACTGATGAGATGATGAAGGAGTTCGAATATCTTGGCGACAGAGCCGAAGAGGTCGTAGTTACCAATACTAACAAGATAGCCGACATGATAGAAGACGGAATTTTGCCTGTTCCTAAGGGCAAGTTCCCACCTAAGATTGAGGGTGCTGAGGATACACTTAGAACCCTGTGTTACGACAAGGCTCACGAAATATATGGAGATCCTCTGCCGGAGGATATCGCTGAGCGACTTGAGACTGAGCTCAGTTCAATTATCGGCAACGGATACGCTGTAATGTATATTGCGGCACAGATGCTGGTTAAGAAGTCCAATGACGATGGATATCTGGTTGGATCAAGAGGTTCTGTCGGTTCTTCATTTGCGGCTACAATGTCAGGAATAACAGAGGTTAACCCTCTGCCTCCGCATTATATCTGCCCTAATTGCAAGAAGTATGAGCCAGCGAGCACTTTGGGTCTTAATGACTTTGATACAGGATACGATATGCCTGAGAGAATGTGTCCTGACTGCGGAACAAGAATGAAGAAGGAAGGACTCAATATTCCTTTCGCTACATTCCTCGGATTTAAGGGCGATAAGGAACCTGATATAGACCTTAATTTCGCAGGAGAATATCAGCCTATAGCTCACAAGTATGTAGGCGAGATCTTCGGTGAGAAGAATGTGTTCAAGGCAGGAACTGTAGCTACTATCGCTGACAAGACTGCTTATGGATATGTTAAACACTATGTTGAAGATAACAATATTCAGGCCAACAAGTATGATGTAGACTACCTGACACAGGGCTGCACCGGAGTTAAGAGGACAACCGGTCAGCATCCGGGCGGTATTATTGTTGTGCCTGATGATCATGAAATATATGAGTTCTGTCCGATTCAGAGACCGGCTAATAAGAGGGATGTAGATATTATTACTACTCACTTCGATTACCACAAGATCGATGAAAACCTCTTGAAACTTGATATTCTCGGACACGACGGTCCGCAGCTGATAAGACATCTTCAGCTGATGACGGGGGTTGATCCTATGGAGATACCTCTGGATGATCAGAGGACTCTCTCGATATTCACCAAACTGGACGAACTGCATATCAAGAATCCGGATTACAGATTCACACATGGTACCTATGCAATTCCTGAGTTCGGTACCAACTTCACTCGTAACATGCTGGACGATATCAAGCCTACGACAGTTTCGGCGCTGATTAAGATGTCAGGATTCTCACATGGTACGGATGTATGGACCAACAATGCTCAGGAACTGATCCGGAACAAGACAGCGACTATCGACGAGGTAATTTCATGCCGTGACGATATCATGAACTACCTGATTAAGAAGGGCTTGGACAACTCCGATGCCTTCCACATCATGGAGTTTGTTCGTAAGAATAAGGTGCTGTCGGATGAGGATCTGCAGAACATGAGAGACCATGGTGTTCCTGAATGGTATATCTGGTCCTGCGATACACTGAAGTACATGTTCCCACGTGCACATGCAGCGGCCTATGTTATGACATCACTCAGAATGGCGTGGTTCAAGGTCAATTATCCTGAGGCATTTTATGCTGCATGGTTTACATCCAAGGTCGATGACTTTGATGCTGATGCCATTTTCAAGTCGACTGAGGAGCTCGAGAAGATTATGGACGAGATTGACGAGCTGGGCAATACTGCAACGACCAAGCAGAAGGATTCACTGACAGTTTATGAAGTAATGTATGAGATGAGGTCTCGTGGATATGAATTTGCAGATCCTGTGCTCGGTGTGGCAGAAGCATGCAAGTTCAAAGTCCAGGATGGCAAGGTAATGTTACCGTTTAACGCCATCAACGGCATAGGAGATACTGCTGCTGATTCGCTGGTTGACGCATACGAAGAGAACGAGTTTTTCACTTTGGACGACGTAAGAACCAGAACCAAACTCAGTCAGGCTAACATAGAGGACCTGCAACGTCACGGACTCTTCGAGGGACTGCCTGACAGTGCACAGATGACTTTGTTCGAATTGGCATAGATATGGATAAGATGAGTAGAGAAGACAAACACAAACAATGCATACGAGAAATTAAGGCGACTCTTATTGTCGTTCTGGCTTGCTGTATCTGGCATATTGGAACTGCCTTCACACTGAACGGTACGGGGCTATACTTCCTGGGAATGCCGGCTTGGTTCAGTGTGTCTGTATTCGGTACTATTATCATTGCTCTTGTAGGAGTGAGGGTACTGCTCAAGCGAGTATTCGTTGACTTTGATTATGACGATGAGCTTGACTGCAACAGTGGTTGCAGCGGAGATTGCAGTAATTGCTCTCAATCCGTATTGAATAAGAAGGAGGATAGTAATGACTAAGAATCAGCTTATTATCCTCGCAATCTTAATAGTATATCTGCTGGTTAATGTCGTTCTTGGAATACTGTTCAGCAAGAAGCAGGCTAAGGCCAGCACATTGTCCGATGAGAACAATTTCTTCATCGGTGGACGCAATCTTAACGGACTGCTACTAGCCATGACCACAATGGCGACTTACACGTCTGTAAGTTCATTCATCTCAGGCCCTGGTGCAGCTGGACTGACATACGGCTATGCTCAGGCTTGGGTCGCTGCCGTACAGGTACCGGTTACATTCCTGGTGCTGGGAGTTCTTGGTAACAAGTTGGCTATGGTATCCAGAAGAACCGGTGCTGTCACTGTAGTTGGATATCTCAAGGCCAGATATAAGAGTGATGCTCTCGTTGTTATTACGAGTCTCCTGATGGTTGCTTTCTTCATCGCACAGATGATAGGCCAGTTCACTGGCGGAGCTACTCTGGTATCTACAATTACAGGCCTTGATTACAAGGCATCACTCGCGATATTCGCTATTGTAGTAATTGCATATACTGCATTCGGTGGATTTACTGCCGTGGCTGTTACTGATGCAATACAGGGAATTGTAATGTGCATTGGAACATTCCTCTTTCTGTTCTTCGTGCTGAAAGCAGGTGGCGGAATAAGCAATATCGACGCTAGTCTGCAGAACAACCTGCCGGGAGTATTCGATAACCTCACGGCTGTTTACACACCAGGCAGTCTTATCAGTTTCTGGGTACTGGTTGGATTTGGTACACTGGGATTGCCACAGACTGCGGTTAGATCTATGGGATTCAAGGACACTAAGAGCTTGCACTCTGCAATGTGGATTGGTGCTCTGACATGCAGTTTCGTAATAGTTGGAATGCATCTCGCTGGCGTATGGGCTGGTGCTCTTGTAGATACAGCAAATCTGCCAACATCTGACTATTTCATCCCATACATCATTCAGAAGATAATGCCTGTTGGCGTTGCTGGTATATTCCTAGCAGCTCCAATGGCTGCCGTAATGTCTACAGTAGATTCACTGCTGATACTTGCTGTTGCATCTATCGTTAAGGATCTCTGGAAGAATTATGTTGTTAAAGATGATGCGGAGAAGATTGCAAGATATGACAGGAATGTTAAGAAATCCAGCGTAGTCCTGACTATAGGACTTGGAATTCTGATAACAGTGCTAGCCGTCAAGCCACCTGAAATAATATTCTTCCTGAACCTATTCGCAATGGGTGGACTGGAGTGCTCGTTCTTCTGGCCACTAGTTGGAGGCCTTTTCTGGAAGAAGGGCACCAAGCAGGCTGCTATTGCAAGTTCCATCGGAGCTGCAGCAATATACGTGTTCTGCTACTACAACGTAACGTTAATTGGCATCAATGCCGTAGTATGGGGACTGATAGCGGGTGGAATTATCTATTTCGTAGTAGGAAATGCCACGATAGGAAAGGGACTGGATAAAGAAATTATTGATAAATGCTTCTAGATAAAGATTATCAGTAAGGAGGAGACCAATGATATTAGATAAATATGAGTCCGTCATAACAGAGATATGCTTTAAAGTTGATTATGGAGACTATACTGAAGCGCTTGAGTTACTTGATAATGTTATCGACGAACTAAAGCTTGATGCTCCACCGGCTGAAAAGCCTGATATTTCTGCATTTCAGACAAGAGGGTATATTGATTTATCCACGTATATCAGTCTCTGCGAAGATGAACCATACGCTGAGATGATGGAGAATGCCTTCACACTGATTGCTTTTTGTGCAGCCAAAACTGAACTGTGTGCCAATGTACTTGGCCTAGGAACTGTTGCTGCCGAAACTATAAGACTTGCGTATGCACAAGCTAATCTTTATCCCGCTCCTTTTAACGAAATGCTTATGATTACCGAAGGCTTCTATCGCATGATGTGGTATCCGTTCCTCGAATCTGATAGGGGCTTGGCATTGACATATGCTTACAGACTGAAAAGCGGTAATGATGAGTTTGGTGTTGAATATTTCTGTCGTCAAATTAGAGATGCCGATGATTGGACAAACTATAGATTCAACAAACGTCAGTACAATTTCGTTGACTTTGACGAGTATGAAAATAATGTAAAGAATAACTATATTATTGGTGGAAATAAAAGTGATAGTGCATGGAATTGTGCCATAATTGACAGCGTCCTCAGTACTCTCGAAAGGGGAGCATTAACTAGAAAGAATAAGGAATTGTGGGGATTTTCATTAAATGTAATGGCAAGTATGATTACGGATGTAGTAAAGGAACTCCCACTCGATACATATAATCATGAGGACATCGTATCACAATATGATTTAATCCTTAAACCTGTCACTGAACACATTCTTTATTTCTTCAGACACGGCTACAAGAGCGATTATGTCAATCCGATCAAAATAATACTGAAAGACATGGGTCATGATGCTGATTTTGAGTGCACGGAGTGCTACAGATTGTTACAAGCTGCTATGAAGGGTGACTACGGGGAGGATGAGGCACCTAAAGAAGATGTTCTTGCTGCCGGAACTCCACTTGTTTATGACCTGTCTGAAATCGATACAGAAGTTTTTAAGAGCACTGCTCTTAGTGACAAACGCATATTCCTTTCCAGCTCATTCAGTGATATGCACGCTGAACGAGACTATTTGCTGACTCATATTTTCCCGCGTCTTAACATGATACTCAGATCATACGGAGTCAGACTTGTTCCTGTAGATCTCCGCGGAACTGCTCAAAACTGCGATGAAGACGAATACAACCGTCAATGCTTTAAATACTGCCTTGATGAGGTGGATAACTGTCGTCCGATGATGATTGGTATAATGGGTGAACGCTATGGTTGGATACCGTACGACTATAACAGTGATGATCAGGTCATGCTGGAGGTAATCAAGCAGACAGCAAGGGAGCACGGACTTAGTATTACAGATATCATCGGAAAGTCCATGACGCATCTTGAGATGATGTACGGACTCCAGGTTATGGATCCTGAGCGCTGTTATTTTTACTTCCGAAAAGTGAATTGCATTAATGGTGCGACCCAAAGTGATTTGGAAAGGCTGGGATATACCGAGAAATCGATGATGAATATGGTTGCTGAACAAATTCACATGATTACTTCGGCCTACGGTATCAAAACAATAGCACCACCTAACGAACGCGGATGTCATGTTCAGTATTATAATGCCGATTTCGATGGAAAGTATTTCAGCGGACTATCCGATCTCGGTGAAAATATATACAATGCAATAATCACTGATATAACTAATGAATTCATAGGTGTATCAAGAGACGAAGATTGGTTCATTCGCATGGAGAATTTCTGGGATGATGCCGCACATCAAACAATTCCTCACCCTAGGCTAAAAGAACTGTTGGAAGTCGACGCAGATAAAATATTTATTACCGGTCCGGAAGGCATAGGTAAAACTGTTCTGCTGGCCCAATACAGAGAAGTTCTGCGCAAGAACCACGTGGTGGTCGCACAGGAGGCCTTGCTGGAACCTGATGTAAAGACTTTTGGCGATATGTTGCAAAAGAATCCTATTATGGAGCGTTATATATCGCTAAAATTTGCTAAAGATAATCCGGGTAGTATTGCACAGAGAACGGTTGTCATTATGGATGGCATTGAAAGATTTTTTGAAAAGGGTAAAATTGTTAATTTTATCGACACGCTGCATACTATGCTGCCTGATGGCCCTAAATGGATAATTTGCGGTAATGAGAAAACCAGACCACCAAAGGGATTTACTGTTTTCAATGTAACGGAACCACCTGCTGATTCAGAATCACTTATCAGAAATGCCGCATTGAGACATGGCAAGATTATTAATGATACGATAACTGAACATCTTTCCGAAGCAGCAGAAAAGGGTAATGGAAATCCGCTATTTATAGATTTCATTGTTCGTAGATTGATGGCAATGCTACAGGAAGACTATCAAAGTGGCGATCATATCAAATGGATGGAGAAAATTATTGATGGCATAGATGGTTCTATAGAGGGTGTCGCTAACCTGATAATCGATCGTGCAGCACGAGCTTCGGCATATGAAGGCGTTACGAATGAGATAGTTAGCTATCTAAAAAGTAGAAAGCTCGGTTCTGCTTCTGAGGAAGAAATTGCAGAGCACCTCAGTTCTAAAGGACTGCTTCCGGAACGTCCGAAGGTAAAATTGTTTGGCGGTGGCGCTGCACTTAAGAAATATAACAAAGAAGTCAGGCTGATTCTTATTGACAGCGGAGCACTTCTAAAACCGCTGCTGGTATTCGATAACGGCATGACAACATGGTCACTCGGTCATATGTCATTGAGATGATAATGTGAATAATTGAAAACAATTCAATTGAAGAAAGGAGAATGCTATGGTAGAGAATAATGCAACATCTTATTTGGTAGCTTCTATTTGTATAGCAATCATATCAGGAATGATCGTCTTTTTGGGTTTTGGCTATGAACTTAAGACTTGGATTAAAATAATATACTTTCTGCTATTTCTGGTGATTTTATATCCTGTAATTAAAAAAATAGATGAAATAAATAAAAAAATCAAAAAGACTATGCCAGAGATATTTCTTAAGATAGAGGGAGTGCTTTGTGAAATAAGTTGTTTCTTTTTGTGTTCTGCCCTCTTTTATAATCCTGATAAAGTTGATTTAGGACCAAATATTTCCCTTACAAGATTTGCTGAGTATTCGCCAATTATGATGGGCGGTTTCTATGCCCTTTATCTGGTTGGTATGGCGTTCATAGCTCTCACTAAAGGAAGGAACTATAAGGCTCTTGTCGTTTTCGCAATGGTAGCTTTATTTTCATTGTGGATAATTTTAGTCAAGATTAGTATGGGAACAATGAGTTTAAGGCCATGGGGAGCTGTAGGACTTCTTCTTCTAATTCCGGGATGCCTTCGTATGAAAACTATTGAAACATTTGGACATATATAATAAAAGGAGGTACTATTATGGGCTTATTTAGTAAAAAGTATTATGAGAGCGAAAATCTGGGTGATCGTTACAGCACTTTAGATGCTGCGAACGCGTATTGGCATACTAGAATGTTTAATCCATCACGGGTACATCCTTTCACGATGTATTTTATGCCAAGTATTGAAGATGGCTGGGAAGCACTTGCAAAGCTACCATATCTTCACACAGCAAGTGATTCGAACCAATTAATCGCTGACAGAATGGTTTCGTACGGATGCTACGCATATGAATGTGATGGAAAAAAATACATCGAAGCTTTTGTTAGTGGTGATGATCTTACTGATGATGAAATTGCTTTTGCAGAGCAAGCTTTTATTGAGTTCGGTGGAAATAAGAAGAACACTGACACCAGTCGTTCTCATCCACTTATTCATAGAAAACCCGGAAAGGCTTCTCAGGTTAAGTTTAAATGTAATGAAAACGGAAATGGTAGGGTTTATGAGGTGTACAGCGCACCGAGTCGTGCTGCCGCAGAGGATTTCCTAAAAAAGCACCCTGTAAATAAGAGACTATATTATATAGTAGTTGAAACTCCTGAAGGAAATTTCGGAAGAGATATAGATGGTTGCTTCAGAGAGGACTAAAAAAGGAGCCAATCTGATGTCGTCAGTTATTATTTGAAGTGATAGCACTCGACCTTTATCGCTTTGCTGCGTTAAAGAACGAGTGCTTTTTATTATTTTAAATTAGACTGACTTCTTGATTAGAACTTGATTCTCTGTGCATTTCGGTCGATTAGGTCTGATCCTTTGAGCATTATATTAATAATTCATCCAGCTGTGAAGAATCGTAACGTTCGGAGATGTAGCAGCACATCTTTTTTACAAACAATTTGGTTAAAAGGCTAAAACATATTGGTTTTTCACCAAAGGGGCTACTTGTTAGCCCCTATTCGATTGTACGCAGATGGTCAGACCTAAACAACCGGAATGAGCAGAAGGTCATCACCTTGCATTTTTGTGTATACATAAATGAAAACAAATTAGCGATTTACAAATACCCCTCGGGGGTATATACTGTTAATGTATTGAAGATGGTATGCCATTGCGCGTGAACTCATGAATTAACGGAGAAAACAATGGATAATAATACACACTGCTCTTGTGAGCATCACAAGGATAGATCGGAAGAAGAAATAAAGAAGCTAATGAACCGCCTCAATAGAATTGAAGGTCAGGTGCGTGGTGTTAAGGGCATGGTAGATAGTGGAGCTGACTGCCCGGATATCCTGATTCAGGTATCTGCAATTAATGCTGCTCTTAATGCATTTAACAAGGAATTATTATCTAACCATATCAAGACTTGCGTTGCTGAGGATGTAAGAAACGGCAATGGCGAGAAGATTGACGAGTTAGTTGTTACTTTACAGAAGTTGATGAAGTAATGAGACAGTACGTTGTATCCGGCATGTCCTGCGCAGCATGTCAGGCTAGAGTTGAGAAAGCGGTAAACAATCTCGCAGGAGTTGATTCCTGTGTTGTTAGCTTGCTCACTAATAGCATGTCTGTGGAGGGAAATGCAGCTGATGAGGAGATTATCAAGGCTGTAGTCGATGCTGGATATGGGGCTGCAGTTATGAATGCGGAGAGTGAAGCTGACGTACTGGAAGATAGAGATACTCCAGTTCTTGTTAAGAGACTGATAGCATCAATCGTTCTGCTGGTTGTACTGATGCTGATCCCTAATGGCTGGATACAGATGGTGCTGACACTGGCGGTAATGATCATCAATCGAAAGTTTTTCACCTCTGGATGGAACAGTGTGATCCACGGTGCACCTAATATGGACACTTTGGTCGCAATGGGATCTGGCGTGTCATTTCTGTGGAGCTGTTATGTTCTATTGTCTGGTTCTGGGGATCTGTATTTTCATTCCGCAGCAATGATACTCACGCTGATTACTGTCGGTAAGATGCTGGAGGCAAGGAGCAAAGGCAAGACTACAGATGCCATCAAGGCTCTAATGAGAATAGCACCTAAGACGGCGTTTGTAATTCGTGACGGCGTAGAGGAATGCGTAGCTATTGAAGAAGTTCGCAATGGAGATAGATTTGTTGTTAGGCCTGGCATGAGTGTACCAGTTGATGGCGTTGTTCTGGAGGGAACTACTTCGGTAGACGAGTCATCGCTAACTGGAGAGAGCGTAGCTGTTGACAAGGTCGTTGGATCAGTTGTTAAGGCTGCTACTATCAACTTGTCTGGTGAGGTAATCTGCGAGGCAACAAGGGTTGGCGAGGATACAACATTTGCTCAGATAATTCAGCTAGTTAGGGATGCGGCTGCTACCAAGGCTCCAATTGCCAAGGTGGCTGACAGGGTCGCAGGAGTCTTCGTACCAGCGGTAATTGGTATAGCGCTAATAACTTTCATTGCATGGATGTTAGGCGGCTCAGAGGCAGAATATGCGCTGACTAGGGCTATTGCAGTGCTGGTAATCAGCTGCCCATGTTCACTGGGACTTGCAACTCCTGTAGCTATAATGGTTGCCAATGGAGTAGGCGCTAAGAATGGCATTCTGTTCAAGAATGCAGAGTCAATTGAGCTCGCCGGCAAGGTGAAAGTTATCGCTCTAGATAAGACAGGAACTATTACTGAGGGCAAGGTTGGTTCGGACACTGTCAAGGCAGACAGCATGGAAGCGATTGCTGATCTCAAGGCCATGGGGCTCAAGGTTGTTATGATATCTGGAGACCAGCCTGAGAGAGCGAAAGAGATAGCGAATCAGGTCGGTATAGATGATGTCGTGGCCGGAGTTCTGCCTGATGGCAAGGATGCTGTTGTCAAGGAACTGCAGGGTGATGGCCTGGTTGCAATGGTAGGAGATGGCATCAACGATGCACCAGCTCTCACTGTAGCAGATGTAGGTATAGCAATTGGTGCTGGAACGGATGTAGCGATTGATGCTGCCGATGTAGTGCTGATGAACAGCAATCTCAGCGATGTTGTCAAGGCTATCAAGTTGTCCAAGCAGGCACTTAGAATAATTCATCAGAACCTGTTCTGGGCATTCATATATAACGTAATCGGCATTCCTGTTGCTGCTGGATGTTTCATCGGCCTGTGTGGATGGGAATTAAGCCCAATGCTGGGTGCTGCTTGCATGAGTCTGTCGAGTTTCTGCGTAGTATCCAATGCACTGAGACTAAATATGTTCAAGTTAGGACCTGATAGAGCTATAGCTGTATCAGTTAAGGAGGATAAGACTATGACTAAGACAATGGTAATCGAAGGCATGATGTGCATGCACTGCGAGGCTAGGGTTAAGAAAACTCTAGAGGCTATCGAGGGAGTAACATCTGCCGATGTTAGCCACACTGCGGGAACTGCAATTGCCCATTTGGCCGCTGAGGTTGATGACGCAATTCTTAAGAAGGCAGTTGAGGATCAAGATTATAAAGTTGTTGAAATAAAGTAAGGAGTAAGAAATGAAGAAGAAATTCATGATGGAAGAGCTGGACTGCGCTCACTGCGCTGGCAAGATGGAAGAAGCTATTAAGAAGATTGACGGCGTTAATGACGCTAGCGTTAGCTTCTTTGCTCAGAAGCTGATGATCGATGCTGATGACGACAAGTTCGATGCAGCTCTTGAAGAAGCAATCAAGTGCATTCACAAGGTAAATGCTGATACTAGGGTAATCGTTTAATGGGAAGCCTAAGCACTAAACAGAAGAAAACTTTAATAAGAATTATTGTATCTGCGGCACTGTTCGCAGCTGTTGTGGTGCTCGAACATATTGATGGGTTTACTCAGCTGCTCTATGCTGCAGCACTGGATGGAATTGATCATCACTGGATAATGCTGGGACTGTATCTCATTCCATATTTGCTGATTGGATATGATGTAATCCGCAAGTGTGTCCTAGGTATTTCTCATGGCCAGATGTTTGATGAGTCCTTCCTTATGACTCTCGCAACTATTGGTGCCTTCGGATGCCAGGAATATGAAGAAGCTGTTGCCGTAATGCTGTTCTACCAGGTGGGTGAGTTCTTCCAGAGCTATGCAGTAGGCAAATCTCGCAATGCGATCAAAGAATTGATGAGCATTGCACCTGAATATGCAAACAGAGAGCTCGCCGATGGCAGTGTTGAGGTGATTGACCCTGATGATGTTGAGATAGGAGATATTCTGCTTGTCAAAGCCGGAGAGAAGATTCCTGTTGATTCTGTTGTAATAGAGGGAGAGGGACTTATTAATACTTCAGCTCTCACGGGAGAGTCAATGCCTCAGTATGTTAAGCCGGGTGACAACATTATTTCAGGCTGTGTAAATGGTGACAAACTGATTAAGATACGTGCTGAGAAGGTTTACGATGATTCAACTGTTGCACAGATTTTAGAGATGGTTGAGAACGCAGCAGACAAGAAGAGCAAGACTGAAGCATTTATTACCAGATTTGCCAAGTACTATACACCTCTGGTTGTTATTTCCGGTGCAGCTCTTGCTTTTATCCCGCCTATCTTCGTTGGTAACTTGGGAATGTGGGTGCTGAGAGCGTGCACTTTCCTGGTTATTTCTTGTCCTTGTGCTCTTGTTATCTCTGTTCCGCTGGCTTTCTTCGGTGGAATCGGGGTTGCTTCCAAGTGTGGAATTCTCGTCAAGGGATCTAATTATCTTGAGATGATGGCTCATCTTGATACACTTGTCACAGATAAGACAGGAACATTGACAGAGGGTAAATTCCGAGTAAGTAGGATTATCAGCAGCGGAGAGCTAGGTGATGACGAATTGCTGAAATATGCAGCTGCAGCTCAGGCAGCTTCGACGCATCCGATTGGGATGGCTGTTGTTGCAGCTTGCAAAGAAAAATATGATGAATCAGCAATAACAGATGCAATTAATGTTGCGGGTAAGGGTGTAAGTGCAGTTGTAAACAATAGAGTTGTAATTGCGGGTAATGCTGCAATAATGAAAGAAAACAGTATTGATTTCAGTTCGGATATTATTGCTATTGGTACTGTCATATATGTTGCAATCGATGGTGAATATGAAGGTTGTATTATTGTTGAAGATTCACCTAAAGAAGAGGCAGGCAAGGCAATTAATGATATAATTAATGAGAAGGTTGAGCATGTGGTAATGCTGACAGGTGATGCCGAGGAGGTTGCGACCAAGGTCGCAGCAGAGCTCGGAATAACTGATGTCAGAGCCGAGCTCCTTCCACAGGACAAAGTTCAGGCTGTGGAAGACCTCCTCGGCACTATCATCGGCAAGAACTATTTGGCTTTCGTTGGTGATGGCATCAATGATGCCCCTGTTCTCAGCAGGGCGGATATCGGTATTGCAATGGGATCCCTTGGTTCAGATGCTGCAATTGAGGCGGCAGATATTGTTATCATGGATGATAATATTGCTAAGATCCCTATGCTCATCAGAATCGCCAGGAAGACCATCGGCATCAGCAAGGCTAATATTGTATTCGCACTGACTGTCAAGATAGCCTGTCTTATACTTGGCGCTCTGGGAATTGCCAATATGTGGGTTGCTGTTTTTGCAGATGTTGGAGTAGCAATGGTATGCATTCTCAATTCCATGAGGATGCTTGCTAAACATAATTATTAGGAGTAATCAATGGCACGTAGTGACAGATACGTTTACGAAGATATCTACAAGGAAGAATATAAGAAGGCTCGCAAGAAGAGTAAGAAGCGTGGAAGAATCATCAAGAGACTGATTATTCTTATTATTACTCTTGGCTTGATATGCGGTGCTGTCGGTGGAGTTTACGCACTCATCACTATCAGCCAGGCGCCTGAAATCAATCCTAAAACAATGTATGAAACACTCAATCTGAGCACATACATTTACGATAAGGACGGCACTGTAATTGATGCCGTGTATTATGATGAGAACCGAAGAATTGCTCATTATGATGAGCTCCCGGAGAATCTCAAGAATGCCTTCGTAGCTATTGAGGACAAAACCTTCTGGAAGCACCATGGCTTTAACTTCAAGCGTATGGTTGGAGCAATTCTTCAGTCTGTTGTCGGCGGTGGCGGTATCAGTGGTACCAGTACAATTACCCAGCAGCTGGCAAGAAACGTTTATCTTGCAGATATAAAGAGCGAACGTTCCATCAAACGTAAGATTATTGAGATGTACTATGCTCATGTTATTGAGCAGGAGCTTTCCAAAGAGGAGATTCTTGAAGGCTACCTAAATACCATTTATCTAGGATACGGCTGCTATGGAGTTAATTCAGCTGCCAAAACTTACTTCTCCAAGAATCTGTCGGATCTGAGCTTGTCTCAATGTGCTGCTCTTGCGGCACTGCCACAGGCACCTGATGCTTATGCTCTGATTAAGAACGAGGAGAGTGAATACACAACGGATATTGGCGATGGAATGTTTGCTAACGACGTTTCAAGAGACAGAAGATATCTTGTTCTCGATCTGATGGTTGACCAAGGCTTGATTACAGAAAAAAAGGCTGAGAAAGCCAAGAAACCTCTCGAAGAATTCATCAAGCCGGGAGTATCTACAAGTGGCAACAACAGCACTTCATATTTCAGAGATTATGTTCTTGATACTGTTATTCAGGATCTTATGAAGGAATATGACAAGACTGAACAGGAAGCCATCAATATGATATACACCAAGGGACTTAAGATATACAGTACCCTCGATCAGGATATCCAGAAGGTTATTGTCAAGGAGTTTAAGGATTCAAGCAATTTCCCCAATACAGTTAAAGGCAAGAAACCTGAGGCTGCTATGGTTGTTGTAGGAGTTAAGACCGGTGCTATCAGGGCGATGGCAGGCGGACGTAAACCTCGAGGAGAGAAACTGTTCAATAGAGCTATCAATCCTAGACAGCCTGGATCTTCCATCAAGCCTCTTGCTGTTTATGGTGCAGCGCTTCAGAAGAGCTTTGAACTGGCGGAGAAGGGAGATATGTGGAAATATAGCCATTTCGGTTACGACAAACAAGACACTGAAGGCTACGGCGACTACATTACCGCGAGTTCACGAATAGATGATGAGAAAATGCATGTTGGAGGCAAGGTATGGCCGTATAACTCCAATGGCAAGTTCACCGGTTACAATACCTTCAGGACTGCAATTCAGCAGTCTATAAATACCTGCGCAGTTAAGATACAACTGCAGGTCGGAGCCGACTATTCTGCACAGATGCTGGAGAAATTTGGCCTGACTACTATTGTCAGCGATACTTCACAGCCTGTAAATGATATGAATGCGGCAGCTCTTGCGCTCGGCGGTCTGTCATATGGTGTTTCACCGCTTGAGATGGCACTTGCATATGCGAGCTTCCCTAATGGCGGTAATCTTATGGAGGGATACTGTTACACCAAGGTTGAAGACCGTGATGGCAAAGTTCTGCTGGAGCACACCAAGAAATCTCACAGGGTAATGGATGCAGGTGTAGCTTGGATAATGACAGATGTACTCAAGTCTGTTGTAAGCGATGGTATTGCCGGTGGAGCCAAGCTGAGCGGCGTTGAGTCCGGCGGTAAGACAGGTACTACCAATGATCAGTATGATATCTGGTTTGATGGTTTTACACCTAAGTATGCTGCATCTCTGTGGATAGGAACAGATAAGAACATTGAGCTGACAACTATGTCAGGTCCTGCCGCAAGTCTTTGGGGCAAGATAATGAATCAGATTCCTAAGGTTAAGAAGGGCAAGTATCCGGATAAGCCGGCTAATGTTATAAAAAAGTATGGTGAATACTATACAGAGGGAACAGAACCTCATGGCAAGAATAACAATATCAATCCTAGACCTGATTCAGAAGAAGAATCAGACGAGGAATACGGATATGGTTATGACGAATGGGAAGCTGATGCAAATTAATCCTTGCAATTTCAAGGAAAATAGTGTATAAATAGCGATGTAAGTTATATTTGATCGAAAGAGTGGGCGAAACCCACTCTTTCAGTTTTATTAAGCAGGAGAAGAAATGGCTAAGTATGATGTAGCTGTTACAGTAAGTGAAATGCTGTCTGAATACCTTGCAGATAAGGACTTGGAGATATACAACGTAATTTATAAGAAGGAAGGCAAGGATTGGATATTAAGAGTATTTCTTGATAAACCAATTGGTTCAGAACAGGAATATGTCGGCATCGATGAGTGCGAAGAGGTCACAAGATGGCTGTCTGACAAGCTTGATGAACTCGACATTATCGACAGAGCTTACAATCTTGAGGTCAGCTCACCGGGCCTTGATAGAGAATTGATTAAGGAAAGCGATTATACAAGATTCGTCGGAAGACTCGTTGAGGTTAAGACTTACGAACAGGTTAACGGTAATAAGAACTTCGAAGGCACGCTTATTGGCAAAGCCGACGGCATTGTTACTATCGATGTTGACGGTACAGAACTTAAGCTTGAAGACAAGAAGATTTCTAAGATAAATCTAGCAGTAGTTTTCTAAGGAGGATAACATGGCACAGAATGAATTTCTCGAAGCGTTCAAGGATCTTCAGAAAGAGAAGAACCTCTCAGAAGAGGAGATTATCGGCGCAATCAAGGATTCAATTGAGAATGCATATAGAAAGAACTATGGTGCATCCAATGTAAGAGTTGTTGTAGATATGGAGCAGGGAGCTGTTACAGTTCTCATGGGCATGGAAGTTGTTGAGGAAGTCGAAGATGACATGACTCAGATCAGCCTCGCAGATGCCAGAGAACTCTATGACGGATATGAAGTCGGCGATATCGTTGAATACGAGATCGACCCTAAGGATTTCAATCGTATTGCTGCTCAGGGAGCTAAGCAGGTATTTGTTCAGAAGAACAGAGAGGCTGAGAGATCCAACTCGTTCAACGAGTACATTGATAAGAAGGGACAGATCATTACCGGTAGAGTTGAAAGAATCAACAACGGAACAATGCTGATGTCTCTCGGCAGCACTGAGGGTATCGTACCTAATTCCGAGCAGGTTAGCACTGAATCATTCAAACCTGGCGATAGAGTTAAGGTCTACGTAATGGATGTTAAGAAAGAGAGCAAGGGACCTCAGGTATTCCTCTCAAGATCACATCCGGGTCTGGTAAGAGGATTGTTCGAACTTGAGATTCCTGAGATTGCAGATGGTACTGTTGAGATCAAGGGCATCGCAAGAGAAGCCGGCTCAAGAACTAAGATTGCCGTTTATTCTCACGATGAGAACGTTGATCCTGTAGGCGCTTGCGTTGGTAACAGGGGTGCAAGAGTTCAGAACATCGCTGATGAGCTATTCGGTGAGAAGATTGATATCATAGTATGGGATGATGATCCTGCAGAGCTTATCTCCAACGTATTAAGACCTGCAATCGTTGAGGGCGTATACGTTAACGAAGAAGAGAAGTCTGCTACAGCAGTTGTTCCTGAACAGCAGCTGTCACTGGCAATCGGTAAGGAAGGCCAGAATGTAAGACTTGCAGCAAGAGTCAGCGGATGGAAGATCGATATCAAGAGCAACGATCAGCTTAAGGAAATGGGATTCGCATTCGATGAGTATGAAGACGCTGAAGAAGAGGATGTAGCAAGTGAGGAGACAGCAGCAGAATAAGCCGATGCGCAGATGCATAGGTTGCTACAATTCGTTCCCGCAGGATGAACTGATAAGGTTCACTTTGGCTGACGGTACGATATCGGCTGATGATTGCGGCAAGAACGATGGAAGAGGCTTCTACCTCTGCAACAAGAAAGAATGCCTCGAATTAGCAATTAAGAAGAAAGCATTTAACAGGGTCTGCAAGATGAATGTGGATCCGGATACTATAAGAGAGGTTGCCCTGAAAGTTCTCGGCAACACTAAGGAGGGACAATAATGTCAAAAAAAGTTAGCGAGCTTATCAAGGAACTCGACGTTAATTTCGAGAAATTAAACGGATATGCTGAGCAGCTTGGTATCAAGATTGGTGGAGAAAAGTCCAGCATTGAGGACACTGATGCTGAAAGACTCTCTAAGACTGTTAATATGCTCCTGGGAAGACCTACAGAAGCGGCCGGAAGTAACAAGCCTAAGATTAAGGCTGTTCCGGTTATTAACAGAGAAGGAGTACCTAAGGCTAAGGCACCTGTTGGCAAGCCTGTAATTCCTAAGAAGGATGAGCCTAAGGAAGAGGTAGCTCCTGAAGCTCCGGTCAAGGAAGAAGCTGCACCGTCTGTTGAAGTGCCTGAAGTTCCTGCTAAGGAAGAACCTGTTAAGGATGAGCCTGTTAAGGAGGAACCGATACAAGAAGAAACTGTTAAGGAAGAAGCAGTCAGCAAAGCTCCTGAGGCTAAGGAAGAACAGGACTATGTCAATGCTCCGGGCAAGCCTATGAGATTCAAGAAGATCTCTGATGCTGCAACTGAAAAGAAGAAAGCAGAAGAGAATAAGAAGAAACAGCAGGCTAACAGAGAGAAGTTCAAAGATAATAATAAAGAACGCGGCGACAAGAATCGCGGAGACAAGAAGGACTTTAAGAAGGACAGAAATGACAAGGCGGAAGGCAACAAGTCTCCTCAGAACAGAGGCGGCAATAATGCCGGTGCCGATGCTCCTGCAGCTAATGCCAAGAAGGGCAAGAGCAAGAAATTCTTCGATAACAAGGACAAGGACAAGCAGTCAAGATTTGACAGAAGAGAAGATGGTCCCGGTTCACGTCGTAACAATAACAACAATGGTCTGTATGATGAACGTTCACTGGAGAAGCAAGAACGTAGCAAGAAGAAGTACAAGACCAAGACTATTGATGAACCTACTATTGAGGAGCTGCTCCCTGAGGGTACAATCGCTGTAACAGTTCCAATTACTGTAGCAGGATTGTCAGAACAGGCAGAGATCAGCGTTTCAACTATTATCATGTCTATGATGCAGATGGGCGTTATGGCCACTGTTAACCAGACACTCGATAAAGATGCTGTTGAACTGCTTGCCGCAGAACTCGGACTGCAGATTGTAGTAACTGAGGAAGAGGAAGAAATCATTGAGGTAGGTATCGATAATCACGTTGACAGTGAGAACGAACTGGAGAGCCGTCCACCTATTATTACAGTAATGGGTCACGTAGACCACGGTAAGACTTCACTGCTTGACGCTATTCGTAACACTAACGTAACTGCCGGAGAGTCCGGTGGTATCACTCAGCACATCGGTGCTTCGGAGGTTGAGATCAACGGTCAGAAGATCGTATTCCTCGACACACCGGGACATGAGGCTTTTACTACAATGAGAGCCAGAGGTGCTCAGGTAACAGATATTGCTGTTCTGGTTGTTGCAGCCGATGATGGTGTAATGCCTCAGACAGTTGAGTCTATCAGCCACGCTAAGGCTGCCGGCGTTCCAATTATCGTTGCAATTAACAAGATGGATAAACCGGGTGCTAATCCTGACAGAGTTAAGCAGGAACTGACAGAGCACGGCATCGTAGTAGAAGACTGGGGTGGCGAAACAATCGCAGTTCCTGTATCAGCTAAGAAGGGCGATGGAATCACAGAACTTCTCGAGATGATACTGCTCCAGGCAGAGGTTCTTGAACTCAAGGCTAACCCTAACAGACTCGCTATGGGTACTGTTATCGAGGCAAGACTTGACAAGGCTAAGGGTCCTGTAGCTACACTGCTCGTATCCAACGGAACACTCAAGTCCGGTCAGTCAGTTGTTGCCGGTACTTGCTCAGGTAAGATCAGAGTTATGACCGATGACAAGGGCAAGACTATCAGAAAGGCCGGCCCTGCGACAGCAGTAGAGATTCTCGGACTTTCCGATGTTCCTGCTGCAGGTGATGCTTTCAATGCTGTAAGAGATGACAAGACAGCAAGAGAAATCGCTAATAACCGTAAGGAGAAGATGAGAGAAGAAGTGCTCGCTAAGAATGCCAGCATGACTCTCGACAAGCTCTTCAGCCAGATTCAGGAAGGTGAAGCTAAGGAACTTAACCTCATCGTTAAGGCTGACGTACAGGGTCCAGTTGGTGCTATCATCACATCCCTTGAGAAGCTGCAGACTCCTGAGGTTAAGATCAATGTAATCCACTCAGGTGTTGGTACTATCAATGAGTCTGACGTTACTCTTGCAGAAACATCCAATGCTATCATCATCGGATTCAATGTAAGACCTTCTTCAGCAGTTGAGAAGCAGGCTAAGGATCATGAAGTTGAGATGAGACTCTACAGAGTAATCTACGACATTCTTGACGATATCGAGGCTGCTATGAAGGGTATGCTCGACCCTGAATTCAAGGAAGAAGTCCTTGGTAAGGCTGAGGTTAGAGATACATTCAAGGTACCTAATATCGGTGTTATCGGCGGATGCTATGTTCAGGAAGGTATTGTTAAGCGTAACGAGCAGATCAGACTGGTTCGTGATGGTATCGTTATTCACGAAGGCGTTATTTCCTCACTCAAGAGATTCAAGGATGACGCTAAGGAAGTAGCTGCAGGATATGAATGCGGTCTCGGTATTGAGAAGTATAACGATATCAAGCCTGGCGATGTAATCGAATGCTTCACGATGGTAGAGGTTGAAAGAAAATAATGAACAATACATATAAAGAAATGATTGAGATTGCTCTTAGCAATCTGGACAAATCATATGCTCCATACTCATTATTTAATGTTAGTGCAGTTGTATTGATGTCATCAGGCAAGATGTACAGCGGCGTTAATGTCGAGAACCTTTCATATTCAGTAACAATATGCGCTGAGCGCAATGCGCTCTTCCACGCAGTAGCCTGTGGTGAGAGAGAGGTCAAGGCAGTTGCTATAGTTGGCGGAGTTAATGGCAAGATTGATGATTATTGCTATCCTTGCGGATCATGCAGACAGGCTCTTAGCGAGTTCTGTGATCCTAAGGAGTGCGATGTTATCTGCGCTAAGACTCCGGATGACTATGTTGTTTATAAGCTCGAAGAACTGCTGCCTCATCACCCTGATATGGAGATTAAAAAATAATGGCAAAACACAGACAGGGAAGACTTAGCGAGGAAATCAAGAAGAGCATCAGCAACTTCCTGATTAACGGAGCTAAGGATCCAAGACTTAATTCAAGAATAATTACTATTACCGGTGTTGAAGTAACAAACGATGGTAGCTATGCTACTGTCTTCGTATCTCCACTGGTGCTTGCAGATGAGAACAAGGCAGAAGTGCATGAGGCTGTTCTTGCAGGACTTGCCAAAGCCAAGGGTGCCATCAGATCACAGGTATCCAGAGACATCATGCTGAGGCATACACCGGAACTGATTTTCAAGCTTGATTCATCGCAAGATTATGGTGCTCATATTGATTCTCTTATTGAAGAAATCAATGCTCAGCCCAAGAGTACAGATAACGAGGAGTAGTTGTGAACGATTCATTAAGAAGTATTGCAACAATAATGAAGGACATCAATTCCGTCCTGTTATTCCCACACATTAATATGGACGGAGATGCACTGGGCTCATGCTCAGCGCTTTGTCTTGCTCTGCGCAGCCTTGGTAAGAAGGCTTATGTTGTAATAAATGAACCTGTTCCCAAGAATCTGGATTTTCTGGAGTGCGGTTGTACAACGGAGGACGACAGCATTCTTGATGACGTTGAACTGACCTTGCTGCTGGATTGCAACAGCAAGAATCGTATAGCCGGAAGAGAAGAAGCCTTCGAAAGAGGCCGTATCAAGGGATGCATCGACCATCACGCTGTTGGAGTTACGGATATTAAGTTCGATTTCATCAGAACTGAACCAAAGTCAGCTGCAACAGGCGAGATCATCTATCAGTTGATAAGAAATCTCGGAGTTGACATTAATCTGGATATTGCCAACTGCTTGTTTGCTGCAATTACTACAGATACCGGCAACTTCCAGCATAACAACACAACTAAGAGAAGTCACGATATC
Organism: Anaerovoracaceae bacterium; assembly: GCA_045639825.1. Taxonomy (GTDB): domain Bacteria; phylum Bacillota; class Clostridia; order Peptostreptococcales; family Anaerovoracaceae; genus Crickella. The sequence goes on from JAZUDV010000026.1 coordinate 26,271, forward strand.
GTTGGACATTTCTACAAGGTACCGGGATTTGATTCCAAGGCTATTTCTGCACTTATCTATGACAGACAGTCCAAGGAAGCTCTTATGATGGAGGGCAAGATATTGTCACAGCTGGAATTCTATGCTGATGGTAAGGTTGCTGTAGGTGCTGTTACACAGGCTCTTCTTGAGGAGTGCGGATGCACCATGGATGAGGCTGAAGGCATGATCCAGAGAATCATGAGTATTGATGGCGTTGAGGTTGGAGTTCTGTTCAAGGAGGGTCTTGAAAATGTCAGAGCCAGCCTTAGAGCTAAATATTATGCCAATGTAGCCGCTGTAGCAACCCTGTTCGGCGGTGGCGGACACATTAAAGCATCCGGTTGCACTTTTGATGAAAGTATTGCAGATGCCAAGGATAAGCTAATACCGAGACTGATTGAGGCTGTTAAGAAGTAATGAAGTTTGAAGGTGTAATTAATGTTAATAAGCCTGCAGACTGGACTTCTCAGGATGTATGCTCCAAGTTAAGAGGCAGATTGCATGTTAAGAGAATAGGTCACACGGGAACGCTCGATCCAATGGCTACGGGCGTTTTACCTATTTGTATAGGAAATGTGACTAAGATTATTGAATACTATGATATGGACCACAAGTCCTATCATGCGACAATGCAACTTGGAATTGAAACAGATACTCTGGATATCACAGGAGAAGTCCTCAGAAGGACTGATTTTACTGATGTAGGGGAAGAAGCTGTTTACGCTGCTTTCGAGGCTTATACGGGAAATATCAGCCAGATTCCACCCAAGTATTCTGCAGTGTGGGTTAACGGACAACGTGCATATGACTTGGCAAGACAGGGTATAGATGTCACGATCAAGCCACGTAATATTACAATTCATTCCAACCGGATTACACACCTGGATCTTGAGAACGGAGTCATTGAATTTGATGTTGAATGTTCCAAGGGAACATATATAAGATCGATGATTGACGATATTGGCCAAGAACTCGGATGCGGCGCAACAATGACAGCACTCGTTCGGACGGCAAGTGGTGTGTTTAATCTGGAGAATTCTGTTGAGCTTGAACAGGCTCTGAATATGACAGATGAGGATCTGGAATCTCACATCTTGCCGGCAGATCAGACGATTGATAAGACGGGAATCGTTACTGTTAATGACGAAAAATACAGATTCGTAACGCATGGCAATGAGATTCTTTCCAAGGATTACAAGGTGAGTAAGGAATGCGAATTCGAGAATGCGTACAGAATATATTGCAGAGATGAATTCGTTGGAATAGGAACGATTAAGAATAGAGTCCTGCAGCCGATTAAGGTTGTAGCTGAACAAGACTAAATGAAGATATTTACATCAATTGACGATATAAGAATAGGTGAAAAAACAGCGGTTGCACTGGGCAATTTTGATGGTATTCACGTAGGACATACTGAGATACTCAATGATGCACTCAAGGCTGCAGCTAAACATGAGATAAAATCTCTCTGCTATACATTTTCAAATCATCCATTCAATTTCATCATGAATCGCAAAGCTTCGGATCCGGCAGCACTTAAGATGATATGCTCTGAGGAAGATAAGATAGCAATGCTTGAAGAAATGGGATTCGATTATCTTGTCAATGTCCCATTCGATGAAGTTACCATGAAGATGCATGCCAATGAGTTCTTCAATAATATATTGATTGACAAGCTTAATGCATCAATCATATCCGTGGGATTCAATTACACATACGGAACAAGAGCAGAAGGTAAGGCTGCAGACTTGGTTAGAGATGGTGCTGATAATGGTATTGAGGTTCATGTTCATGAAGCTGTAATGTATAATGATGAGGTGGTAAGTTCAACCCTGATTCGCGAGACAATTGCAGCAGGAGATATGTTCAAGACATACAAGTTGCTGGGCAGACCTTATTCATTAAGTGGCATTGTAGAACACGGTAAATCTGTAGGATCTAAGATGGGATTCCCAACGATTAACATCATTCCTGCTGTTGACAGAGCACTGCCGCCTGATGGCGTATATGCTGCAGTTACTGAGATTGACGGCAAAGAATATAAGTGCATTGTCAATATAGGCTTGCAGCCTACGTTCGATGGCACTACAAGAAAGATAGAGGCACATCTCTTCGATTATGATGGAGATGCTTACGATAAGAATGCTGTTGTTTCACTCAAGAAGTTTGTTAGACCCGAGATGAAGTTCGACAGTTCAGATGAATTGTACGAGCAGATTAAGAAAGATTGTGAGGCAGTAAAATGAACATGTGGACTCCAATATTAATACTTGCTGCATCTAATGTTGTGTATAATCTCTGCTCCAAGGCTACTCCGAATTCAATCACTCCAATGGCTATGCTGATAGTGGTTTATCTTATTGGAGCGTTTACAGCTGCAGTGATGTATTATACAACCTTCGATGGACCCGGTCTCCAGGAAGAACTGAGGCACGTGAACTGGGCAGGTATCCTAATGGGCCTGTCTGTTGTAGGTCTTGAGATCGGAAATATATACATGTACAAGGTAGGCTGGGAGCTTTCGGTAGGATTCCTGCTGTCGAGCACAATTGTTGCTTTAGCACTGTTTGCCATCGGAGTTATCGTATACCACGATGAGATTACCATGACTAAACTCGCCGGTATTGCAGTATGCCTTTTTGGATTATATCTGATAAATAAATAGTATGTCATAATGGTCTCAACGATTGTCATTCGGCGTCGCCGCAAGGTTGAGACCATTGATCTCCGTCGGCTGGGCTCCTCCGATGGAATCATCCCGGGCTTAAAGTTGACATCATGTCAACTTTAAGCCCGGGATGATGTTGACAATGAGAAAATAATTGAAATTACTGGACATTGGGGCTCTGGTGTGGTAATATCTATGCGTTCGATTTAACGAACATAATTAATTTAATATACCTTTGCAGCAGGGATTCGCTTCTCCGGCGGTTCCGCAGCAACGGTGAACGATTTAGAAAAGGAGATTTTTTTATGCTTACTAAAGAAAAGAAGACTGAGATTATTAAAGAGTACGCTATCAAGGAAGGCGATACAGGTTCCCCAGAAGTTCAGGTTGCAATTCTGACTTACAGAATCAATGACCTCAATGAGCACCTGAAAGAGCATCACAAGGACTTCCATTCAAGAAGAGGTCTGCTCAAGATGGTTGGACAGAGAAGAAACCTTCTTAAGTATCTGAGAGAAACAGACATCGAAAGATACAGAGCACTCATCGCTCGTCTCGGACTGAGAAAGTAATTTCTGACAAATATGGCGGGGGCTTAGTTAGCTCCCGCTTTACTTGTATATATTAACCCATGGAGTGAAAATATTTAATTAACAGGAAGGAGTTGTTAATAATGGGTAGATTTGAAGATTATAAGACTTATAGAACAGCCGTTGGTGGCAGACTGCTCGAGTTCGAGATCGGCAAGGTTTGCGAACAGACTAACGGTCAGGTTACAGTAAAGTATGGCGACACTGTTGTTAACTGTACTGTATGTGCCAGCAAAGAGCCAAAGCAGGATGTTGATTTCTTCCCGCTGACTTGCAGCTTTGAAGAGAAGATGTACGCTGTTGGAAAGATTCCTGGCGGATACATCAAGAGAGAAGGACGTCCTAGCGACAAGGCTACTCTCGTTTCCAGACTGATTGACAGACCGCTCAGACCTCTGTTCCCTAAGGGCTACAGAAATGACGTAGTTGTTACTGCAACTGCATGGTCAGTAGACGTTGATTGTCAGCCTGAGGTTGCTTCACTGCTCGGTACATCATGCGCAATCGCTATTTCCGACATTCCATGGGATGGCCCTACTGCAGGTGTTGTTGTAGGAAAGGTTGACGGAGAATTCGTTGTTAACCCTACATTTGAACAGAGACAGATTTCTGATCTGAACCTCACAGTTTGCGGTACGGAAGAAGCAATTATGATGGTTGAGGCCGGTGCTAATGAGCTTCCTGAAGAAGAAATGCTCGAAGCAATCCTCTTCGGTCATGAGGAAATCAAGAATATCTGCAGATTTATCAAGGAAATCGTTGCAGAAGTTGGCAAAGAAAAACAGGAATACGTCGTATTCAAGGCTTCTGAAGAAGTT
>JAZUDV010000027.1:0-11645 GCA_045639825.1 Anaerovoracaceae bacterium
AAGAAGGATCCTCGCCTCTGTTATCACGCAGGAAGAACGCAGAAATATCATCCATCGAGAGCAAAGTAATGAAGTGTTTGCCATAGAAAAGTGGCAGCACCGATGGGCCGTGTTGCTTGTACGACTGAATCAAGCCGTATATTGGAGAGTCAGCCTGCGCGAAGTTCGTGCTGTTCAGCATCACGTCCTTAACTCTTGGATGAACATCAGCCTTGTACATAGGAATGTCAAGGTCGAAGTTCTTCAGCTGTTTCTGAATTGTTTCGGAAACCGGTGTGCAGTGAATAGGAATGTATTCGTTGTCCGGATCAATCTGGTTCTTGAGCTTGGCATAAGCGCATGCCGAGCACAGAGTATCAAGATCCGGATTGCGGTGTCCGGTGATATAGATAGTACTCATTAAATCTCCTTGTTTACAAAACGGATCCCTGTTACGGGAGCCGCTCATAGTTAGTTTGTCAACCTGTATTACTTCTTAGCTTCGTAGTCCTTCAGGAACTCAACGAGAGCCTCAACGCCTTCCTGTGGCATTGCATTGTAGATGGAAGCTCTGAGTCCGCCAACGCTTCTGTGTCCCTTGAGGTTGTCGAATCCGTTAGCCTTAGTTGCAGCTACAACAGCAGCATCCTCTTCCTCTGAACCTGCAGTGAATGTGCAGTTCATGAGAGATCTGTCAGCAGGCTCAACGTTGCCGTTGAACAGCTTGCTCTGGTCAAGGAAATCATAGAACAGCTTAGCCTTAGCTACGTTCTTAGCCTCCATTGCCTCAAGACCGCCGTTGTCGGGCAGATACTTGAATACCTTACCACAGCAGTAAATAGCCCATGTATTAGGAGTATTGTACATTGAATCCTTATCAGCGTGGATCTTGTAGTTCAGGTAAGTTGGGCAGAATGCAGGAACTTCCTCAGGGATGAGGTCTTCTCTGATAATAACTACTGACATACCTGCAGGTCCTACGTTCTTCTGTACACCGGCCCAGATAACACCGTAGTCTTCTACGTTGCAAGGCTTGGACAGGAACATGGATGACTGGTCGGAAATCAGGATCTTGCCCTTAGTGTTAGGGAGATTCTTGAAAGTAGTTCCGTTAATAGTCTCGTTCTCACAGATATATACGTATGCAGCATTGTCAGGAATATCCAGGTCACTGCAATCAGGAACGTATGAATAGTTCTTGTCTGCGGAAGAAGCAACTACCTTAACCTCGCCATACTTCTTAGCCTCGGAGATAGCCTTCTTGGACCAAGTACCTGTCTCAACATAGCATCCAACTGTACCTTCCTTGAGCAGGTTAATTGGAACCATTGCGAACTGAGTAGTACCACCACCCTGTACAAACAGCACCTTGTAGTTATCTGGAATATTCATCAGCTTGCGGAGATTAGCAACAGCGTCATCGAAAATCTGCTGATAAACCTTGGATCTGTGGGACATCTCCATTACAGACATTCCGGATCCGTTGTAGTTAAGTACCTCTGCAGCGATCTCTTCAAGAACTGGTTCCGGCATCATAGCAGGGCCAGCTGAGAAGTTATACACTCTATCGTATTTCATGGCAATCAATCCTCCTAGATTAACGGTGTATCATAACACACCACAATATATTATTTAGATATTTATTATCTTATCAGAAAAAGCGAGCCTATGCAATTTATACGGCTCGCTTTCTTGTATTTATGTGGCACATAAAGTGCTGCTATTTTTTATTTGTACATATAAGTATCTTCGCCCGGCTTGGTTGGTGTTCCCTCACCATATCCGTAGTGTTCAAGAATATAGTCAAGATCCTTGTCTCCTCTTCCTGAGATATTGACAAGAACTGAACCCGGCTTACCCTCTTTGCACACTCTGATAGCGTAAGCCAGTGCGTGTGCGCTCTCGATAGCAGGGATGATACCCTCGTTCCTTGAGAGCAGGAAGAGTGCATTGATAGCCTCTTCATCTCCGATAGTAACGTAATTAACTCTGCCCATCTTGTGCAGCATTGCGTGCTCAGGTCCTACTGCAGGATAATCGAGTCCGCTCGCATTGGAGTAAACAGGAGCAGGATCGCCGTTCTCATCAACCAGCATGATACTGTTGAATCCATGCATTACACCTTCATCACCATAAGTAATGGATGCGGCATTCTGTCCGAACTTCTCGCCCTTACCGAGTGGCTCAACTCCGTAGAGTTCAACAGGGTCTGCCAGGAATGGTACAAACATTCCGATTGAATTGGAACCACCGCCTACACAGGCAACCACCTTGTCAGGAAGATGTCCTGTTTGCTCGAGAAACTGCTCTCTTGCCTCATCTCCGATAACCCTCTGGAAATCTCTTACCATCAGTGGGAATGGATGTGGTCCTGCTGCAGTACCGATACAGTATACAGCGTGTTTGTATTCCTTGGCATATGCCTCGAATGCAGCGTCAACAGCTTCCTTCAGTGTCTTAAGACCGTGGCTGACAGGAATTACGTTAGCGCCGAGAATCTTCATTCTTGCAACGTTAGGAGCCTGCTTAACAATATCTACCTCGCCCATGTAGATGTCACAATCCAGGCCAAAATAAGCTGCAGCTGTAGCGAGTGCTACACCGTGCTGTCCGGCACCGGTCTCTGCGATGAGTTTGGTCTTGCCCATTGACTTAGCCAGCAGTGCCTCTCCCATGCAGTGGTTAATCTTATGTGCTCCTGTATGATTGAGGTCCTCTCTCTTCAGATATATCTGAGTTCTTCCCAGCAGTCTTGACAGTCTGTCGCAGTGATAAACAGGTGTTGGTCTGCCCTGGAAGTCTCTTCTGATACGTCGCAGCTCATGAATGAAACGTGCGCTGTGAGCGATTGTATTGTAACCCTCCGCATATTCACGGAACGCTTTGTTCAACTCAGGATCGTTCAGGAAGTTTCCGCCGTACTTACCGAAGAAACCCTCTTCATTAGGATATTCTTTATCGTAGTTATCAAAATCTCTGTAAGGATTCATAGTAATTGTCCCTTCTCTTGTAATATGGCCCGCTAAATTGCACCGACCATTGATTTATTATACACTATATGTTATATTAAGTAAGCATTTTGTCGCAGAAAAAAGGAGAAAAGATATGTCAGACGAGATCAAAAACGTAGAAGTTGAAGAAGCTGAATTTATTACACTCGAATTCGACGATGATACAGCTGTTGATTGCGAAGTTCTTGGAACTTTCGACTGCAATGGTAAGGAGTACATCGCACTTGCTCCGGAAGATGACACTAACGATGTTTACATCTATGGCTACAAGCAGGTAAACGACGACGAGTTCGAACTCATCGACATCGAGGACGAGGCAGAATTCGACGCTGCAGCTGCAGAGTTTGATGCCATCATGGCAGAAGAGGAATAATATATACTCGGATTAAAAGTTAACCTCCATTCACTGTTGTGAGTGGAGGTTATTTTTATTAGTTCTTCTTGGCACGTGCGCTCTTCAGTATGTATGGAACAGAGAATACCGATACCTTAGGATTGCGTTCCATAACCTTTTGTAATCTGTTGGTCGTATGGTTATGAAGCATTGCTTCCCAGATATTATTCGTTACAATCGCACTCATCATAACGGTGATGTTACGGTGAGGTGGCAACTTTTCTGACTCTGCCTGAACATGCTGAACCAGAATCTGGTTAATGTTTCTATAAGGAGTCGTATCGTGAGCAAAATACACATTGTCATCCAGGTCAAGTTCTGCAATCTTACGCTTGAGTTCAAGAGCCTCTTCTTCACTTGATGTAACACTGTATATTTCTATTTCGTCGAAACCGCATCCCAGTGCACTATTCAATGTCTTAACAAATGAACGTGTCAGAGCGGATGTAGGAAGAATAGCTTTGCCCGGGCCTGCATATGACAGGATTTTCTTAACTTCATCCATTGACATCATTCTGAGGTCGTTGGAAACAGTATCATAATGTCTCTTAATTCTGTACATCATGAATACAAGGCCTGCAATGCACACAAGTGTTACCCAAGCACCCTGTGTAAACTTCATGATAGCAATGACAACAAGCGTGCATCCGGTTACAAAAGTACCAAAGCCGTTTACAGCTGCCTTGAACTTCCATCCCTCGCCCTTGTTATCTATCCAATGTTTGAGCATTCCAATCTGTGACAGCAGGAATGAAATAAACACGCCGGTTGCATACAGCGGGAGCAGATAGTGCTGGCTTCCCTTGAATGCAAATACCAGAATTGAAGATGTTACGAAGAGCACTATGATTCCGTTTGAGAAATTCAGTCTCGCACCTCTGAGGTTGAGCCATCTTGGCAGGTAGCCGTCAGATGAGATTACAGCCATAAGAAGCGGCAGTCCTGCATAAGCGGTATTGGCAGCAAGTGCAAGAATAACTACGGTCATAATCTGTACTACGTAATACATAATGCTGCCCGAACCGAATACTGTCTCGGCGAGTACAGAGATAGCAGTTGCATCTTCAGATGGTGCAATATTGAACCATTTTACGAGCAGGCTGACTCCGAAGAATACTATGCAAACAAAGCCTGCCATAGCATAGAGAACCTTCTTGGCATTCTTCTGTGCAGGATCCCTGAAGTTGGCAACGCCGTTAGATACAGCCTCAACGCCGGTCAATGCCGTACATCCGGATGCAAATGCCTTAAGAATCAGGAATAACAATGTATCCTGAGAGTTCTGTGTAATTACTTCAACTTCTACGGGTGTATATGCGCCTGTTGTATAGCGGATAATACCGGTTGCAATCATTGCCAGCATAACGCCGATGTATACATAAGTCGGAACGCCGAACAGAATTGCAGATTCTCTCATTCCTCTGAGATTACCCCAGGTCAATAAGAAAATAATTCCGAATGCTATGAATGGCTTAATCGGCAGCAGCTCAGGAAAAGCTGAGATGATTGCCGCAGCACCGGCGCAGGAGCTGACAGCAACTGTAAGAATGTATCCGATGATAAGTGCTGCTCCGGCAGTAAGGCCCGAAATCTCACCCAGGTTCTTCTCGGCAACAATGTAAGCTCCGCCTCCATGAGGATACTCATCAATTGTCTGTCTGTAACAGAATACCAGTATTGCAAGCAATCCGATAATTGCGGCAACTACAGGCAGGAAATACTTGTATGATATCATTCCCAGTACAGGAAGCAGTACCAGCAGGATTTCCTCTCCCGCATAGCTGACGGATGATATAGCATCACTTGCAAATACAGGAATACCCCAGAGAACGTTGTACTTCTCTCCGGATAATTCGCTGTCGCTCATTCTCTTTCCGAGAAGTATTTTATTGATTGTTTCTTTATTTATTTTCATGTTTTGAATATACCTTTTTCTTTCAACTAAGACATTCTATTCTTGTCAAAATAAAGATGCCTTATCAAAAATGATAAAGCACCCACAGTATACTCCTTATATATAAAAAATCAACATTATTTAACACAAACTTTACATTTAACTTCTTTAATGCTACAGTTCGCCTCTGAGATTGGTTTCCATCAATTCACAGATCTTATCAGTTTTATATCCTTTGCTGAACAAATAATACATCTTGGCGATTGCCGCTTCAGTAGTCATATCTTTGCCACTGACTGCACCGGCGTCCTTTAATGTATTACTTGTTTCGTAAGCCCCCAGCAGAACCGTTCCCTGTGGACACTGTGTACAAACTGTTACAACTGTTCCATTATTAAAGGCCTTCTTAATGATAGGAAGCAGCGATTCTGTATTACTTGGAATATTGCCGGCACCAAAGGTTTCTATTACAACACCCTTAAGGCTCTCGGTCATGATATTGCTGAACAGGTCAAACTGGATTCCCGGAAAGATTTTTATGACACCAATCGGAATGTTATCGAGTTTTTGAAATGAGAACTTTCCCTCAGGTTTGGGCAGCAATACGGCATCATTATAATTAATCGTAATGCCCGCCTCAGCAAGGATAGGAGCATTAGGCGACTTGAACGCCATAAAGCCATCTGCTGAATACTTAATCGCTCTATTGCCTCGGAGCAATTCCCCACGGAAATAAATGCACACCTCATGAACCCTTTCGGAAGAAGCAATCATCATTGACGCTATAAGATTATCTTTGCCATCGCTTCTGATTTCGCAGATTGGAATCTGTGAGCCTGTGATAACAATCGGCTTTCCCAGGTTTTCAAACATAAACGACAGTGCCGATGCCGTGTATGCCATGGTATCGGTTCCGTGAAGGATCACAAAGCCATCATAGTTCTCATAATTTCGGTCAATAATCTCACCAATCTTATTCCAATCATCAACCGTCATATTTGAAGAATCCAAAAGAGGATCCATATCGATTATGCTCCAATCACAGATCTCAAAGTCGCTTAATTCAGGCATCTTATTTAAGTTTTCGTGGAACTTCTCCGGATTGGGAATGTATCCATAATCGGATTTCGTCATTCCAATCGTTCCGCCTGTATTAATGATCAGTATTCTGCTCATCTCTCTACCTCTGCCAGTTCAAGATTTGTTGATAATATTCTACCACATCTTGTTCTACACAGGGGTAACAAAAATGCGTGATTTCACCTCATATATCGAGGTATAGGGACGCATTTTCTGCGGCGATGACCATGAATCCGGAAGAACTGTTTTACGACACGAAAAAACCTCTGCTAAGCAGAGGTTTAGGTGGTGCGGATGAAAGGATTCGAACCTTCACGATGTTACTCACACGGACCTGAACCGTGCGCGTCTGCCAATTCCGCCACATCCGCATATATTTTCAACGCTCGTTTAGTATACACAATTTGATAGTACGATGCAAGAAAAAGTTGAAAATAGCGTATTTTTTCCTATCAAATTCTGCTATTCTTCCGCAAGCCGTTTTTGTCGAATGTGTTCCTAAGCGCTTTCTCCACAACCGGTATGGTGCCGAGCAACAAGGCCAGCTGAATAATCTCCATTGCTGTAAGGAGTTTGCTGAGAACGTCCTCATCTGCATTTTTGAAGAAAAGCATAACAATGAAGGTGACCGGGATCATTACTGCGCCCAGTCTCATCCATATCTTTCCGCACAGCTTATTCGCATATTCCCAGGTGTTCTTGTTCTTCATCGACATCCTGGTCCTGTAACCTACAAGAGAATTGACCTCATGAGGCGGATATTTGAACATGGCGAGTCCGGCTATGAACATTATTACCGGTATTATCAGATTTGAAATAACGACTAATGCAAACATCTGTTACCTCTTCATGTATTCAATGATGTTCTCTGCAACCTTGGATGTAATGCCTTCGATTGCAAGAAGGTCTTCGTAGCTGGCGTTCTTGATTGCCTGTATGCTGCCAAAACGAGCCAGCAGCGCGCGTCGTCTTGCCGGTCCTACATCAGGGATGTCTTCAAGCACGGAATGTATCATCTTCTTGCCCTTCACTCCTGACATGTATGTGATTGCGAATCTATGGACCTCTTCCTGAATTGTTCCACAGTAACTGAAGAGCAGTTTGTTCTGCTTGAGATCAATCTCGCGGCCGTCGTCAAAGACGATGGCTCTGGTGCGGTGCCCATCGTCTTTAGCGAGCCCGACAATCGGGATCGCGATGCGGAACGCATCGACGACGGCCTTCACCGCATGCACCTGCCCAAGTCCGCCATCAATGAACATGATATCAGGATATGTGCTGAATCCCTCATCACCGTTTCTGGCGCGCTTGAGCCTTCTGTATATTACTTCTCTAAGGCTGCCGTAATCATCGCCCTCGGCAGTCCTAACCTTGAACTTTCTGTAATCCGAACGGATAGCCTTACTTCCCTCATACACAACCATCGCACCGACGGTATCCAGGCCGTTGTAATTGGAAATATCATAGGCCTCAACCCTGTATTCTCTATCCTCATCTTCTCCTATTGTCATAGGAATGAAGCCGCCGATCTTGGCAGCATATTCAATAATCTCAGTGAGATCATCCCTAAGTGTTTCTTTTCTTTCCTGCTCGCGATCAGCCCTCTCATCCAATGACTTGGCCAGTTCAACTGAGTCAGCCTCAGCCATCTTCAGCAGTGCTCTCTTATCGCCTCTCTCAGGAATAATAATCTTGGTCTTATGAAGAGACTCCAGCAGCTCCTCTTCCTCGATATGCTTAGGTACAACAATTTCCTTAGGAACCGGCGCATCAGAATAATGCAGCTTGATAAATGCAGTAAGCATATCACTATCTACGGCATCGTCCCTCAGGTAATTGACATCACGGCCAACCATCTTGCCATCACGAACTCTATATAGCGCAACAATATTATTCTTGCTTGTTCTGATAGGAATAAGAATATCGACATCCCTATCCCTGACCATAGTCGCACGCTGAGTCTCGCCCAGCTGCCTCAATGCCGCAATATAGTCACGATACTTGGCAGCATCCTCGTACTTCAACAGCTCCGACGCCTCATTCATCTTCCTCTCAAGACTTGCTATCAACTTGGAGTCACGACCGCTGAGAATCTCGATGATATCCTCGACCATCTCCATGTACTCAACACGGTCAGCCTCACCTATGCATATACCCTTGCACTTACCGATATGGTAATTGAGACACGGACGCACTCCCGCAGGGAAACTCTTCGCCCTGCACTTCTTCAGAGGATACAGCTCGTCAATCAGTTTGAGCATGCGCCAGAGAGCCGTAACATCCGAATATGGGCCAAAATACCTGTTGCCGTTCTTCTCAACTTTACGAGTCCTGATAACTCTCGGGAATTCCTCAGTTGTTGTAACCTCGATGTAAGGATATGTCTTGTCATCCTTCAGAAGAATATTGTAGCGAGGCATATGCTTCTTAATAAGATTGCATTCTAATATGAGAGCCTCCATCTCCGTCGCGCAAGTAATGTATTCAAACTCTGCGATATTAGAGACCATGGCTCTCACCTTAGGATCAGCCTTGCCAGTTTCCCTGAAATAGCTGCGAACACGGTTTCTCAGGTTGACGGCTTTGCCGACATAAATAATCTCGCCAAGACTATCCTTGTGCATATATACTCCCGGACAAGTCGGGAGCTTCTTTAATTCCTCCTGAATATCAAACAAATGCTACCTCTTTCTCTTGATTGCATCGTTCATATCATTTGAATCATAATACTTTCTGTAATCCCAATTTCTGATGCGACGGTCCTCGTCGAGCGCCTCCTGTCTGGCTGCAAGCTCTCTGATCTTCTGATCCCTTTTCAGCTTCATTATGCGCTGCTTGCGCTTGTTGATAGCGCGCACCCTAATGAGCAGTGCCAGCAATATCAGCAGAACGAGCGCTACAAGTACTGTCGTGAGATTAGAAATATATATTCTGGACAGAGGCCATCCTTCCTTAACATCCTTCTTTATTACCAGGTCGACCGTACCCTTCAGCTCATCGGCAACATAGATTCTATACTCACCCACCTTGGATCCGGCAGCAAGAGGTGCCTCGAGTCCACCGGTCAGTACAACCTGCGTCTGAACGAGGTCAGTGCTTCCTTCCGGTGGAATATACGCAAAACCCTTGGTTTCAGTATATGCCTTAACTCTGGTGATGTTGCCTCCGCGCACCTTGGCACGACCCATACACTTGCCGGCTTTTACAATTGTATTCTTGCTGGCCTTAAGATCGCCGTAATCGAACAGTTCAATGGCGCCTCTTGCCATATACTTTTCATTCGCCTCAAGAATGCACACGATATACTGCATTTCATTCTTGGTTGCCACACCAAGATACTGGCTATACTTAGCAGGCTGCTCCATGCTACCCGCAATTCCGCCCTTGATATACGCATACTGATCCGATGTCTTAGTGCTCGCCAGCAGAGGATTGGTATTGGTAAAAGTCTTGCTCCTGCTCTTCTTACCGGCAATGCCTATGGTCGTCATATCAAGAGCAGTTATATCCTTAATCTCTGCATATCTCATGGCTGCCTGTGCCATTAGCGCACATTCAGTTGCAGTTGAATAATGCTCAGCATTATAAATGCCGGTAGGATTGGTAAAATGCGTCTTATCAAGGCCCAGCTCAATAGCCTTGGAATTCATATGCGCTATAAAGTTTTTCTTCTTGGAAGTGCTGTATCTCGCAAGGGCTTCAGCAGCCTCATCAGATCCACCAACGAGCATTGCCTTCAGCAAATCTTCTACACTAACGCTATCACCCTTCTTAAAATCATCTCCATATTCATCAACTTCATCGCTGATATCAACCATATTATTTAGTTCAGCCTTGTCGCGCATATTATCAAGCACAACCATGGCCGTCATGAATTTGGTTATATTGCCAATAGGCAGCTTTCTATCACCATGGTAATTATAGACTATTTCACTTGTAGAACCGGAAATAACAACATACGAGCCAGCCTTAACCTCAGGCACGCCAACACTAAGACTGGTCTTTTGGGCAGCAGTCTTCTCGGTTTTCTCATTTGCTCCGTAGCAATTTAACGCAGCGCAAGAGAATACCATTACTACCGCGAGCAGCAATGATCCCCAAGACCTTAATTCAGTATGTTTTTGTTTCAACTTGTTCTTTTTCATAGTCTCCCATTCCTATTATAGCGTGCGCTTTGCCAATTATCAAATTGTAGTGTATAATGTCTTTGTATGGGTAACAATACATTGATTAGTACCCTGATAATTAATGTAAGTATATATTTATGGAGGACATACCTATGGGCAAATTTTACATTGGTACTTTAAACAACATCTCTCAGAAGGGACTTTCAAGACTTACTGATAAGTTCGAGCTTACTGAAGATGTAGAAAAGGCTAACGGAATCATCCTGAGATCTTTCAAGATGCATGACATGGAGCTTTCTGACAACCTGCTTGCAGTTGGAAGAGCTGGCGCTGGCGTTAACAATATTCCACTGGACAAGTGTGCAGATAAGGGAATCGTTGTATTCAACACTCCTGGAGCTAACTCCAATGCAGTTAAGGAACTGGCTATCGCCGGAATGATTATGGGCGCAAGAAATATGTATGAAGGTATTTCTTGGGGACAGACTCTCTCCGGAGACGTTGCTACTGAGGTTGAATCAGGAAAGAAAGCTTTCGCTGGTACAGAAATCCTTGGCAAGACTGTAGGTATTATCGGTCTTGGCGCTATTGGTGCTAAGATTGCTAACTCCGCAGAGGCTCTCGGAATGAAGGTTGTTGGTTATGAAGCATTCGCACCACATCCATGCCTGACTGCTGACGTTAAGCTGTATGATAGCGTAGAGGAAATGGTTCCTGAGTGTGACTTCATCTCCATCCACGTTCCATCACTCCCAACAACTAAGGGAATGGTTAACAAGGACCTCATCGCTAAGATGAAGGACGGAGTTATCTTCATGAACTATGCAAGACCTGACCTCGTAGTAGTAGACGACATCGTTGCTGCACTCGAGTCCGGAAAGATGAGAAAGTACATGACAGACCTTCTCGAGCCTGAGTACATCGGCAAGAAGGGCATCGTTGCTACTCCACACCTGGGAGCATCCACTGCAGAAGCTGAAGAGAACTGCGCAATTATGGCTACAGATCAGCTGATGGATTACCTCGAGAATGGTAACATCATTAATTCAGTTAACTTCCCTCGCGTAACTCTAGATGCTAAGGAAGGCATGACTAAGATTGTTGTTCTATACAAGGGTATCGAAGATATCGAGAGCATCATCAAGGAAGCTTGCCCTAAG
>JAZUDV010000028.1:0-105090 GCA_045639825.1 Anaerovoracaceae bacterium
CTTGACATGTCAATACCTGCGATGATATTGGACCACTGGTCATTGCCGCCGAGCTCCATCTTCAGGCCAAAGTCTCTTGCCATTACGTAGAAGTCATAGCCCTGCATCAGCATGTAGTTGAATTCGAAGAATGACAGTCCGGCTTCTTCCATTCTCTTCTTGAAGCACTCTGCACGGAGCATTTCCTTAACGTTGAACTTGGAACCAACCTCTCTTACGAAATCAACATAGTTAAGAGGTCTCAGCCAACGACCATTGTTAACGCTTACAACAGTGCCGTCCTTAGGCTCATAGTTAATATGTCCCGGACAACCTACACCGTTGTTGCCTTCATACTTCCACTCATAGTCGATAGGAAGGAATCTGTCGAAGAGCTTAACAAACTGCTCGCAGTTATAGTCAATCTCTTCAACTGTCATCATTCTACGCATATCGCTACGTCCTGATGGATCTCCAACCATTCCTGTTCCGCCTCCGATGAGGGCAACAGGGTGGTGACCATATTTGAGCATATACAGGAAAATGATTACCTGAATCAGATGTCCAACGTGCAGACAATCTGCAGTCGGGTCGAATCCGATATAGAATTTGATCTTCTCGTTAGCAAGAAGGTCCTTAACCTTTTCAGGATCTGTGCACTGCTCAACCAGGCCTCTCTCCATCAATACGTCATATACATTAGTGAACTCGCTGATATTATCAGGAATTGGGTTCTTAAACATTTTCTCCTCCTCAAGGTCCGTCCCTTTGGTGCAAAAATCACCTCCAAGTCCGTCCCCCTTATATTATTTTGTTCCGAATAATCTATCTCCTGCATCGCCGAGACCAGGAACGATGTACTTGTTCTCGTTCAGGCGCTCATCCTGAGCTGCGATGAAGATGTTAACATCTGGATGAGCCTTGGAAAGGGCTTCGATTCCTTCCGGTGCAGCGATGAGGCACATGAAGCTGATGTCCTTGCCGCCCTTGCTCTTGATGTTGTTAATTGCATCAACTGCTGATCCGCCTGTTGCCAACATTGGGTCAACTACGATAACTCTTCTCTTATCGATATCCTCAGGAAGCTTGCAGTAATATTCTACAGGCAGGTGAGTTTCAGGATCTCTGTACATACCAACGTGACCAACCTTAGCCTGTGGTACGAGCTCGAGCATACCATCAACGAATCCAAGGCCTGCTCTCAGAATAGGAACGATAGCGAGGTCCATTCCCTTGAGCATCTTCTGTCTTGTCTTGCAGATAGGTGTTTCAATGTCAACTTCCTCGAGTGGGAGATCTCTTGTAACCTCGAACGCCATCAGCATAGCTACCTCTCTAGCCAGCTCTCTGAAATCCTTGGATGGTGTATTAATATCTCTCATCATTGCAACCTTGTGCTGAATCAGTGGGTGATCAAATACCATTACTTTTGCCATTGTCTTATCTCCTTTGCTCTTTAAAAATTAATATCATCCAGTTCATTGATGCGGCGTTCATGCTTGCCACCCTCGAACTCTGTTGACATCCATGTGTCGATCATTGCATATGCGAGTTCTTCGCTGATCATTCTTGCTCCCATGCAGATAACATTTGCGTTATTGTGTCTTCTGCACATCTCTGCCATTTCTACTGAGGTACAGAGGGCTGCTCTGATGCCCGGTACCTTGTTACAAGCAATGCTGATACCGATTCCGGAACCGCAGATTGCGATGCCTCTCTCAGCTTCGCCGCCGGCAACTGTGCGTCCAACAGCATGTCCATAAGCAGGATAGTCGACAGACTCAGTTGAATTAGTACCAACGTCTATTATCTTGTGTCCTGCAGCTTCCATTTTGGCTTTAACTTTCTCCTTAAGTTCGTAGCCCGCATGGTCACAACCGATTGCAATAACCATTTCTTACTCCTTTACAACATCATATCCGGCAGATTTCAGCATTCTGTTCATAACGCTGAAGCCATAACCGACTTGTTCCAACGATCTAATATATATCTGGTCATAGCCCTGTCTGTCGAGCTCTCTCAGATCTGTGAATAATTTGTATGCGGCCTTGTTGGCATCGTCTCCATAGTTAAGAATCGCAACTGTTTCGCCATTGCGCTTGGCCTCACTGCCGAGGACCAAGGCCTTAGACATGAAAGACTCTTCGTCACCATCGATAAGGCGAACCTTGGCATTAGGTGCATAGTGTTTGTACTTCATTCCCGGAGACTTTGGTGCCTGCTCTGTATCCGCAACGCCTTCGTTCGGATCAGCAATCTGTGCTGGTTCTGCGAACAAGGACTTATCATAAACAGCGTCCTTACCAAGAACTCCGGAAATCCATTCTGCAGTAATCTTTCCCGGTCTTAGTACGGTTGGTGTCTCAGCTGTCATATCTACAACTGTTGACTCAATGCCTACTTCGCACTGCTCTCCCATAATGACTGCATCAATTCTATTGTCCATATCCTCCAGCACGTCCAGCGCATTCGTTGGACTTGGCTTGCCTGATATGTTGGCACTCGGTGCTGCAATAGGTCTCTCAGCAGCCTCAATCAATTGACGAGCTGTCTCATTCGATGGCATCCTGATTGCGACAGTGTTCAAACCGCCTGTTGTCGCATCAGGGACCGCTGACGATTTCTTGAAAATGAGCGTCAACGGGCCCGGCCAGAATGCATCCATCAGCTTGGTAGCATCCTGGCTGATGCCATCGATACCACCTTGTACAAGATCTTGCAGCTGACTTCTTTCCGATATATGTACTATCATCGGATTGTCTGATGGTCTACCCTTGGCTGCATATACAGACTTTACCGCCTCTTCATTAAGAGCATCTGCGCCAAGTCCATACACGGTCTCAGTCGGAAAAGCAACAAGCTTGCCCTTGCGAATCAGCTCACCGGCCTTATTGATACATACTTCATTAGGTAACAGTCTTAATGTCATCATAAGCTCTATCCGAAAGTCTTCATCTTCTCAGCCTGATCTGCTGTAATCAGACCGTCAATAATCTCATCAATATCTCCATCAAGGAACTGATCCAATTTGTATATAGTCATATTGATACGGTGATCGGAAACTCTGCTCTGAGGGAAATTGTATGTTCTGATCTTCTCTGAGCGGTCTCCTGAACCGATCTGGCTCTTAATCTGTGCTGACAAAGCGTCATTCTGCTCCTGCATCATCTTGTCATAAAGACGAGCTTTCAGAACGCGGAGAGCCTTCTCCTTGTTCATAATCTGGTCCTTCTCATCCTGGCAAGTAACTACCATGCCTGTAGGCAGGTGAGTGATACGAACTGCGGAGTCAGTTGTATTAACGCACTGACCGCCGTTACCGGATGCTCTGTATACATCGATCTTCAGATCGTTAGGATCAATCTTAACCTCAACGTCATCAACCTCAGGATATACAGCAATGGTAGCTGCTGAAGTGTGAATTCTTCCGGAAGACTCTGTCTCAGGAACTCTCTGTACACGGTGGACGCCGCCTTCCCATTTCATTCTGGAATAAGCGCCCTTACCCTTGATCATTACAGTGCAGTCCTTAACACCGCCGATACCGGTCTCGTTCATATCGATGATCTCAGTCTTCCAACGTTTTCTCTCGGCATATCTAAGGTACATTCTAAGAAGGTCTCCACCAAAGAGGGCAGCCTCATCGCCACCTGTTCCTGCACGAACCTCGAGGATAACGTTCTTGTCATCGTTAGGGTCCTTAGGCAGCAACAGTACCTTCATTTCCTGCTCGAGCTGCTCAATTCCCTCCTCAAGGCCCTTAGCTTCTTCCTTGGCCATCTCACGCATCTCCTCATCATCTTCAAGATTAATGAGTTCGCGTGCATCGTCAAGTTCAGCCTTCAGCTTCTTGTACTTCTCGTACGCCTTGACGATAGGCTCGATCTCAGCCATTTCCTTCATATACTTCTGCCATGTGGCCTGATCTGCAATTATAGCAGGGTCAGCAACCTTCTCTGACAGCTCTCTGTATTTCTCTGTTATAAAGTCCAGTTTATCAAACATTTCTACTCCTATTTAAATGCGGCTTTCGTGTTCTGAAAATACTATCAAACCGCTTTTTCTCAACTAAATATTATAGCAGAAAAAAGCAATATTATCAGCATTTTTCGCCACTTTAAGTTTAATAAAACAGCCGGCGATTTCTCGTCGGCTGTATCCAGCCCATTACTTACAGTATTGGTTCATCATGTTCTTGACATCTCTTCTGAATTTGTCCATATTATAGCCGGTTCCGAGCTGTTTCCACATGTGTTCAGGGTCCATGTGGCCGCCACCAGAGAGGTCGTAGTACTCGGTACCCCATTCATAGTGAGAAACGATGTTGCCCTTCTTCTGCGGATTGAGACCATAGTAATCGCAGAGAGTTGCGAACAACTTAACTGCTGTCTCATATGTTCTCTTAGCTACAGCCTTAGCATCCTGCAGATGACCCGGCTCAACTGTAAATGTTACATCATCCTTCTCATAGCGGAGATACTGCGACTCGCACATCTCGATACCGATATATCTGTTATTGCCTTCAGCTCCCGCATGACCGGCTCTGACCTCCCAGCCGAGAGTCTGCCAAAGCGTTCCTGTAGTTCCATCGATGAATCCGTGAACCGATGCGGTGCTCTTCATCACGCCGTTATAGAGATCAAACCACTCCTGTGCAGTCTCTCTGTTGCCACCAACCGAGTGCAGCATCAGTCCTCTCAGATTGAAAGACCTGTTCAGAATATACTCATCGTTGGCTGTTGTATAATGCTTCTCGATAACCAAACCGGGAACCTTCTGAACCTCAGCACTGACGATGTTGGATTCATTGCCCTGAACCTCGAAGGTCTTGTACGAAAGGTTATCGTAAGGAACAACCTTGAAGTAGTATGTTACGTCAGGGCTGCAGCCTCTCTGTGTATACTCTTTCGTTGATGCTGTCATATTGGAAGCGATGAGCACCCAATTCTCCTTATCTACAGAGCAGTACAGATTGAATCTTGCTCTCTTGTAATCTGTCATCTCATCATCTGTAGGATCTGCGAAATTCCAATTGACGGTGATTGAACCGAGTCCACGATTCTTAACTGTGAGCGCCTTGGTCAAATCAGGCAGATCTACATCGAAGCTGTACGGCTTGGTGTACTGAGTGATTGTCTTGGACCAGCTGCCTTTCTTGCTGCCATTGAGGCCTCTAACCTTGATGTCATATTTGCAATAAGGGTTGAGTCCTGCAATCTTGTACTTGGTGTTCTTGCTTGTCTTCTTAACCCAGCTGTTATCGCCCGTTCTGAATGCAACTTCATACTTCTTGGCATTCTTAGCCTTGCTCCACTTGACAGTAAGTGTTGCTGCACCTGCATCTATGTCAGCCATCGGAACCTCTGCGACCTTGAGTCCTGTCACTTTGGACGGCGTCTTGGTCTTGGTTGCCGCGCTGACCGGCTGCGCAGATACCACCATCATCACAACGAGCATCATTGCAACGATGATTTTAATTCTTTTATTACTAATCGTTCTCATAATAACCTCCTCCATTAGTAGCATTGTATCACAGCTCTCTGAATTTCTTCAGTTTGAGTTCGTAAGCCTTGCATAGCCTGTCTATTCTACCAATCTCCATCTTGCTGTCTTTCATATACAATTCGCGGATACGCTCTACCGGTAGTGCCTTGTTCACATCAACAAGGTCTTTATTGCGAACGTATTTGACCTGATCCCGCTCATAAGTCACAAAGGAATTCACCTGATACCTCAGCATCTTATCTTCAGACGGAATCGGCTGGTGTACAAAGAACGACTTGCCTGTATCATATATCGGCGCCATTCTCAAGAATTGCAATGTATTGGCATCCCTCAGAACGCCGATGTTATTCATATGCCTGTCTCTGTTGGTCAGCAGGTAGTCAGTCAGTATCTGATACTCCAGATCCTGCCTGAATTGTTCCTTGTCAATGCCAAAACAGCCGGCGGTCTCTATCAGATGCTCATATCTCGATACGCTGTTGTTCTTCTTAGCACACGTTAATATGGAATATGCGGATACATACTCGAGCTCCTGTGTCACGAAGTTCTCTGACATACAGCCGTATTCATATTCCTTGTCCGGTATTGCAGTTAATTCATATTCAGTATAGTTGTCATATACTTGAGCGGCATGGAACTCGCTCGCAATCACTTCGTTGATACTCTCGGTGGATAATTCAGTCTTATTACCCTTCACCAAGTAGCGTTTGCCATTGAGTATTCTCCAGCTCTTCTCCAACTCTCCCTGCAACGAGCTGTTAGGTGTGAGCTCCTGAACCGGTCCATCAACAGAACTCATGTCAACAAAGAGGTCTTCCTTGAAGTCATTCTCGAACAGATTAACATCAGCCCACTTAAGATTGGAATCAGCAGGGCATATCCAATAGTAATCCGTAAGGCTCAAGCCAAGGTTTCGCAAGAGATATTCCTCCGGTCCTATCAAGCCTTTTCTCTTGAGCATTGCATCAACACGACCTTGACTAATTGGTACAAATCTAGAATCCCACCATCTGGCAATCGAATCGCTTTCCTTAGAGAATAGAATCGGTGCTATCTCTCGATTAAAGTTGTCACCTTTAGCAAATTTACTAATATGACCCCGTTCATCAACAATGATAGGAGCCACTATTTCATCTTTCCTCTTCAGGTAATACTTCATAAGTCCTCCTCTAAAAATCTCTCCTCCATATAGTCTTCAACACTCCACTCAGTGAAGTTGTCCACATATATAGAATTGTTCTCACTCACTTTGCAAACGTCCAGCTCAATCTCCTCGCCGTTGTATTCGAATGAGGCCTTGTATCTCTTATTCCTGACCCTAATCTCTGCATCTTTGTTATACTCTGCGACGTGTACGATTCTCTTCTCCGGCTTGGCAAGTTCATACATCGCATCCATCGTTATCTCAAGAGAGTCAGCAAGCTTCTTGACTATTCCGGCTTTGCAATTCTCTATCAAAACCTTACCATTGCACAGATCGTTCAGCGTACTATAAGGAACGCCGCTACTCTTGGCAAGCGCATATATGCTAACATTGTGTTCCTTGAGATAGTCCTTGATCATAACCTTCTCCTCATCTAATTATCTAACATCATAAATATACCGCTACAGCGGCATATTGTCAATATATTATGATGCTTACGCCTACACATCCAAACCCGATTTTCAGGTAAGTAAAAAGCGGAGCATTACGCTCCGCTTGTTTCTGATTATTACAGGTTGTACTTGTTCTTGAACTTCTCAGCACGGCCGCCACTGTTGGAGAACTTCTGCTGGCCAGTAAAGAATGGGTGGCACTCACTGCAGATGTCTACTCTCATCTCGTCCTTGTTGGAGAGAGTTGTGAACGTGTTACCACATGCGCAAGTTACTTTACATTCCTTATAATCAGGATGGATTCCTTCCTTCATGTTCGGTACCTCTTTCTATAAATTTTCAGATATATCTTCTCGCCTTGCTCGGGGCTTGACTGCCATGCAGGTCACCCTGCCCTCCGCGACAGCTTACATAGTATATCAAAGCAAGCCAGTCATTGCAAGGACTTTATTTGGTTTTTTGATGCAAAAATGCGAACGTTAGGAACGACTTAAATGTGCGTTATTGCCAATCTTTGAATTGTTCCAGTGCTAATTCGATGAGTCGGTCCATGAGTTCCGGTGTTGGGATTCCGTCATGTCTCCAGAGCATCGGATACATTGAGATATTAGTGAAGCCTGGAAGGGTATTAATCTCGTTAAATACTACTCTGGATCCGTTAACCTCAACATCAGCGTAGAAGAAGTCAACTCTGGCAAGACCTCTGCAATCGAGGACTTTGTAGAGCTTGACTGCATAACTCTTGATTTCTTCGAGTTCTTCTGCAGTAAGATCTTCTACTATACTTGTCTGAATCTCAGGATTATTGTACTTGGCATCGTAGTCATAGAATTCTGCTGCAGCCTTAATCTCACCGACAGATGAAGCCTTAGGCTCAAGGTTTCCAAGTACTGCGACTTCAAATTCTCTTCCTATTATAGCTTTCTCAACCAGAGCCTTGTGGTCATACTTCAAGGCTTCTTTAATTGCTTCACCAAGTTCTTCAGGTTTGTTAACCTTGGTCACTCCAACGGAAGAACCTGCTGAAGACGGCTTAACGAAGAGCGGCATATATCCACCGAGTTCATCAAGAGCCTTCTTAACCTCACCGTCAGGATCATGCATATAGTTTGCAATTCTGACTACATAGTGTTCTGCCATTCTGACGCCGGTCAGCTTGGCTATCTGCTTGGCAGCTGTCTTGTCCATACAGTTGGCACTGGCCTTAACGCCGGATCCAACATAAGGAATTTCTGCCATCTGAAAGAGTCCTTGTATTTCTCCGTCTTCACCGTGATCACCGTGAAGAACCGGAATAATACAGTCTAATTTAACCAGCTTTGTAACCGAAGTCTGTCCCTCTTTGACATTTTTGTCAACAGGGGTCTGACCCTCTGTTGCAAAGACAAGCAATCCGCCGTAAGTCGGATCTGCCGGCAAAGCACAACGCATTTTGTTCTTGCCGTTAATCCATGTTCCGTTCTCGATTTCTTCGATACCGGCGCCGGTAACATACCAAGAACCTTCCTTGGTCATGCCAATCTGGATAACATCATACTTATCTCTGTCAAGTGCGCGCAGTACATTAGCTGCAGAACACAGTGATACTTCATATTCATCAGACTTGCCTCCGAATACTACTCCTATCTGCTTCTTCATAATGGCCTCCTTAGATCCTTTCGGCAATTACAACTCTATCGAGTCCTGCCAGATCCTTAATAACCTGTGGTTTGCTGAACTGTTCTGTCTCTTCCAGGAGTTTCTTGACACTGCGAGCCTGTTTATCTCCAATCTCCAGCGCAAGAATACCGCCTTTTCTAATAAATCTTCCTGCATTATCTGCAATCTGTCTATAAAAATCCAAGCCATCCTTACCGCCATCCAGTGCAATACGTGGCTCAAAATTCTTGATCTCGGTCTGAAGGGTTTCGATAACCTTGGTTTCGATGTATGGTGGGTTGATAGTAATTACATCATATTTGCTGCCTTTGGACAGAGCCTTAAACATATCTCCCAGCTGGAACATGCATCGTCTATTGACATTAATATTGTGTGCATTAACGTCTGCAACATTGATAGCCTTCTCGGATACATCTGTCATGGTAACAACTGCATCCTCGACAGCTGCGGCAATTGAAATGCCAATGGCACCGCTGCCTGTACACATATCAAGTACCTGCGGATGATTCCAGGCTTTATCCTTCATGATCTTAACGACTGATTCAACCAGAACTTCGGTATCCTGTCTTGGAATGAGAACGTTCTTATTAACCCTGAATTCCAGTCCCATGAACTGCTGTCTGCCAAGGATGTACTGCATTGGGACGCCCTTTTCCCTGATCTTAATTCTCTTAATAAAGTCAGACAATTTATCCTGTGCCATTAATTCGTTGCCATGAATAAGAACCTCTGCTCTTGAGAGTCCGGTGATGTGTTCAAATATCATCATCGCTTCATTCTTGCCATTCTCAACACGAACGAGCTGTCTCTCTCCCCAGCGAAGAGCCTTGTCATAAGAAGTCTCCGAGACCTGGCCTTCATCCTTATCCGGAATGAATTCATTCTCGTCAAAATCAGCCAGCCAGTTTCCGTCCTTATCACAGAAGCCTTCACCTATAGGTGTGGAAGGATCTACCAGAACAGCCTTCATGGAAATGATTGCAACCTCCAGCTGCTCATTTGTTGGCTCGGCTGTTGTCAGTTTCTGCAGCATCAGTCCCGGATAGCTGAGGATTCTAACAATCTTGCCATCACTACGGCCTGCCCATTTCAGGAGCTCGTAACTGATTCCCGCAATAACAGGGAGAAGCAGCAGCCTTGATACAATACGCACAACCAGATTAGGCCAGCCAAGGAAGCTGAACAGAATGAGTGCGATAATAAATACAAATACCAGGAAGCTGGTTCCACATCTTGGATGCAGGGTGTAGAACTGCTGTGCATTTTCAGGTGTCAGCTCCAGTTCGTTCTCAAAGCAGTGAATCGTCTTGTGCTCCGATCCATGATACTGGAAGAGAGTCTTGATGTCCTTCATATTCCTTATTGCGACAATGTATAGGATAAACATCGCAATTCTGAGAAGTCCTTCTATCAGATTGAGGACAATTACATTAGAGCATATTCCCTTCATCCAGTTAACAACAATAGTCGGAAGTATTACAAATACAGCAATTGAAATAGCGAGCGCGATGACAACAGACAGTGTCATCATAACGTTCCATACTGCGCCCTGTCCGAATTTGTTCTCGAACCAGGTCTCAAATTTGCTCTTCTCGCCATACTCCTCAGGTGCATACTTCTCGAGGACATCTGCGCTATCCATCAGTACTTCGGTACCGCTGATAAGTGATGCAAAGAAATTGACGCAGCCTCTGATCATAGGAACCTTGGACCATTTGGACTGAGGTTTCTTCTTCTTGGTCTTGAGATAGAATTCGCCGGATGGCAGTCTCATTGCCATGGCCATTCTATCCGGACCCTGCATCATTACACCTTCCATAATTGCCTGTCCACCGATTGAAGTAGGGCAGCAACCCTTAACAAAGATTTTTTCGTAATCCAGTTTAGCCATTATTTCTCCCAATTAATTATTTCGATATCTTCTTCTCCATGAATGCAACGAAGTCCTTATTAGACTTGGTGCTGGAGAGATTGTCTATTATTTCTTCTGTTACGTCTGCAGGATTGCCCTGTGACATAGCTCTTCTTAATGCTGTCATTACAGCGAACTCTTCATTGCTAAGCAACAGATCTTCGCGACGTGTGCCTGATTTGTTCAAATCGATAGCAGGGAAGATGCGGCGCTCCGACAGCTGTCTGTCCAGGTGGAGCTCCATATTGCCTGTTCCCTTGAACTCCTCATAAATAACATCATCCATACGGCTGCCTGTATCAATGAGTGCAGTAGCTAGGATTGTAACGCTGCCGCCTTCCTCAATATTACGTGCAGTTCCGAAGAACTTCTTAGGTGGATGAAGGGCGCCGGGATCAATTCCTCCGGAGAGGGTTCTTCCTGAGCTGGGAACCTCCATATTATATGCTCTTGCCAGTCTTGTTATTGAATCGAGCAGGATAACTACATCCTTGCCTCCCTCTGCCAGGCGGCGCGCTCTCTCGAGAACCATCTGTGCAACCTTGACATGGTGTGCTGACTGCTCATCAAATGTCGAATATATAACCTCAGAGCGGTGCAGGCTCCTCTTCATATCTGTAACTTCTTCCGGTCTCTCATCGACCAGGAGTACTATCAGTTCGATATCCGGATATTTATCCTCAATCGCATTGGCAATCTTCTTAAGAAGCACCGTCTTACCTGCCTTGGGCTGTGCAACAATCAGACCTCTCTGTCCGCGACCGATAGGCGCAACCAGGTCCATTACTCTTGTTGAAAGGTCAATACTGGAAGTCTCAAGTACCAACTTCTCATTAGGGAAGATTGGTGTCAGGTTGTCGAAATGAGGTCTCCTTCTTGACTCGACGGGATCCATGCCATTGACTGATTTAACATACAGCAGTGCTCCAAATCTCTCGTTGGCATGCGGTTTTCTTGAAACTCCGTAAATCTTGTCTCCGGTCCTCAGGCCAAATCTTCTGATCTGGCTCGGTGAAACATATATATCCTTGCTCGATGTAAGGAAATTATCGAATCTCAGGAATCCAAATCCATCGTCTGCAATCTCGAGAATTCCCTCAACTTCGGGACGTTCTTCCTCCGCAGCAGGCTCTTCCGGCATATCTGAACGGCTTTCCTGCTCTTCGTCTAATAATTTTTCTTCTTCTTCGTAAATTTTCTCTTCTGACATTGTGTCCTCCTGTGATAGAATGGGCTACATAGAAAGGTGGTTGAAATGGATAAGATAACAGTAAAAGGCTCCACTTCATACGATATTATTGTTGAGCATAACATCCTGGACAGGGTGGGCGAATTAATGCGCAAAAAGTTTGCAGGTAAGAAAGCCCTTATTGTGACTGATTCGAATGTTGCTCCTTTATATCTCGATACCGTAGATGCTTCGTTCAAGAAAGCGGACTACGAAACTTATTCCGTAGTAATAGCTGCAGGCGATGCATCCAAGAGTATTGATGTCTATGTTAATCTTCTCCAGTTCCTTGCCGACCACAGCTTTGATTCATCCGACATTATCGTTGCCTTCGGTGGCGGTATGGTAATTGACGTTGTTGGATTCGCTGCTTCGACATTCAAGCGTGGAACCAGATGTGTTCTGATGCCTACAACCTTGCTCGCAATGGTTGATGCATCCATCGGCGGAAAGACAGCTATCAATATGTCCAACGGCAAGAACCAGGTTGGCACAATTCACAATCCTTCCATCGTTCTATGTGATCCGAATACCCTTTCTTCGCTTTCCAAGGAAAGTCTTAAGGAAGGATATGCTGAGATAATTAAATACGGTATTCTGGCAGGTCGTGAGGTAATCGATGAGCTCCGCAGAGCAATCGAGCACAACAATTACTACGATGTTATCTGCCTGTCTATAACCATCAAACGAGACGTTGTTCAAATGGACGAAGGAGATAAGGCCATTCGCCAGTTCCTTAATCTGGGACACCTCGTGGGTCATGCAATTGAGGCTCACAAGAACTATTCCATCAGCCATGGTCAGGCTGTTGCTGAAGGTCTTGCGATTGAGGCTCGTGCTGCAGCTATGTCAGGCTATACCGGCATGGCTACATATCTTGAAATTGTTTCAATTCTAAAGGAATTCCATTTCGACATTACACGTTCATACGACATATCTGTGCTGGAACCTTTCCTTGCTGTAGATAAGCGTATCAAAGACGGTGAGATCAATGTTATCGTGCCTCTCGAGATTGGCAACTGTGTAATGAAGAAGATGGCTTTCTCTGATTTGAGCGGCTACCTCAAACGCGGCTTATAATTCTTCGTTAGCACCTACGGTAGTCAGGGTCTTCTCCTCTGACTTATCAACCTGGCTAACCTCTATCTTCTTAACATCTTCATCATCAATCCTCTCGTTAAGAGCCAGCAATGTAGGCGACAGATATACTGTCGATACTCTCTTGCCGTCTACGCTGATAATGGACCTCTCTGTAAAGTTCTTACCCTTGATATAGTATCTGTCTCCAATCTTTACAACTTCCTTAATTGTAATCTCATGGAAGCCCATTCTCATATCCGTAGCTTCGTAAGGATTGCTGCCACCATATGCGTAATACTTGCCATAGAGCATATCATAGGCAAGAGCTTCCTGATCATCCAGGAAATGCTTGCTCTTCCTATCGTTGGACTGCTGATAGTCGAAGATAATGCCCTCATGTCCGAGTCCTGCGCGTTCCAGAACTTTAGCGCCAACTTCATATGCAGTTAGATCTTCATCCTGTTCTGCGAGACCGATATTATCCCAGATTACATATTCAGTATGATACAGACTTGGTCCGTTATAGATATCCTCTGTTACATCAAGAGCAGGGATGTGATCACCATATATCAGCATGATTGTAGGCTCTCCGGCTGCATTAATCTGATCAATTAAGTCGCCAATGAAAGTATCCATCTCATGGCACTCATTGAGATAGTATTCATATCGCCATCTTGTTTCCTCATCATCACAACTAACCGTTGTGTAAGGATTCTTAAATACCTGCTCTGTAGGATATTTGCCGTGGCCCTCAACGGAAACGATATGCATCATATCGCGCTCCTCTGTTGAAGTCATGATATCCATAATGTTAGGAATCATAGTCTTGTCCTTGCACCAGTTAGTCGGAGTGAAGGAGACGTTATTCATATATTCAACCGATGTGAAGCTGTCGAATCCCATATGCGCATATACTTCATTACGATTGTAGAAAAGAGCTCTGTGATCGTGCAAAGCATTGGTTGCGTAACCGTGATTCTTAGCGATGTATGCCATATTCTCGAGCGTATGCTCGCGCAATTTGCCCTTGTATGGATATTCTCCCGGTCCGAAGAAGTGAGCGCTGATACCTGTCAGCACCTCGAACTCGGTATTCGAAGTACCGGCTCCACAAGCAGGAACCTCGAACCAACCTGAAGAGTAATTCTCCTTGAGGCTGGTAAATACAGGAGTAGGGTCCTGATCTACAGTGAGATGTGAATAGCTGTCGGCGGTTGTGAATGACTCCATCTGAAGAACGATAATATTAGGATGATAAAGATCATCATCTACAAGATCACGAACTGTATCCTTACCGGATGCAGTTTTTTCTTCCAGAATATTATTGATGAAATCTTCGCTGTAGCCCTTGGGCTTATCAACGCCGGCGCTGACAGATGTAGATATGAAGCAGTATGGAACACCATAGTCTCTGTATGCATAGTTCAGGTTTCCGAAATATGTATCTACAATTCCGAGTTCGATGGCGCCATATGTTGCTCCCATGGCAGCAGCTGCTGAAAGGGCAATAGCCAGAAGGCTCTTACCATAGTGAATATTCGTCCACTTCTTGCTACGTACGAAGATGATGATAATAGACAGTGCAATAAGTATTGCACCAATGATAATCAGAGTGATCTGCCACTTGGCATAATATGTATTGATGATTGTAAGACCATCTGCAAAATTCGCAAGATCATATAGTGTGAATGGTGTAACTCTCTGCAGGAGGATTATTCCATTAACCGAACCGATGACAATCCAGAGCAGGGATATAATCATCCAAGCAAATCTACGTCTCTTGAAGAGAAGTGCAACAGTCATTGTTGCAAAAACAATTATAGCGTTGTACAGGAATACCAGCGGATTGTGCGTAATCCAGATAAACACCTGTATCGGGCTGGTAAACAGTCTGCCAAACCACTCAATATATAACGTAATGCCGAGTGCATATAGAACCATGAGTCCTATATATTTCAACTCGTGCTTATCTGCATCGAAATACTTAGCCTCTCTTCTTGGAAACACCTTGAAATACAGTTCTTTCAGCTTGAGTGCTACCCAGATAAAAGGCTTAGCAATTATTAATAAATACTTCTTAACTATCTCTTTGTCCAAAATTAAAGTGCCCCCTGAAGAGCCTCCGCCAATCTGGCAAACTCTTCCATATTCAAGCTCTCAGCCCTGCGGTTGGCCTCTATACCGGCCGTCTCCAGTGCTGTAGCGATTACTTCTTTATCGTATCCGTCCAAAGTCATCAATGAATTAAGCAGAGTTTTACGGCGCTGCGCGAAGCCCGCCTTGATGCAACGGAAGAAAAAGTCTTCATCCTTGACTGCAACAGCCTTACTCTCCCTAAGATCCATCCTCAGTACTACTGAATCAACCTTAGGAGCAGGGTAGAAACTCTCTCTGCCAACATCTATTATCTTGCTCACCGTCGAATAGTAGTGAACGGAATATGTTATTGCTCCGGATAATTTGGTGCCCGGCTCTGCAGCAATGCGATCTCCGACTTCTTTCTGCATCATTGCCGTGATGCTGTTCGCAGCAGTTCCCATCTCCAGAAGCTTCATTATTATAGGTGTAGTTATATAGTAGGGGAGATTGCCGACAACACGAACTGTCTTCAGTCCGTATTCTTTGAGGTTTTTCTCAATGATTGCATTGAGATCCACCTCCAGAATATCCCCATGAATCACTTCAACATTACCATAGCTGAAGGTCTTAACCCTGAGCGGTTCAATCATTCGTTCATCAAGCTCGATGGCAACCACCCTTCCGGCTTCTTCAGCAAGAGGGCAGGTGAGGGCACCCGGTCCCGGTCCGATCTCGATGACCAGAGTATCCTTGTCAACTTCACTGCCATCAACAATTGCCCATATAGCATCTTCATCTATAAGGAAATTCTGACCCAGACTCTTGGTCGGCCTGATATTTCCGGATGGATTAACACTCCTGTTATAATTCTTGTTTGATTTCTTGGATTGTTTGCTCAAGTTCTCTATATCCTATTCTCCACAACGCCAATTTCTTGACGAGCGCCTTGGAATTGCCATATCCTATTCCCAATTTGCTACAAACCGCTTCACGCAATTCGCCGACACCATCTGCTCCGCTAAGACCCAACATTACCAAATCTGACAGGGAAACCGGTACATAATCCGTCGTCTCCTCTTGATTGGCAAGTCTGCTCTCATTATTCTTTATTGCCTGTTCAATTGCAGACAGAATATCCTCCGACTTGGCATTTTCAATTCCTATATCATCAGCCTTAGTTGCTCTGTCTTGTGGAACATATGCCTGTATTGAATCCGGGAATCTATCTGTTAACTTACGCCGTATCTCCTCGCCTGAAAAGTCCGGATCCGTAAGAATTATCAGGCCCTTTTCTTTATATGCCTTATCTATCAGCGCCCAGGTTTCTGCCGTAATGCCGAAACCGTGCGTTGGTATTATCAGTGCCTCTACGGCCTTACCGACAGCATCAACATCGTCTCTGCCCTCAACCACAATTGCCCGATTGATCTTAGTTCTCATCATTATCCTCTTCAAAGATAAAGAGTTTCTCATCTTTGTTCAGTAATCTCAGTTGCTTGCGCGCCTGCTCCTGAATATAGTCCTTGCTGTGGACGTTTTTAAGTTCCTTGGCTTTGGCGCTTCTTTCCTCGGTCAGCTCCTTGTTTTGCTTTTCGAGTTCAGTTCTTTCCATTCTCAGCTTGATAATCGGCCTTCCGTAGACAACGAAGAGGAGAATGAACACAGCAAGGACAGCTGCCAAAATTTTCTTCTGCTTGGCAGTCAGCCTAGACGGTTTCTTCTGCTGAGGATCTTCTTTCTTGAATCTTTCCCCTTTTTTGCGTTTCATATACTACAGTCCACCCTTAACCTTGGTATCCGGATCTACGAATACACCATTATGTCTGATCTCGAAGTGCAGATGTGGTCCTGTGCTTCGTCCTGAATTACCGGACTCTGCAATATACTGACCCTGGTATACCTTATCTCCAACCTTAACTGCAAATGCGCTCAGATGTCCGTATCTTGATATCCATCCGTCATCGTGCTGAATATCGATACAATAACCGTATCCTCCATATACTCCGGCTCTAACAACAACGCCACCATCGGATGCATGTACGTCATTTCCTACCGAGCAACCCATATCAACACCTTCATGAGTTCTTCCCCATCTCCATCCCGGTCTTGATGTAACTACGTACGATCCTGCCTTCAATGGGTTAATGAATGTGCCTGTCGGTGCGGTCTTAGGTCTCTCTGCTGTACCGACAAGAATCAGCTCGTCTACTTTCTCGGTCAGAACTTCAATATTCTTAACCTGTCTGTTGCTAACCTTGCCACCAACCTTAGTCAGTGTTCCTTCGAAGATCTGTACTCCATTGACACCTGCAACTTCAACATGTTCATCGCCAATATAGTAGTCCTTACTCTTCTTCTTTACGGTCTCATAAGGAATGACTTCCTTCATCTTTCCTTCCTCAACCATTTCAACGCTAACCGGCTGAACGCTCTTGTGGATACACACCTTATCTCCACGAGAAACTTTTGTCAGAACATTCTTATTTTCTTCGTCGTAGATATCACTTGTTTCAACGCCAAATATATTCGCAATTGACATAAGGTCCTCATTTTCCTCAACGAGGTGATAGAAATTAACATTTCCACCCTTAATCATCTGCTTTCTTGCTGCAGTGCTACTCTGTACGCTGGTGAGCAGAACCTTGATTGTTCTGATTTCCAGAGGGTTCAGGAAGTCAACCGATATCAGTTCCATTCCTTCGTCCGGCTTACCGAGTTCTGCCTTAACTGTAGGCAATAAGGCTTCGGCAGCCTTCTGATCCTTAACTATGGTCACGAGATTGTTTCCATCATAGATACCGCTTGCTTCAACTTCGATATCTGTCATGAACGCCAGTCTGTTTACTGTTGTATCCGCGTCATCTGTATCAATTCCGCTCGCAACAACCCTCTTAAAGGAAATGTTATCATTAGCAACGAACTCAATCTCTTGTTCGCCTTCCTTGTTAACGGCATTAAGTTGTTCTCCGGCAACAGCAAGAACGTTTGTAACTTCTTCTTGCTCCTTAACATATCCCAGTGTCTTGCCATTATACGCATATTCGTACACTGTAAATTTATCGAATACCAAGAGCATTACTGAACATAGGATACATACTGTTAAAACGGCTGTTCCGATTGCCTTCTTCGAGTTTCTGTACGAAGACACAATCTTACTTGTTGCAGTAACAAAACTGATAAGCAAAGCATGGAATCCATCTGAAATTTTATCTGCAATGTCATCAATCCAGAATAGTGGCGCAGCCATTGCTTTTTCCAGCGTTTCCATCTTATCTACCTGTTCCGGGGTAGTTTTTCTAACGTTGTATTTCTTAGCCTTCTTATGTCTTTTCTTGAGCTTCTTGTCCTCATCATCCTTGTCGTGCTGAATACTTACAGGTTCCTTTATCTCCTGCTGTAGTAATTCTTCCACGCCAATCTCCTCCGGGGCATCAAATGTAGGATCACCCGGCTTGAGGTTGTTATCACTCAAGAATTTCGCGTAAATTCTAGCTAACTCTTTTTTCTGTTCTTCTAGTGATTTCTTGTCTGGTTCCATTTATAAGCTTCTTGAGCCCTTGCTTCACTGCAAGCGCATATCCTTCCGTCATCCGTAATACCTGTATCCTTACAGATATTGCATCTGTATCTTCTCACAAGGAAATCCTCGCTGTATCCATTCTCCCTGAGATATCTTTTCTTGTCTTCTTCCAGTTCTCTTCTCTGGGCCTTCAGCTTCTCTCTTTCTTCCTTGCTGCCAATCGCAAATGTCGACTGCATCAGCTCGGCATTGAGTTTGTTCTCGAGATCGAATACGTCTCTAAGTTCTATTATCCTGCTGCAAGCCTCATCAATTCTTACATCGAGCTCTTTCTCGCCCTCTTGTCTGAGATATTCATAGTACTCTCTCAAGACCTTCTTGCTAACCATTGCCTTGGACTGCTCAGCGGAAATACCGGATTCAGCAGTTCTCGTGTTAATGCCACCGGCCTCAAGTCTCCTGTTCTCAAGCACCTTGTTAACATATTTGAGGGATGGATCCCTAAGTCCCGACGACGCCCTGCAGGCATCCAGCACTTCGGAAATGGAGCAACCCCATTCATCAAACCATCTATTCATGATTTCCTTGTCGCCCGGGCTGGCCTGTCTGCTCCAGCCCATCTCGCGAAATACCAAGGAATAGTATTGGTTGCGCTTGCTGTTGGCATCGAGGTATTCTTTAACTTCGGCCAAATTCCTGCAACCTTCCTGGGCCCACTTTACGGCTGTGCGAATAACACTGTTAACGCTCGGATGATCCGACTCGGCACAATAGTCAACGGCATAGGACATAACATCAGGAAGAATGTCATAAGTCTTAATCGCGTCACTGATCTTCCAGGCTTCCTCGGAGCTGAGCATCCTGCCGGTCAGTTCCTCGTATCTGCGATATATCGCCTTGATCTCCTGATTGACAACTCTTGCTACAGCATCTTCTTCGGACTGAGTACTTTCAGGTGCCGGAGAAGTAGCCTTCTTAACCCGCTTGCCATACATGGAATCAACCAAACTGAGATAATCAATTCGGTATTCCGTAAGATCCTCGTTATGCTGCAAGCATATGAGACCCTTTTCTTCCCAGAAAGTCCAAGCCTTAATTATCTCGCTCTCAGGAATTCCAAGAACTCTTGACAGCTTGACTGTATCCATATTGATATTGTTCTGTGCATACATCAGTCCGAAGAGATACACCTTAACATAACCCTCGGGTGCACCCGGCAGGAACTCTGCGATGAACAGATTCTCTACTCTGGTGTCCTGAAGATACAGATCCTCTCTATTCGCTAATTTCATGTATGCCTTAGCCATTAGAAGAATTCACCTTCAAAATCGTTTGCCAGATTAGCAAACTTAGTATATTTAGGAATCCAAGCCAGAGTAACAACTCCCGTTGCACCATTTCTGTGCTTGGCGATATTTACCTGACATGTGAGTCCGGTTGATGCGTCTACATTAGCAGGGTCATCGTCATCCTGATAATAATCATCTCTTCTCAGGAAGATAACGATATCCGCATCCTGCTCAATTGAACCGGAATCTCTAAGGTCTGACAGCTGCGGCTTGTGATCCGCTCTCTGCTCAGGTCCTCTGGACAGCTGGGACAGTAGAACTACAGCACAATCAAGTTCCTTAGCCATGATCTTGATGGCTCTTGTCATTGCGCCGATTTCCTTCTCACGCTGCTCTGTTCTATAGTTGCCCATACTCATCAGCTGCAGATAGTCGACGATTACCAGATCGAGACCACCTTTCTCAGCCTTGAATCTGCGGCATTTGTTCTTCATCTCAACAGGTGTGATAGAAGAAGTATCATCAATAACCAGATTAACTCTCTCGAAGCTATCCTGAGCATCACTGATTGCATCCCAATCTGCCTGGCTGATATTACCATTACGAATGTTCTCCATTGGAACACTGGCCGTAGTTGACAGCATTCTCTGTCCGAGCTGAGTATCACTCATTTCCAGGCTGAATATCATAACCTTGTTACCAACCTGTGCGGCATGTGCAGCAATGTTAAGCGCAAAAGCAGTCTTTCCTACGCCCGGTCTTGCGGCAAGGATGATAAGGTCTGTCTTCTGCAGACCACCCAGTATCTCGTCGACCTTCTTGAAACCTGTCTCGATGCCCGGAAGCCTTCCCTTGTTCTTCTCAAGTTCCTGGATCTCCTTGATGTTCTCAACAAGGACTTCATTGATGTCCACATAGTTGGTTCTCTGTGACTTGTGGGCAATCTCCATTATCTTCTGCTCGGCTGCATCAAGAATATCTTCAGGTGCCAACTCCTCAGAAAATGCAGAATCCTTAATCTCATCAGCCTGCTTAATCAGCTGTCTCATCTTGGATTTGTCAACTACAGTATTCGCATAGTACTTGGCATTGGAATATACAACTGCCTCATCCAACAGCTTGCTGAGATAAGTGAGTCCGCCAACAAGATCGGCAATCTTGCTGCTCTTGAGTGCCGAATAGGTAGTCATCAGATCAATAGCAATACTCTTGCTGAACATATCCAGCATTACCTTGTATATCTCCTGATGCTCCTTGAGATAGAAATCATCCGGCCTTAATATCTCAATTACATCAGCAACGGCATCCTGGCTCTTCATCATTGAGCCGAGAACTGCCTTCTCTGCATCGATATCCTGCGGCAGAATATTCTGATTGTTAATTCTCTCTTCTTCCATGTCCGTTAATGATAATTAGATTTCCTGAACGTCAACAACTACAGTTGCTGCAATTCCTTCATAGAGTTTAACTTCGACTTCGGTCTTTCCAAGCTCCTTGATTGGCTTGGCAAGAACGATTTTCCTCTTGTCGATATCGAGATCAAGCTGCTGCTTGATTGCATCCGCGATATCCATGGATGTGATGGAACCGAAGAGCTTGCCGCCACCTCCGACCTTGGTCTTGAGTGCAACAGCACCAACCTCGAGCTTGCCCTTGAGCTCGTTAGCTACAGCCTTATCTGCTGCAATCTTCTCGGCAAGATTAGCCTTCTCTCTTTCGATAGCTCTCTTATTAGCTGTTGTAGCCTCAACTGCAACACCTGATGGGATCAGTCTGTTTCTGGCAAAACCGTCATTGACCTTAACGATATCTCCTGCCTTGCCTGTTCCCTTAACGTCCTGTTTCAAAATTACTTCCATGTCTTGCTCCTATTTATCTTCTTCTGAATCCTTGTGCAGGTATTCATCTATTACCTTTTCCAATTCCGGTCTTACTTCATCGTATTCACCGTCAACCTGTGCAGCCGCTGATGTAAAGTGTCCGCCACCGCCAAACTTCTCCATCAGCACCTGAACGTTAATCTCTCCGAGAGATCTGGCCGAGATAATCGTCTGGTTCTTGACGTTCTTGCCCAGGACAAAGCTGGCCTTAACGCCCTTGACCATCAGCAGTTCATCGGCTACCTGTGCATTGATGATGGTCGAGATTGCCGAATGTCCTTCGGTCTTGGCATACACCATGCCATTCTCGAAATATTCCGCATTAGCAATAGCCGTCGCTTTAATCCTGAAATCTTCTCTGTCTGTCTGGAAATACCTCTTAACCTCGGTCGTATCAGCGCCGGATCTCTTGAGCCAGGCTGCAGCCTCGAAGGTTCTTACTCCCGATCTTCCGGAGAAGGTGTTGGTGTCTACCATAATGCCGGCCAGCATCGCTTCGCCTTCAAATTTGCTGAGGAATCTCTTCTGTGAGATGTGCTGAATGATCTCAGTTACCAGCTCACTGGCTGATGATGCGTATGACTCAACGTATGAAACCGCTGTGTTACGCAGGGAATCTTCAGTTCTTCTGTGATGGTCAATAAGTACGATGTCCTTGCACTTACAGAGCAGTTCCTCACATTCAACAAGGCGAGGTCTGTTGACATCTACTACAATCAACAGGACATTCTTGAAGGAATCGGCAATCTGAATTGCCTTGTCATGCTTGATTATGTTGTATATATCGCTGTCGACAGCCTGGTTATATATTGCCTCTATTGATTCGTTGTGATCCTCAATTACGATATACGCATCCTTCTCGAGGAATCTGCAGATGCTGTATGCACCGATAGCTGCACCCAACGAATCCATATCAGGCCAACGATGACCCATTATCAGGACTTTGTCCGCATCCTTAACGAGATGCTTGATGGCGTGAGCAATAACTCTTGCCTTGCCACGATTGCTCTTCTCAACGGTCTGAGTGGAGCCGCCGTAGTACTTGGTGTGCTCATCATCCTTGATAACAGCCTGGTCTCCGCCGCGTCCGAGGGCCAGCTCAAGAGCTGATTCTGCAAGGCCTGTAGCCTCATTCAGTCCTTCCTCAGACATTCCAACACCAATACTTATTGAAAGAGGGAAGTCGACATCCGCATCGATATTACGAACTTCATCGAGTACGGCAAAATTGTCCTCAATCATCTTGTTGGTGTTACCGCAGGTCGAAACCATCACGTATGAATCCTCGCCTGTGCTAACAACAGGGGAATCATAACTTGCTGCCCACTTACGGATAATGCTGTCAATCTGTGAAGGAATAACTCTCTTGTATTCCTCAGGTACGCTCGACAGCAATTCCTCATAGTTGTCAATATTGATGAAAACCATAGTTGCTCTCTCTCGCTCCAGCTGAGTACGGAAGCCTTCTCTGACAGTTCTGTCATCGAAGAAAACTATGATATCGTCGTCGAGATTTGCCTCTTCGTTAACCTTGATTCTGAAAAACTTGTCATTTTTATCCAAAACAACTGATTCTTCATTGGCATTAACGAGAGTCTCTCTCTTGATGCCTGTCAAGGCGAAGAAATTGGCGCCAACGATGTCCTCATACAGGATTACATCCTTCATCAGCGGATTGGCCTTGACTATTGTTCCGTCAGTTCCTACAACACAGACCGGAACCGGCATGCTTAAAATAAAATCTGTTCCCATTATTTGAATGCCTCTCTGATAGTATCAATGAGTCTGTTGAGCTCCTCAGTGCTGTAGTATTCCAGTTCGAGTTTGCCCTTCTTGCTGTCACCATTGATATTTACCTTGGTGCCTGTAAGTGTTCTCAGTTCTGCCTCTACTGCAAGAATATCGCTTGATTTCTTGGCAGCAGTAGTTGTCTTGCGCTTCTTGCGATCCGGCTTGATCTCATCCTTGGCCTTGTTCGCAAGCTTCTCTGTCTCTCTAACCGACAGTCCCAACTTGATGACCTTGTCGCAGATCTCTCTCTGCTTCTTGGCATCAGTTACGTTGATGATTGTTCTTCCGTGAGCCGCAGACATTTGTCCGTCAGACACGAACTGCTGTATTTCCTTAGGCAGCTTGAGCAATCTGATGCTGTTGGTGATATATGTACGGCTCTTGCCCAGGGAAGCACTCACCTGCTCCTGAGTGAAACCGTATTTCTCTGTCATTGATCTCAGACCTTCCGCCTCTTCGATAGGATTCAGGTCCTCTCTCTGCATGTTCTCAATAATTGCAACGATGGCATTCTGCTTGTCGTCAAAATTACGAATGATGCATGGAACTTTCTTGAGTCCGGCAAGTCTCGATGCTCTCCATCTTCTCTCACCGGCAACTAATTCGTATCCGTTCTCTGCCTCTCTGACAATCAGCGGCTGAATAACGCCGTGCTCCTTGATGGAGGATTCCAACTCTTTCAGCTTGTCCTCATCGAAGGTTATACGAGGCTGTGCCTTGTTAGGCTTGATATTGTTGATGTCTATATACAGAACTCTGTCTTCATCAGCAACAGGCTCTGTCTTCTTGGATGCCGGTTTAGCAGGCGATTTCGCAGGCGCCTTCTTCGCCGGTTTGCTTAGCTTAAAGTCTTCCTCAATAATCGGAGCGGCATCAGCAAACAGTGCATCCAGGCCTCTTCCCAATCCTGTTTTCTTAGCCATGATTATTTCTCTTTCTTATTTCTTGCCTTCTCTCTAGCAAGGAATTCCTTGGTGAATTCCTGATAAGCCTTCGCACCAAGTGCCGAAGGATCGTAAGTTATAATTGGAACGCCGTAGCTCGGAGCCTCGGCAAGTCTGACATTTCTAGGAATAATAGTGTCATACATGGTTTCACCGAAATACTTCTTAACCTCTGCAACAACCTGCTGTGAGAGGTTCGTTCTTCCGTCGAACATGCTGAGGATAACGCCATCAACATAGAGATCCTTGTTGAGGTTCTTCTTTACGAGGTCGATTGTGCTCATCAGCTGG
Source organism: Anaerovoracaceae bacterium (assembly GCA_045639825.1). Classification (GTDB taxonomy): domain Bacteria; phylum Bacillota; class Clostridia; order Peptostreptococcales; family Anaerovoracaceae; genus Crickella. The sequence goes on from JAZUDV010000028.1 coordinate 24,754, forward strand.
CTAACGCCTTCAAGAGCATAGAACTCGCACTGAATAGGAATCAGCACGCTATCGACCGCTGTCAGAGAATTGATAGTAAGGATTCCCAGTGAAGGAGGGCAATCTACCAGAATGTAGTCGTAGTCCTTCTTAACGGAATCGATGGCTTTCTTAAGTCTTCCCTCCCTTCCTTCAAGGCTGGCCAGCTCTACTTCAGCTCCGGCAAGGTCCACGCTTGCAGGCAGAATGTAGAGATTCTTAGTTCTTGTAGGAAGGATGACCTTCTTGATATCAACAGACTCATCGATAAGCACATCATAAAGAGTCAGTTCAAGAGATCTCTTTCTCAGACCAATTCCGCTGGTTGTATTTCCCTGTGGATCGATGTCAACCATCAGGACTTTTTTACCCTTAGCTGCAAGACATGCGCCGAGGTTGATGTTTGTTGTAGTTTTACCTACGCCGCCCTTCTGATTGAATATCGCAATTGCTTTGCCCATTAGTTACCTCCTTGAGCATAGTTCCTCATTTAACACTTCCGCTAATTATACTGCAAAACAGGGGTAAAAATCCAGTTTTTGCAAGCGATTTAGTGTGTTTTTTGTGTGTGCAGGGAGCAAGAATTCCTCGCGGGGTACAGCTCTCGCTTCTGTCGGATGTGCTTATTATTCGGAAATCTATGTTTTTATTCTTACATCAGGGCGCTGGATTTATGAACTCGTTTAGTGCCAGCATTCATCGGAGGAGCGTAGCCGACGGAGATCAACGCTTCTTTCCTTACAGCGAAGCTGTCTAATCAAAAGAAGCGTTTACTTCAACTCGCAGCGGATGCTGGCTCTGACAACGCTTTCAGCTCGTCAATCGCCTAGCACCGGCGGTTTCAGATTACCCACCTTAGGCTTTAATCTCATCCGCATACGGATCCAATTAAACACACCCATCTAATTAAAAACCTCAGCCAAGCTATCGCCCGCGCAAGAAAAATTCTTCCTGCTCAACCTATTAAAACACTAAATGGCTTGCAAATGCCGCCAGTGACCTACAATATGTTGTGCTTGGGCGGCAGAAAGGAAGATGTTTCACGTGAAACATTGCAAAATAAAAAAGACGGCCTACTGCCGCCGGCTGATTGTAATTGTTTCACGTGAAACATTCTGCTTGGGTGAAATCTACGAGGATTTCTTGAATGATTGGTAATTGCATATATATAGCGGCGAAATATATTTCTGCAGAGGCTCTGCGGTAGCTGGTGCTTGGCGATTGACGAGCTGAAGGCTTGTCTTCAGCGAAGTCAGAGCCTAGCATCCACTGCGTTAAGCCGCAGCGAGGCGCGAGCCGTACTCTGCAAGGAATATATTTCGCCGCTATATCTCAAGTCTATTAATTAATCATTCAAGAAATCATCATTTGACTTTCTGAATTACGAGCAGTACGTGTCCGGATATTTCTTCTGCTACTCCTTCCGGCTTTTCAACTCGTATCAGTTTGCCGCCGTATTTCTTTAGTGATGCAGCTGCACTATCAAGTTCTTCCTGATAATTCTCTCCCTTGTAAGAAATAAAGTATCCATCTTTCTTAACAAAAGGCAGACACCATCCACACAGTGTTGATAAATTGGCAACTGCTCTGGAAACACAGAGGTCATATTGTCCTGAATATTCAGGCTTTCTGTTTATTTCTTCAGCTCTCGCATGAAGTGTGGTTATATTAGTAATTCCAAGTGTTTGAGCGAATTCATCGATTACTTTAAGTCTCTTCAAAGTAGCATCCATCAAAGTAAGATTTTTGTCAGGATCGGCTATTGCAAGAAGGGCTCCCGGAAAACCTCCGCCTGTTCCAACATCAATAATTGAAGCGGCTCCAACATATTCGGGTAGCTTGCAAATAGTAAGGGAATCGGCGATATGCTTTTGTATAGCCTCGTCGCGATCACTGACAGCAGTCAGATTGATGTACTGATTGCGATCAAGAACCATATCAAGATAGGAGATGAGCTTATCTGCCTTCTCTTGTCCAAAATCGAACATTAGTTCTTTTATGTAATTGTCCGTTGTTTCTCTATTTGCCATTCCTATATTCCTTCTCAAGCCATACCAAGAGTACGTTGATGTCAGCAGGGGATACGCCTGAAATACGGCTGGCCTGTCCAACAGTGATAGGTCTTATCTTGCTAAGTTTTTGTCTTGCTTCTATTCTGAGACCACCGATTGCATTGTAGTCGATATCGTCTCTCAGCTTCTTACTCTCAAGTGCTCTAAGCTTCTCAACTTCGTGAATCTGCTTTCTGATATAACCCGCATACTTAATCTCAACTTCGACTTCTGTACGCTCAGTCTTAGTTAATGCAGGGCGTCCGGGATCGAACTCAGCAAGCTCATCGTAAGTGTTTTCAGGCCTTCCGAGCAATTCATACAAGGAAACACCTTCATGTTTTACAGTCTTAAGACGAGCTAACTCATCATCTACATGCTGCTTCTTCTCAAGGAATTTCTTATATCTTTCTTCCGAAACAGAACCAAATTCATAGCCGATCTGTGTAAGTCTTCTGTCGGCATTATCCTGTCTGAGAAGTAGTCTGTACTCAGCTCTTGATGTCATTATTCTATAAGGTTCATTGGTACCCTTGGTAACAAGGTCATCAATCAGAACTCCGATATAAGCCTGTTCTCTACCAAGAACCAAAGGCTCCTGATCCTTAATCTTTCTGGCAGCGTTAATTCCGGCAATAAGGCCCTGTGATGCAGCCTCCTCATAACCGGAGCTGCCGTTAAACTGTCCGGCACAATACAGCCCTGCAATCATCTTGCTCTCAAGAGATGGTCTGATTGAAAGAGGGTCGATGCAGTCGTATTCAATTGCATAAGCAGGTCTTACGATCTCGGCGTGCTCAAGTCCCGGGATAGTTGCATAGAAAGCGTGCTGTACATCTTCCGGCAGGCTTGATGACATTCCCTGAATATACATCCAATCCGTCTCAAGTCCTTCCGGTTCAACGAACAGTTGATGTCTTTCTCTGTCTCTGAATCTCGAAATTTTATCTTCGATAGAAGGGCAGTATCTCGGTCCGACGCCGACAATATTACCCGAATACATAGCAGACTTCTCGATATTATCCAGGATGATGCGATGCGTCTCGGCATTGGTATATGAGAGCCAGCAGGACACCTGATCTATGTCGTATTCCTTACCCTCATTCATAAAGCTGAAAGGAACAATCTCGTCATCGCCTTTCTGCTCCTTCATTTTGGAATAATCAATGGTGTCTCTCAGCATACGAGCAGGGGTGCCCGTCTTGAACCTGCGCATAGGGAAACCATCTTTATACAGATTGTCTGCAAGTGTGCAAGCAGGCTTTAATCCGGCAGGACCGGACACAGTGATATCATCTCCGATGAAAATCTTACCGCCAAGGAAAGTTCCCGTGCAAATGATGATGCAATCAGCGGCATATCTTGTTCCGGCTGCATCGATTGCTCCAACGATGCGGAGGTTATCTTCTGCAATATCTTCGATAACAAGCTCAGTTATCTCAGCTTCGTAAAGTTCCAAACTCTGTTGTTTTTCAATGGTTTCGAGCATTACTTCATGGTAGCGATGCTTGTCTGCCTGTGCTCTCAGCGAGTGGACAGCAGGACCCTTGGAAGTATTCAGCATCTTGGTCTGAATGAAGGTCTCATCCGTAACAAGACCCATAGCTCCGCCGAGGGCATCAATTTCTCTGACAAGGTGACCTTTGCCGGTTCCTCCAATGGAAGGGTTACAAGGCATCATGGCTACGGAATCGATGTCCGTACAGAACATTGCAGTCTTCATTCCCATCTTGGCCGCAATAAGACCGGCCTCGCATCCTGCGTGACCGGCACCGATTACAAGCACGTTGCATCTATGGGATTCCTCAATGTTTGCAAGATATTCTCTTACTTCAGATGTTGTTATATGCATATATTATTTACCAAGGCAGAACTTGGAGAAAACCGCATCAATAACGTCTTCGCCAACTTCCTCGCCAATGATCTTACCGAGAGCATCATAGGCGTAACGTGCCGAGAGCTCAACAACCTCAAGCGGTTCACCGCTCTGTATCATCGAGATTGCCTCGTCCAAGTTACGGCTTGCTTTTCTCAGCAGTTTAACGTGTCTCTCATTTGTGATGATATTTGATTCCTTAGGATTGATCTGTCCGAGTTCAAACATCTCTCCAATCTTAATTGAAACATTTCTTGCTGCGTCGATAGTCGAGTGACCGATGAGGGAAGTACTGATAACACTGCATCCATCAATGATGTTGCGAACAGCTTCCTCATCAACGGCGGTTCCAATATCTGTTTTATTAATTACAACGAGAATCTTCTCTCCATTCATCTTGCGGATGAATGAGAATATCTCATCGTCTGATTCTTCGAGTTCTTTACTGCCATCGATAACGAGCATCACCATATCTGCTCCGGCGATGGCTTTCTCAGTTCTCTCAATTCCAATCTTCTCAACCTTGTCGTCAGTCTCTCTAAGACCGGCAGTATCAACAAGAACAATTGGAATGCCACCTAGGTTGGCGTTCTCCTCAACTGTATCTCTTGTCGTACCCGGAACATCGGTAACAATTACTCTGCCTTCACCGAGAATCGCATTCATAAGGGAACTCTTACCAACATTAGGCTTACCCACAATGGCAATTCTGATACCATCCCTGGCGATACGTCCGATGCTAACGGTGTCCAGCAGAGTGTCTACATCGTTCAGTACCCATCTCAGCTGATTGCCGAGTTCATCATTCTGAACATCATCAATATCTTCATCCGGATAATCGATATTGGCAGCCATGTTCGCAAGGATATCGAGCAGATTCTCTCGTATCTCCTCAATCTCTTCACTCAGCCTGCCATCACGCTGTCCCTCAGCAATTTCAAGGGACATATCGGTCTTAGCCTTGATGATGTCTATTACAGCCTCGGCCTGCGAGAGGTCCATCTTACCGTTAAGAAAAGCGAGCTTGGTGAATTCTCCGGCTTCCGCCATGCGTATACCATCATAGTTGCCGTTAACAACTGCTCTTAAGATTTCTTTAAGAGAAACGTTGCTGCCGTGAGCTTGAATCTCCAACATGTCCTCGCCGGTGTAGGAGTTCGGTCTCTTCATGAAGAGGAAGAGTCCCTCATCGATAATCTCCGAGTCAAGTCCAATGATCTTGCCAAAATAAGCGTGTCTTGCCTCGACATCCTGCGGGCAACCCTGCATCATTTTGTGCATAATATTAAGACTCTCAGGGCCACTTACCCTGACAATTCCGATACCGCCCTCACCAAGAGCTGTTGATATTGCTGCAATAGTTTCTGCCATCTATCTTACCTTCAAATATGTCAAATATTTGTTAGCGACCTATCCCTGAAAGTCAGGTGAGATCTTAATTCTAGCTTCTTCTTCCTTGTCCTTCTTAACGAGGTTCTTAATTGTCTCAATCGCAACTCTGATAGGAAGATCTGTATCATGAACCTGCGCGTTGTGATGTCCGGCCTTAGCTCTCTCCTGGTTGGCAACGCAGAGGAAGCAAGAACCAACTCTTACCTTTCTGTAAGCACCAACGATAAAGAGGGCAGCGGACTCCATCTCGCTCGCAATGCATCCGAGCTTGAGCCATGCGTCCCACTTGAACAAGAGCTCTGCTCCGTTAGGATGGAGCTCAGGCTGATGCTGTCCGTAGAACGAATCCTTACATTCTACAACACCTGCGTGAAAACGAACCTGCATCTCCTTGGCAGTTTCAACCAATGCATTGGTAACTGTCAGGTCAGGAACCGCAGGGAATTCAATAGGTGCATACTCCTTGGATGTACCTTCCATACGAATTGCGCCTGTTGCAATAACAACATCGCCGCCACATACATCCATCTGCATGCCGCCGCAGGTACCAACTCTGATGAAAGTATCAGCGCCGACATTAGCGAGCTCCTCCAGTGCTATCGAAGCCGAAGGCCCACCGATTCCGGTACTGCATACGCTGACCTTAGTACCATCAACATAACCTGTATATGTAACGAATTCACGACTGTCAGCAACGAGCTTGGCGTCATCGAAATACTTGGCAATCTTCTCACATCTCTTAGGATCGCCCGGGAGAAGAACATATTTTCCGACATCACCCTTACCGAGCCCGATGTGATACTGTATTCCCAGACCCTCTGTGTAATCTATCATATCTCTTCCTCCGTTATTCCATCGCCTTTACAGCTTTAACAATTCTGCTGGTTCCAAGTCTGTCAGCACCAAGGCTGATGAATTTCTCGGCATCTTCAATTCCCGAAATACCCCCGGCAGCCTTAATCTTAACGTCCTTGCCAACGTTCTTAGCAAAGAGCTCAATATCCTCAAATGTAGCACCCGCAGTGCCAAATCCGGTGCTTGTCTTGATGTAGTCAGCGCCTGCTGCTGTTACGATCTCGCACATCTTCTTCTTTTCCTCGTCTTCAAGATAGCAAGTCTCGATGATAACCTTGAGAATCTTATCGCCGCAAGCCTTCTTAAGGAGCTTAATCTCTGCGAGCAGATCATCCCATTTCTGTTCCTTGACCCAGCCCATATTGATAACCATATCTATCTCATCGGCACCATTCTTGATTGCATCAACTGTCTCAAATTCCTTAACAGCTGTTGTGCAATATCCATTAGGGAATCCGATAACTGTGCATATTGCCAGCTTGTCCCCAACATAATCCTTGGCTGCCTTAACAAATGAAGGTGGAATACAAACGGAAGCTGTTTCATATTTCATGCCATCATCGCATATGGCCTTAATCTCGTCCCATGTTGATGTCTGCTTGAGCAGAGTATGGTCGCATCTCTTAAGAATATCTTTAATTTCCATTCGCTACCTCCTAATATATGTCAATCTATTTCTCAATAAACGTAATAATCGTATTTGGGATAATTTTATCACAAAATTCGTTACTAATGTAGTAAAATACTTACAACACAAGCTATTACTATGCTAACAATCGATTCAGATTAGAAAGAAACGCTAATGGGTGATTATGTTGCCGTTATAGGTGCTGCCAATATTGACATCGGCGGTCAGCCTTCACAAACACTGATTCCAAGGGATTCCAATTCCGGACTCATCACAGTAGGCTATGGTGGAGTTGCCAGAAACATCGCTCACAACCTATGCAAACTCGGAGTTCCTGTCAAGCTATTCACGACAGTCGGCGAAGATGCGCTGGGTAGAGATATGCTCGACAATTGCAGACAGCTTGGTATGGATGTTTCCAATGTTCTTATCAACGAGAACGATACCTCTTCTATGTACGTGTTTATCACGGATGTCAGTGGTGACATGGCGCTGGCAATCGACCATATCAAGATTAATAAGCTGAGTCCTGAATACTTCGCAGACAAAATGGACATTATCAACGATGCCAAATTAGTCATTGTTGATTGTAATATTTCTCAGGAGTCTTTCGACTATCTTGCCAAGAACTGCACAGCTCCGCTGTTTGTCGATCCTGTTTCGACAGCTCATGCCAGGAAGATTGGTAACAACTTCCCATACATTGACACATTAAAGCCTAATGCTCTGGAGGCTGAGTTCCTCACAGGCATGACAATAAGGACTGAAGAAGACGCCATGGCCGCAGCAAGAGCTCTTGTCGAGGGCGGCATTAAGAAGGTGTTCCTGTCCATGGGTCCTGAGGGAATTGTTGCAGCGGATGCTGATCATGTTGAATCGGTTCCATCCTGTCCGGCCGAAATGATATGTGCAACGGGAGCAGGGGACTCCTCCATGGCAGCGATAGCTTGGTCTTACTACAACGATAATGAAGATATCATAGAGGCCGCAAGAGCCGGTAACGCAGTCGCTTCACTTACAATAGAATCAGTCGACGCAATTAATCCTGCACTGTGCGCAGAGACTCTACTTAAGAAAATTCAGGAGGTTTACTGATATGAATAGCTATCTTGATGTATCACCGGAGGTAATGGAGGCTATAGCAAACGGCGAGCCTGTCGTTGCGCTCGAATCCACCATTATTTCTCACGGCATGCCATACCCGCAGAATGTTGAAACAGCTCTCGCTGTTGAGAAAATCGTTCGTGAGAACGGCGCTGTTCCTGCAACAATCGCAATTATCGGAGGCAGGCTCAAGGCCGGACTCTCCGAGCTGGAGATAGAATATTTTGGCCGTAAGGGTCAGGATATTGCCAAAGCATCACGTCGCGACCTCGCAATGCTCTGTGCCAGCGGTCAGGATGGTGCGTGCACAGTTACAACTACAATGATGATTGCTCATATGGCGGGAATTCAGATCTTTGCAACCGGCGGTATAGGCGGGGTTCATAGAGGTGCTGAGACGACCATGGATATCAGTGCGGATCTGGAAGAGCTCGCTCAGACTCCGGTCATGGTTATCTGTGCAGGCTGCAAATCCATACTGGATATCGGTCTGACTCTCGAATATCTTGAGACTAAGGGTGTTCCTGTAATCGGAATGAATACTGAAGATATGCCTGCATTCTATACAAGCAAGAGTGGCTATAAAGTAGACTATTCTGTTGCAGGTCCTAAGGAACTCGCACAGTTATATAAGACTCAGAAAGATATAGGTCTTAAGGGTGGTATTCTTGTTGGAAATCCTATTCCGGATGAATACTCAATGGATCCTGATGTAATCAACCCGGCCATTGATGAAGCCATCAAACAGTGCAACGCTCTTGGCATCAAGGGTAAGGAAACAACTCCTTATCTCCTTGCCAAGGTCAAAGAGCTCACCGGCGGAGACAGCCTTGATTCCAACATCCAGCTGGTATTCAACAATGCCAAAGTTGCAGCCCAGACCGCAGTCGAACTCAGCAAAATGTAAATGCTAATATCATCCCGGGCTTAATGTTGACATATAACAGCGAATGTCAACATTAAGCCCGGGATAACTTTGACATTATTTATCGGAGTCTGCCAGAACTTCGATATCTATATATCCTTCATCCAAGTCTTACTATGTTTCTCAATATTAAGCTTGGAAATTGTGTTCTCAAGATCACTAATAAATGACTCTATTCCTTTGTTGTTTAATTCTAAATCAGTCATTATTAATTAATTCTGATTGGTAATACCAGATAAGTATATTTATCACCCTTGAGAGGTTTAATAATACATGGACTAACTGAATCCTTAAGATTCATAATTACTTCTTCATCCTCAATTACACTAAATACATCCTTAAGATATTTTGCATTTAATCCGATAAGAATATCATTACCATCCTTAATAATTTCAATCTTTTCTTCAATATTACCTTCTTCACTTAATGAATTAATGGTAATAATGTCTCCTGAAATATTGAACTTAATAAGATTATTATTCTGAACTGATGCAAGAAGTGAAGCTCTATCAATACCCTTTAATAAATCACTTCTCTTAACTCTTACATTAATATCTCCCTGCTTATTAAGAATTCTTTCATAATCAATATATTTGCCGGAGAAAGTATTAATAATAACCTTATAATTATCAAATTTAATTACTACTTTCTTATCAATTATTTCAAGTGACATTTGATCTTCACCATCATCTGAAATAATCTTAGCAACTTCATTGATTAACTTGGCCGGAATAACAACATTAACATCAGCATTATTCTTTACTTCAATGTTATAAGTAGCAATTCTAAATGGATCTACACCAACCATTTTTAAATTACCATTCTTAATCTCGAGTAGTACACCTGTTAGAATTCCATTAAACTCGTCAGTAGATGCACTAAATGCTGTTTTTCTAATAATCTTCTTAATATCTTCTTTACTAAGATAAATAAGATCATTTCCTTCATTTAATTTAATCTTAGGAAAATCATCTGACTTAAAACATACTAACTCAGAATTAGAACCTGCACATTTAATGTTAATCTTTATCTTAGATGGATCATAATCAATCATAATCTCATCTTCAGGTAATTTATTAATAATGCTACCAAATAGTTTAGCCGGTACTACGAAAGCTCCTGATTCTTCACAATTTACACTAATTACACTTTCAATTGTAATTGTTGTATCAGTTGCAGTCATTTTCATTATTCCATTATTAATTTCTACAAGAATTCCTTCCAGAATGTTAGAAGTAGTTCTTGTTGGAACTGCATGAGATAAATTATTAATTGCTTTGTTAAGTTCTGATTTATTGCAATAAATCTTCATAGATAACTCCTATTTTTATAAATATATATTAGTAGTAATAGTAGGCTATGTTGATAATGTGGATAACTCATATATTAGTTGAAATAATTGAGTTACAAGCATTCATCATTAATGATAAATGTTACATAAATATATTGATAAGATGTGGATTATTTTCTTGATGTAAGTTTAGCCTTAATTACATTAATACTTTCTCTTAATTCTTCATCGTATTTAATATCATTTTCAATCTTATCAATTGCATGAATAACAGTTGAATAATGACGATTACCGAACAATTTACCAATCTTAGGGAATGAAAGATCAGTAGTTTCTCTGCACAGATACATTGCTACCTGTCTAGGTAATGTTATCTCTGCATTTCTCTTAGGTGAATCCATATCAGAAATCTTAATCTTATAATGATTAGCTACAACGCTGCGAATTCTTTCCGGAGCAACTGCCTGTTCATTATCTTTAAGAATATCCTTAAGAATATTTTTGGCATTATCTATATTGATCTTCTCACCTAATAACTGAGAAAAACCAACAACTCTGTTATATGCACCTTCAAGTTCTCTAATATTATCCTTGATCTGATCTGCAATAAGACCGAGAACTTCTCTAAAATCATTATCTACTTCAAGTCCGCTCTTATCAGCAAAACTGCTAAGAATTGCAACTCTTGTTTCATAATCAGGCGGCGCAATATTAGCTACCATATTCCAACTGAATCTTGTTCTTAATCTGTCATCAAGACCCTTAAGTTCAACAGGTGAAACATCACTTGTAATAACTATCTGCTTATTAGAATTGTATAGAGCCTCAAATGTATGGAAGAATTCTTCCTGGCTGGAGTCTTTACCCTCTAAGAATTGAATATCGTCAATGAGTAATACGTCGACTTTACGATATTTATTCTTAAAGGATTTCATCTTATTATCTCTAATAGAAGCAATTAGTTCATTAGCAAACATTTCAGTAGTTACATAGAGAACCTTTGCCTCCGGATTATTTCTTATTATGTGAACGCCAATAGCCTGCATCAGATGAGTTTTGCCAAGACCAGATCCACCATAAATAAACAGTGGATTATAAACATCTCCCGGTGTTTCGGCAACTGCAACTGATACAGCATGCGCATACTTGTTACTACCACCTACAACGAAATTTTCAAAATTAAACCTAGGATTGAATAACTTCTCCTGGTTGAGAGGGTTTTTCATCCTTGTAGTATCAATACTGCTTACTTCGTATTCTTTTTCGTGCTTAATAACAACTCTGTAAGGTTTATCCATACTCTTATTAATTGTATTTTCAATAAGAGTAAGATAGTTGGAGTTAACGTGCTTGAGAAGGGTAGGATCTTCTTTCCAGGCAAGATAAATAATACCTGTCTCCTCGTCGATATTATGAATATCGAGCGGGGCAATCCAGGTAGAGTAACTCATTGAAGTTGTATTAGCTTCGAGGAACTTAAGAGTAGTCCCCCATATCTTGTTCTTGTCCAAGTTGAAACTCCTTCGATTTGTGTACACATTTTACATAAAGTTTTCCACAGTTGCAAAGGGCAAATTTGTATGTATTAGATACATCAATTGAGGGCAAAAAAATAGTTATCCACATGTTGTTGATAAAGTTGTTAATAAGTAAAAGCATGCCACAAGATATTGTGTATAACTCATTTTTTGTACAGATTGTATTAAATTAAGTAACGAAACATATATAAGAGCTGTATAGGCTTACATTGACTTCGCAAAAGCTTTAATTTATAATGGTTTGGCGTATGTGCCAATGTAATTTAGATGGCACGCAATCAAGTTAACGATATTAATAATTATAGAAGGAGTTTAGTAAGATGAAAAGAACTTATCAGCCTAAGAAGAGACAGAGACTTAAGGAACACGGATTCCGTAAGAGAATGGCTACAGCTAACGGTAGAAAGGTACTGAAGAGAAGAAGAGCAAGAGGAAGAAAGTCCCTCACAGCTTAATTGAAGGTGCTGCTTAATGAGAGATCATAGCGAGCTCACTTTAAGGGAACAGAATGATTTTAATAGGGTATACAATCGCGGCAATTCCAAGGGTAGCAAGTATGTAGTGGTTCTGTATAACAAGAACAAACTTGATTATTCCAGAGTTGCATTTGTTGCAAGTAAGAAGGTTGGCAACAGCGTTCAACGTAACAGATCAAGGAGATTGATGCGCGAGTCGTATAGATTCTTCAAAGATAAGATTGTACCCGGATATGACATTATATTCGTAGCAAGAAACACTATTAACGATTGCAAATACGATGAAGTTTCGCGCGCAATGTTTGGCGCAGTGAGAGCAGCCGGATTGTTCAATTAAGCATGAATTTAATTAGTAGATTTTTCAAAAGATTTTTAATCATCATGGTAAGGGGTTATCAGATATTCATATCCCCGCTGCTGGGAGCACATTGCAGGTTCACACCTACTTGCAGTGCCTATTTTATAGAGGCAGTTGAGAAGTATGGACCAATCAAGGGCTCATGGCTGGGGATTAAGAGAATTCTGAGATGTCATCCGGGTAATCCCGGCGGATACGATCCTGTACCATAGAATGGAGTAATTAATGGGAATTATCGCTAAACCTATCGGATACCTGCTGAAGTGGATCTACACACTGGTAGGAAGTTATGGAATAGCCCTAATCATTCTTACAGTAATCGTTAAGCTCGTACTCTATCCTCTGTATGCCAAGCAGATTAAGACAACTGCCAGCATGACAGATATCTCTGAGAAGACTCAGGAGATTCAGAAGAAATATGCTAACGATCAGCAGAGAATGAACGAAGAGATTCAGAAGATGTACAAGGAGACAGGCTTCAATCCTGCAAGCGGATGCCTCCCTATGCTGATTCAGTTCCCTATTATCATGGGATTATTCGCATTACTCAGAAATCCGATTCAGTACATGCCTGCAGGCAGTACTATGATTTTCGCTAACCACGAATCCTTCCTGTGGATTAAAGACCTTGCACAGCCGGATATGTGGATTCTGCCTATTATCGCAGGAGTTGCAACATACTTCTCATTCAGCCAGAACAGCAGTATGACTGCACAGGCCGGACCAACTGCGGGACAGACTAAGGCGATGAACGCAATGATGAAGTACATCTTCCCACTGAGTATCCTCTGGCTCGCAAGATCATATCCTGCAGGCCTTGCAATTTACTGGGCAGGCAGCCAGGTTATGCAGATCTTCTTCAATATCAGAATCAACAAGATGAGAGAGAAGATGAATGAAGAAAGAGAAGCATCCAAGCGCGTTGAAAGAGCAGAAAAGGATCTCTTAAGGAAGAGAAGAGCTAGAATGAAAGGAAATATTTAATATAATGAAATCTTCAGAAAAATGGGGAGTCGATGTAGACACTGCCGTTGAACTTGCCTTGAAGGAACTCAAGCTCACAAGAGATGAAGTTGAAGTCGAGGTTCTGGAGGAGTCAAGTAATGGTTTCCTGGGAATTGGTTCCAAGCTCGCCAAAGTAAGAGTAACTGCTCTTAGCGACAGCGGAAACAATGTTAAGGAAAAGGCTACATTCGATGATATTGATGCAATTCTCGCCAGCCTTCCGGAGAACGCAGCCAAGGAGCTTCCTGAGGAAGTTCGTGCAGATTACGAGAAGTTCGAACTGGAAGAGCAGGAGGATGCACGTGCCAGAGAGAAGGCAGCTGCCAAGGAAAGAAGATCTCACAACAAGAGAAGATATGAGCTTTCCATGGAAGATACAATGCTCTACGATGTTAAGAAGCTCGACCCTGTTAAGGGACATCCAATCGAGAAGTTCTTAAGAGATATCGCTGAGCAGATGGGAATCAATCTTGATTTCGAAGTTAAGGCGAGCGATGAACTCGTATTCGTAGATATTACAGGCAAGGATACAGGAACAATCATCGGCAAGAGAGGTGCAACTCTCGATGCAGTTCAGTGCCTGGCAAGCTACGTTGTAAACAAGGACGAGAGCAAGTACGTAAGAGTTATCCTGGATGCGGAGAACTACAGATCCAAGAGAGAGAAGACTTTGGTTAACCTCGCTAACAGACTCGCAGACAAGGTAGAGAAGTCAAGACGCAGTGTTACACTCGAACCAATGAACCCTTACGAGAGAAAGGTTATCCACTGCACACTTCAGAATCACCCAAGAGTTAAGACAAGAAGTGAAGGCAAGGATCCATACCGTAAGGTAGTAATCGAAACTAAATAGTGCAACAAAGTGCAACAAAGGGTCAGACCCCTGTGACCAAATTGCAAAACGGGGACAGACCAGCACATCAAAAATGAGAAAATCGGCTTCGTGCCGATTTTTTTATGAATGAAAAGAGAGAGGGAGCATTGCAAGAGAACGGTCCTCGTCGATGGGTGTGATACGAATGCAATATTAATATTGCATTTACCATTGAACTCGTAGACTCTTCTGCGGAAATGTTCTCTTGCAATGATCCCTCTCCCTTTCATATATAAAAAGAAATTAAAAAGAAGTCTCATGCAATGTTGAAGTAGTATGAGCAGAACAAATGTGGTAATCTAATAATGGTATGAGAATTAACAATATTACTCTTCAAAACTTCAGAAACTACAGTAACCTCGAGCTTGAGTTCAACGAGCATCGCAATATTATTATTGGCGAAAATGCTCAGGGCAAGACCAATCTCATCGAGGCTATTTATCTTGCGGCTTTTGCCAAATCCTTCCGTACTAATAATGCGGGAGATATGGTGAAGTTCGGCGAGGATAGGGGCCGCGTCAATGTGGATATTACCAGCGAGGAGCTGGACAAGAACATAGATATTACAATTCTTGCGAATGGCCGCAAGATGATCAAGAAGGATGGCAAGTTGGTTCGCCGTACGGCTGATCTTCTTAATAATATAGTAGTAATCATCTTCTCACCGGACGATCTCAGGATTATTAAGGATAGCCCGGACAGAAGACGTGCATATATTAATCGCGAGCTGTCCCAGATAAGACCCAAGTATTATGAGGTGCTGAAGAATTATTCCGACATTCTCAAACAGAAGAACAGTCTTATCAAGGGGCTGTCGAATTCTTCATACAGCAGGACTTACAATGACGATATGATGGATGTCTACGACAGACAGCTCGCCAACTACGGATACGAATTAATCAGATATAGGAAGGAATTCGTCGAGATGCTCTCCGATGAGGCTGCTGAAATAATGTCAGCAATATCGGGTGGCAAAGAAGATCTCAAGATAGAATATGTAACGAGTTGCGACTTCATCACTGCTCCTGAGGGAAGAGAGATACTCTATAAGCAATTCCACCATCACAGGGAGAAGGATATCTATGCAGGTTTCATGTCTATCGGTCCACACAGAGATGACCTAGAGTTCTATATCAACGGAACCGATGCCAAGAAGTACGGCTCACAGGGACAGCAGCGAACAATCGCATTGTCGCTCAAGCTCGCAGAGATACGCATAGCCAAACAGATTTTGGACGAGTATCCTGTACTGCTCTTGGACGATGTGCTGTCCGAGCTCGATCTCGACAGACAGAGGTTCTTGGTCAACCAGATTGATGACGTCCAGCTCTTTATAACATCAGCAGAGTTGAACGATGAAGTAATAGAGACCCTTCAGGGCGGAACCCTGTTCAGAGTTGAAGAAGGAACCGTTGTTAAAAAGGATAAGTATTAGAAAACAGGTTTAATATGGCAAATAAGAAAACAAGAGAAGAGAATAATAATTACGTAGTCTTCGACAACGTTCAGAAGATATATCATACGGGAGAGGTGGAAGTTGAAGCTCTCCATGATATCACTTTTACCGTGAATAAAGGTGAGCTGGTGATTATTGTAGGTGAATCCGGATCAGGCAAGACTACTCTCCTCAATATTCTTGGGGGAATGGATACACTCACCAGCGGACGCGTACTGATTGATGGCAATGAGATAAGCAGTTACAACCAGAAAGAGCTGACAATGTACAGAAGACATGATACGGGATTTGTATTCCAGTTCTATAATCTGGTTCAAAATCTGACAGCGGTTGAAAACGTTCAGCTGGCAACACAGATATGCAAAGACCCTGTAGACCCGGCAGAAACCCTTGAGTCCGTAGGACTGGGTCACAGACTGAATAACTTCCCGGGGCAGCTGTCGGGTGGAGAGCAGCAGAGAGTTGCTATTGCAAGAGCCCTTGCCAAGAATCCTAAGATACTGTTATGTGATGAGCCGACGGGAGCGCTTGACTATGTAACAGGCAAGCAAATACTGCAGCTCTTACAGGACCAGGTAAGGAAGAATGGCAAGACAGTAATCATCATTACTCACAACAGCGCACTGACTCCGATGGCAGACAGAGTGGTAAGAATTAAGAGCGGTAGTGTAGTAGACGTGTGTGTTAATGACCATCCGACACCGATAGAAGAGATCGAGTGGTAAGTCGCAATTCAGAAGAAAATGTGGCGAAAATTTTCGATTTAAGCGAATTTTAATATTCCACAAGATATTGTGTTAAAATTTGCAAAATAATCGCTTATATGGTAAAATATGGACGAAAATAGCTAGGGCGTTTCGTCCATTTTTTGTTGTGCGGCAGCATTGCCAAGCACTTGAAAGAGTTAATAATTATTGCAAGAAAAATAGAGGTAAGAAATGAGCGCAAGTCAAGAGTATGGTGCCAGCCAAATTGAGGTATTAGAGGGACTTAAACCGGTTCGTCTGAGACCTGGTATGTACATTGGTAGCACAGGCCCTGCAGGACTCCATCACCTGGTATACGAGATCGTAGACAACTCGGTCGATGAGGCACTTGCAGGATTTTGCAAGAGTATCGCTGTTACTATTGAGCCGGATAACTCAATCACAGTAACAGACGATGGTCGTGGTATGCCGGTAGACATCCATCCTAAGATGGGAATTCCGGCAGTTCAGGTAATTCACACCAAGCTCCACGCCGGCGGTAAGTTCGGTGGAGGAGGATATAAGGTATCCGGAGGTTTGCACGGAGTAGGTGCATCCGTTGTTAACGCGCTGTCAACTCACATGGCAGTTGAAGTAAGAAGAGACGGCAAGATCTACAGACAGGAGTACTTCGCAGGAGAAAGAGCCAGTGAGCTCGAGATTATCGGCGAGTACAAGACCGGCAAGACAGGATCCAAGACACAGTTCTGGCCTGATCCAACAATCTTCGATGAGACTGTTTACGACTACGATACACTCCAGCACAGACTTAGAGAGATGGCCTTCCTGAACAAGGGACTTGCTATTTCCCTGACAGACAAGAGAGTCAGCCCGCATAAGAAGGATGAATTCCATTACGAAGGCGGTATCAGAGAGTTCGTTGAATACCTTAATAAGAACAAGGATCCTCTCAACCAGACCATCTTCTACTATGACGTAGATCCGGGTAACGGCTACGAGGTTGAGGTTGCGCTCCAGTACACAGACAGATACAGCGAGAATATCTATTCATATGCCAACAACATCCACACCATCGAGGGTGGTTTCCACGAGGTTGGATTCAAGGCTGCGCTGACAAGAACCATTAATGATTATGCCAAGAAGAACAAGCTCATCAAGGATAACGAGGCAGGTCTTCAGGGTGACGACGTTCGTGAAGGACTGACTGCAGTAGTAAGCGTTAAGCTGACTACGCCTCAGTTCGAGGGGCAGACCAAAGCCAAGCTCGGTAATTCGGAGGTTAAGGGTATCGTCGAGAGTAACACATCAGAGCAGCTGATGTACTTCCTCGAGGAGAATCCAAAACAAGCTAAGATTATCATCGAGAAGTGCCTTAAGGCTCAGCGTGCTCGTGAGGCAGCTCGTAAGGCGAGAGATATCTCACGTAAGAACTCCGCTTTGTCTAACACATCACTTCCGGGCAAGCTGGCAGACTGCTCCGAAAAGGATCCTGCACTGTCAGAAATCTTCCTGGTCGAGGGAGATTCAGCCGGCGGATCAGCCAAGGGAGGAAGAGACCGTAAGAGACAGGCAATCATGCCGCTCAGAGGTAAGATCCTGAACGTTGAGAAGGCTAACGAAGCGAAGATTCTCGGCAACGAAGAAATCAAGAACATGATCACAGCATTCGGCTGCGGTATCGGCAAGGACTTCGATGAGACCAAGTTGAGATATCACAAGATCATTATCATGACAGATGCCGACGTCGATGGAGCACATATCCGTACACTGCTCCTGACATTCTTCTTCAGATTCATGCCAAAACTGATCGAGGGCGGCTATGTATATGCAGCACAGCCACCACTGTTCAGAGTTAAGCAGGGTAAGGACATTCACTACACTTACTCCGATGCTGAACAGGAGAAGTTACTGGCTGAGCTCAAGACCAAGAATTCCAGCAACAAGATTGAAATTCAGAGATACAAGGGTCTTGGAGAGATGGACGATCAGCAACTTTGGGAGACAACAATGGATTACAATACCAGAACAATGGTAAGAATCACAGTTGAAGACGCAGTTGCTGCCGATGAAATCTTCACAACACTGATGGGCGACAAAGTCCCACCACGTAAGAAATTCATCGAAGACAACGCAAAATATGTAAAAAACCTGGATATCTAGTTTATCTGCAGGAACGAGAAAGAATTAGTATAGTTGAGCCACAGAGAGATTCTCAACGCGGAGGCTCTGTGGTAGCCGGTGCTTACCGATTGACGAGCGAGGTGCTTGCACCTTGCGAAGTCAGAGGTTAGCATCCGCTGCGTAAGCCACAGCGAGGCGCGAGCCGTACTCCGCGTGAGAAACACTCTGTGGCTCAAGTAAAGGAATAATTATGAGTGACATTTTAGATAATAGCAGAATCATCGAACACGAGATATACGATGAAATGAAGAACTCGTACATTGATTATGCGATGAGCGTAATCGTTGGACGTGCGCTTCCTGATGTTCGAGATGGATTGAAGCCTGTACACCGTAGAATTCTCTATGGTATGCAGCAGCTGGGAACAACACCTGACAAGCCTCACAAGAAATCGGCGAGAATCGTCGGTGAGGTAATGGGTAAATACCACCCACACGGTGACTCCTCCATCTACGATGCAATGGTTAAGCTCGCACAGGGATTCAGTACGAGATATCCGCTGGTTGACGGCCATGGTAACTTCGGTTCCGTAGACGGCGACGGCGCAGCCGCAATGAGATATACAGAGGCAAGAATGTCTCCATTCTCACTGCAGATGATCAGAGATATCGAGAAAGATACCGTTGACTTCATGGACAACTTTGACGGTGAGGAACAGGAACCTGTTGTACTGCCATCAAGAGTTCCTAACCTGTTGATCAACGGATCCAACGGTATTGCGGTAGGTATGGCAACATCCATTCCACCACACAATCTGGGCGATACAATCGATGCAACATGCAAACTGATCGATGAACCGGATTGCTCAGTTGACGACCTTATTAAGATTATTAAAGGACCTGATTTCCCGACAGGAGCACTGATTCTCGGCAGACATGCAGCGGACGAGGCTTACAGAACAGGACAGGGCAAAGTTAATGTTCGTTCTGTATGCGAGATCGAAGAGTCCAAGCGTGGCAAGATGCAGATTATCGTATCCGAAATCCCTTACCAGGTTAACAAGGCAAGACTTATCGAGTCCATGGCCGAACTGGTTAGAGACAAGAGGATCGAGGGAATCTCAGATATCCGTGATGAGTCCAACAGAGAAGGAACAAGAATTGTAATCGAGCTGAAGAAGGACACTAATCCTAGCGTAATTCTGAACAGACTCTACAAGCATACAGCACTCCAGACTTCCTTCAGCATGATAATGCTGGCACTGGTTGACGGAGAGCCGAGGATACTCAATCTCAAGGAGATTCTTGAAGAGTACATCAAGCACCAGAAGATTGTAATCACAAGAAGAACCAAGTTCGACCTCGCCAAGGCAGAGGCAAGAGCACACATCGTTGAAGGTCTTCTTATTGCACTTGACAATATCGACGAGGTTATCAAAACCATCCGCTCTTCGTACAATGACGCGAAAGAGAAATTGATGGTAAGATTTGGACTCTCGGAGATCCAGGCACAGGCTATTCTCGACATGAGACTCGCCAAGCTGCAGGGTCTCGAGAGAGAGAAGCTCGTGAGCGAGTACGAAGAACTCAAGAAGAAGATCGCATATTTCAAGAGCATTCTTGCTGATGAGCATCTCCTGATGGGAGTTATCAAGAACGAGCTTCAGGAGATCAAGGATAAGTGGGCAGATCCAAGAAGAACCAAGATTGTTGCTGACGATGGCGAGCTCGATGAAGAGGCTCTGATTGATGAAGAGGATGTTGCGATTACACTGACACACCTCGGATATGTCAAGAGAGTACCTATCGATATGTACAAAGCACAGCGTCGCGGCGGTAAGGGAATTCAGGGACTGACGACGAGGGAGAATGATTTCGTTCGTGACTTGATTATCACCAGCACACACGATTACCTGATGTTCTTTACAGACATGGGTAGAGTGTATAAGATTAAGGCATACGAGATTCCTGAGGCTTCAAGAACTGCTAAGGGAACTCCGGTTATCAACTTCCTGAATCTGAACAGTACAGAGAGAGTTACTGCGGTAATTCCTATCAAGGAATTCGAGGACGATCATTGTCTCGTAATGGTAACCAAGAACGGAACTATTAAGAAGACACCTGTCAGCGAGTTTGATACTAATCGTAAGACTGGCCTGATTGCTATCACTCTCAAGGATGGAGATAAGCTCATTGCAGTTGCTCAGGCTAACGGCAAAGAAAACATCTATGTTGTAACAAGAGATGGTAAGGCAATCGCGTTCAGCGAGGACGACGTTCGTCCAATGGGACGTAATGCCGGCGGAGTTAGAGCTATTCTTCTCGAGGGCGATGATGAGGTAGTTTCAATGGAACTTGACATCGACCAGAAGAGAAAGATGCTGGTAATTACTGAAAACGGATTTGGTAAGAGAACGGTTCTCGATGAGTACAGACTCCAGGCAAGAGGCGGCAAGGGAGTTGCAACTTACGACAAGACCAAATTCGATAAGACCGGTAAGCTGGTTGGTGCGACTCTCGTTAACGATGAAGATGAGGTAATGGTTATCAATTCCAATGGCATCATCATCAGAATCAGAGCTGAGGAAGTAAGCAAATCCGGAAGAACTACTCAGGGCGTTAAGGTTATGAGAGTCGAGAAGGGCAATCGTATCGTTTCATTCGCCAAGGTAGTTGATGAAGATAGTGCTGTTAAACCGGTTGTATCGGAGAAAAATCCTAATATAGGAGAAGATGGTAACGAACAGATGACTCTTGTGTAGAAGGGAGACACCATGAGACTTCTAGTTGTTGAAGATCAGAAAGATCTTAGTGAAATTATCGTAAGAAAACTTAAGAGCGAAGGCTATGCTGTAGATGCCTGCTACGATGGCAAGGAGGCACTGAATTATCTCGGAGCAACAGATTATGATGGAGTGCTCCTGGATATCATGTTGCCGGGCGTTACAGGAATCGGTGTTCTTAAGAAGATGAGAAGTGATGGAGACAGTACACCTGTGCTGCTCCTCACAGCTCTTGGCAGTGTAGATGATCGAGTAGCAGGTCTTGATGCCGGAGCCGATGACTATCTCACCAAGCCATTTAATTTTGACGAGCTCCTCGCCAGAATCAGAGCAATGCTGAGACGCAGAAGCGAGCACAGCAGTCCGGTTCTTGAGCACAAGGGAGTAAGTCTGAATACAGCGAGCCACGAAGTGTTCAGAGATGGCAAGGAGATTGAGCTGACAGCCAAGGAGTACAATATCCTGGAGTACATGCTGCAGAATATCGGTTGTGTTATTTCAAGAGACAAGCTGTCAACACATGTGTGGAACTACGACTATGACGGCGGTTCCAATGTTATCGACGTCTACATGCATCATCTGAGAAAGAAGATTGATGCTGACTATGAGGACAAGCTCATCAGCACAGTTAAGGGTGTCGGATACATCATCAAGTAATCAATGGGTAAACAGAAAATCACAGTTAGAATCACTTTATGGTACGCAGTCTTTCTGATTGCTATCTCTGTTGTGTTGATGTTATCGCTCGTGTATATGAACGCTAACAATATTAAATACAGCGCACAGAGTAGGCTGATAGAAACACTGGTTAATTTGCGTGACCAGATTGAGATAGAGGGCGATGGTTTTCTGGATACACCGGATATCAAATATGAGGCTGACGGAATTTATATTAGCCTGTACGATGATGAAGGAAATTTCTTAAGAGGCGTTAGACCACTTAAGATTAAGAACTATCCGGAGCTCAGTGACAGAGAATGTCAGGAGGTCGAAGACTATAGAGCTGCGAGCTGGTACGTATATGATAGTCTGATTGAAATTAAAGAAACAGAATATTGGTTAAGAGGCATTATGCCGAATGATACCAATGCTTCTGCAAACATTTCTGCATACAGGTACTTCCTACTCTTGTTACCTGCGATTGTAATTCTTGCGGTTATCGGTGGATGGATGATTACGAAGAGAGCTTTCCAGCCGATAAGAGAGATAACAAGAATCAGCGAGGAGATTCAGGCTGACGCAGATCTGTCCAAGAGAATTCCTGTAAGTGATACTCAAGATGAGATATATGAATTATCAGAGTCTATTAACGCCATGTTTGACAAGCTCGAAGGCGATATGGAGAGAGAGAAGCAATTCTCTTCCGATGTTTCGCATGAGCTAAGAACACCGCTGGCGATTATTCAGGCACAGAGCGAATATGCTATGGACAATCCGGATGAGGCTGCCTCAACTGCTGCGACTATCAACAAGCAGGCCAAGAGAATGAGCTCTCTGGTTAGCAAGCTCCTTATGTTATCAAGAAGTGATGCCGGAAGACTCAACCTTGATATGGAAGAACTCGATTTTACCGAAGTTGTAACG
The DNA here is from genome assembly GCA_045639825.1 of Anaerovoracaceae bacterium. Taxonomy (GTDB): domain Bacteria; phylum Bacillota; class Clostridia; order Peptostreptococcales; family Anaerovoracaceae; genus Crickella. The sequence continues at coordinate 47,795 of JAZUDV010000028.1, forward strand.
GATATTGCTGAGCAGCAGCAGATGATTGTAGAGGATTACGATATCACCATCAAGACAGATATCCAGAAATCTGTGAAGATTGTTGCAGACGAGGGAATGCTGATTCGCATTATCTTGAATCTGATCGATAATGCGGTTAAGTACGGCAAGAATCCTGGAGGAACGATTAAACTGTCCCTCAAGAGAGATGGAGAATACGCTGTCTGCAGAGTTACAGATGATGGTCCGGGAATCTCCAAGAAGGATCAGGACAAAATCTGGCAGAGGTTTTATCAGATTGATGGTTCAAGGGAAGATGGCGCATCATCCGGACTTGGACTATCTATGGTAATGTCTCTTACCAAGGCAATGAAGGGTGAGGTTAAACTCGAGAGCAAACCGGGAAAAGGATCAACGTTTGAACTGAGGTTTAAGGCGGTATAGATGAAAAGACTTGGTGCAAGAATAATATTATTAATACTACTGTTGGCTATCTGCGTACCAATTGGGGTGTATTTCGCCGGAGGCAACTCTCTATCAAATGGAGGTCAGGCAGAGATAGATGAACTTACTGTGCCGGATGAAGATCCAATCGTTAGCGAGGATGAGGCAATGGAAGTTGTATTCGCAATGCTTCCGGAGGCTGATTACGGAGATGTACTTGAGTTTGCGCAGACTTACAATGAAGGTGGTTGGATATATGAAGGTTCCATCAGAGGCGATAAAGTGGTATATGAATATCAGGTTGATGGTGAGAACGGCAACATTTTAAAGTGGATTGTAAGAAAAAAATAGAATATTGATTGCTAATTTAATCTAAAATTAATTTCTAAATGATATTATAACCATGTATAGCTATAGCTGTGCATGGTTTTTAGGTAGAAGAGGAATTGACATGGTAGCGAGGAGAAAATACAGCTTAATAATTATACTGCTAGTCACAGCTGTATTTATTGCTGCGTCTTCTACTCTTGCAATGGCTAAGACCGGTGTAAAAAAGATAGTGTATCAAGGTAGCGGTAAAGCGACTGTATATTTCAAGTCATCTGTTAGCTATGGAGATGCTAAGGTAATAACAAAGGATAGCTCCAATAAGACATATTCGACAACCATTAAGAGCAAGAGCTCAACCAAGCTGCAGTTCAAGATTGCGGGGTACAAAACAGGTAAAACATACAAGATAACGGTTAAGGGACTTAACTCAGGAGATGCAGTTTGCTCGTTTAAGATTTATTCTAAATCCAAGGCAGCTCAGACCGCTAAGGAAAAGTCCAAGGCAAGCGGAATAAAAAAAGTTAAGACCAAGAGCGATACATATAACGGATATGCAGTATGGAGAATTACATTCAATGGTCGCATTTCCGAAACAACCTATAAATTCACATATTTGATCAAACAACAGACCCGTCAGGTTATGTATTCTAAACGAGAACAGGCATAAAATAATACCCACCATAGGTGGGTATTTATTATTGCAGATTTATTTTGTTTCTATAGTGTGCATTATAGAATGTTTTAATCAGTATAGCCACTCGGATTATTGGATTGCCAGTTCCAGGCGTCACGGCACATTTCATCGATGCCGCGCTCGGCTGTCCAGCCGAGGAGCCGGGCGGCTTTTCCTGCATCGGCCCAGCTGTCCTGAACATCGCCCGGCCGCCTGGAACCGATTACATACTTAATCGGATGTCCACAGGCTGCGCCATATGCATTTACCATTTCAAGAACACTATAAGGTTTGCCGGTTCCAAGGTTTATTACCTCGGTTCCGGTATTTTTAATTGCAAATTCTGCTGCAAGAACATGGCCTTCAGCCAGATCCATAACGTGGATATAATCTCGTCTACATGTACCGTCCGGAGTATCATAATCATCACCGAATACAGTCAGATGGGCTCTCTTCCCAACCGCAACTTGTGAAATATATGGCATCAGATTGTTAGGAATACCCTGAGGATCTTCACCAATGAGACCCGATTCATGTGCACCAACAGGGTTGAAGTATCTCAGCAATACGACCGAGAGACCCTTGTCAGCTACACCTGCATCAGTCAGAATCTGCTCCTGCATCCACTTAGTCCAACCGTATGGATTGGTGCATATGCCTCTTGCCATCTCTTCACTGAAAGGCGGTTGATTATTATCTCCGTATACCGTAGCTGAACTTGAGAAAACGATATTCGTTAAGCCCAAACTCCTCATGGATTCAAGAAGAGTAAGGGTGGTATCAATATTGTTTCTATAATATTCAACAGGCTTTTCAACCGACTCACCAACAGCCTTAAACCCTGCAAAATGAATAATGCAATCAGGATGTACTTCTGCGAGTATGCGGTCAACTTCATTTATGTCAGCGACATCGGCGTTAAACATCTTTACTGTTTTGCCTGTAATCTGTTCAACGCGCTTAATTGCTTCAGGCGAGCTGTTGGAGAAATTATCTACAACAAAAACTTCGTGACCCGCATCCAGCATAGCCACGGCAGTATGTGATCCTATATATCCTGCACCGCCTGTTAACAGAGCTTTCATAGTTTCTCCTTATCTACATTCCCAGCTGTTCCGAATCAAGAACGATGGTGAATGGTCCATCATTGATGAGTTCGACCTTCATATCTGCACCGAAGGATCCCTTTTCAACAATAGGAACCTGCGTCTTGCATCGAGCAATAATATATTCATACAGTTCATTGGCTCTTTCAGGTTCACCGGCCTTGACGAAGGAAGGGCGGTTGCCTTTCTTACAGTCAGCATAGAGTGTGAACTGTGAAACCATCAGCAGGCTGCCGTCAACGTCCGCAAGAGAGAGATTGGTTTTGCCCTCGGCATCCTCATTGATACGAAGCTTGATCATCTTGTCGACCATCTTGTCGGCAGTTTCCTCATTATCATCATGACTAACACCGACAAGGACCATATAGCCTCTGCCGATTGAACCAATCACTTCATTATCTACTGTAACGGATGCACACTGCACCCTCTGAATTACAAATCTCATATCCTATAAATCAGTGTCCGGGCGTCCCCCATCCGAACAATACTTCATCGCCAACATAGTATCTCTTCTGCCTGCATCTGTCACTGGAATTGCCTTCGATAGTGTAGATCTGATTATCGACAACTCCGGTAACAATGCCCACGTGGTCAACATAGCCGTTCTGCTCCCAGTCGAAGAAGATGATATCACCGGCTTCAGGTGTTTCATCAGGATTGTGCCACTGACCCTTCTTCTTGAACCAGTCAACAGCGGTTTCACAACCGGCGAACTTAGGCGCCCAGCCATTACTGATATAGTCATTCTTGCTCTCACACCACGAAACGTAGCAAGCACACCAAGCAACATGAGAGCCAAAGCCATACCAAGACCAGAACTTGTCACCGCCCTTATTGCCTATCTCCTTCATTGCAGTGTTAATAATTGGCATATCCTCTGCCACAACAACAGGATTAGTTACTTCCTTCTCGTAACGTCTGTTACCGATTACTTTGCCGATGAAAAGACCATCGACCACAGCAAGAATCAATGCAATGCACACGATAATAATGCGTCGTATGGTTCTGGCACGGCGCTTCTTCGCACGAATCTTATTCTTAATCTGCTCGTCAGTCATATAATCACTCATAATAATACGCTATTTCTTCCAGAATAAATTTCCGGCAAGTGCACTGCTATCATCATCTTCGCCGTTCCATGCATAATCGGTTGCATCGAAGTGGGAGAATGTTGTAACGGCAACGGCACTGACACCTTCGTTTTCCCTTCCCAATCTTGATGTAACTGTTTCAACGAAGAGCATATACTTGGTATCCCCGACATTAACGAAGAATCGTTCGCTGACATCCTGCCTGCCATCTTCGTTAGCCTTCTTAGTCAGACTGCCGGAGCCCATGGAAACCGCATTAGTAAAGTCCGCTTTGGACCAGTCCGCGAAATCCATTACTGCCTCAGCACCGGACGGATCTATCATCAGAGATTTGAGTCGATCTACATCTACTTCCTTTAGAGCCTCCATTACTGAATCTGCATTATTCTTACAATAGTTGTTCATAGAATAGGTATCTACAGTAGTAATAACCTCATTAGCAAGGCGCTCGTTGTAGGTTTTGTTAGCGGTGTTTTTAGTCACACCAACAAAGAGCGCGATAACCAGCGCTATAAATACTATAATTTTGAGTCCGTTAAATGCTTTTTTCATATGTTCGTCTTAGTCTAAAGCCAGCCTGATCTTTTCTTCTATCTTTTGATATGCGATCTTCTTTTCTGCTTTGTCCATTTCTTCGATGTGGAAGAGCGGATGAACCGTAATCTTAATTGTTTGACCGCTTACGAAAGAGCCCTTTTCTTCGAAGACCCTGTAACCACCATCGAGAGTTATTGGAAGAATAGGAACATTAGCTTTCTCGGCGAACTTAAATGACGCGGTCTTAAATTCCGACATTTCATGTCGCTGGGATCTTGTTCCTTCAGGGAAGATTGCAAGAGAGAATCCCTGCTCCAGTAGCTCCTTTGCCTCGCCGATCAACTTGATAGCCTCACGACTGTTGTCTCTTATAAGAAAGAGCGAGCGCGTATACTCAATTGCATTTGCAAGTGGTCCTAATTTGCGCCATTCGTCCTTGGAAATAAAACCAATCTGAAAATGATTTCTGAACAGGTAATATATAGCTAAAATATCCGCAAGACTCTGGTGATTGGCATACACAAATACCGGACCGGTCTTCGGGATGTTTTCCTCGCCACTAATCTCATAGTTAATGCCGAGAATCTCTGATGTTGCCTCAGCCCATTTTCCTGATTCTTTCAATATTAATTCCTGCTCTGCTACAACATCACCGTATTCACGCAGGCGTTTGAATTCAGGAATATTCTTATTATATTGTCTGCAAGTTCGCCATACTCTTAGGAGTGCAGGAACGGTAGTAAAAATGTTCATAAGTATTATTATCTCCTTGACAATACTATTATAACCAAATACGGAATGATGTCCAATATGTAATAATTTGAGAATGAAAACCAAGGTGAAGAAGAAATAACAAAAAAGGTTTACATTTTTGATTATAGGAGCTATAATCAAATCGTTATAGTAAAAGCAAAGCATTAGGAGTTTGAGATGAATATAAAACAACTCAAATATGTCTTAATATTATCCGAGACCAAGAGCTTTTCCAAAGCTGCAGAAAAACTTAATATCTCACAGCCTTCACTCAGTCAGTATATTAAGAAGATTGAGAAAGACGTAGGTATGGAGTTGTTCGTCAGAGCAGGTGGCAACGTCAGAATGACAGATGCCGGCAAGATATACATAGAAGCCGGTAGAAAGATTCTTGACATTGAACATCAGCTACAGAATCAATTAGCAGATATTGAAGCTAGTCAGACGGGCACAATAATCGTTGGAATCTCCCCATACAGAAGTGTTCATCTGATGCCCCAGGTTGTCAGAAGATTCCATGAGAAGCATCCCGGAATTAAGCTGGTCCTTGATGAGAGATCAGGACTAGACCTGTTCGAGGGAGCAGCCAGAGGTGATTTTGACATCTTCGTTACTACTCCATCTGAGCATACTTCAACATATATAACCAGACATATGTTGTATGAAGAGCTGGTGCTGGCCGTTCCTAAGGAATCTGAGCTGTATTTCAGACTCAGCAAGACTGCAAGACGGGTTAGTGACAGACTGTTCCCGTCAATCGACATCCAAGATATCAATGGGGAGAACTTCATATCACTTGGCGAGTATATGCCAATGAGGCTGAGAACAGATGAACTGTGTGCTGAGTATAATCTGACACTTGAGACATCTCTGGAGGTCAGAAGTAACGAAGCACTTATCTCAGCAGTTACTTCGGGTATCGGAGCGGCTGTTGTACCTGACTGCCTGTCACATTATGACGAGGACAACAAGAGAATTGCTTTCTTCTCATTTGAACAGGAGATACCGAGAAGAGAAGTCGTTCTTGCGTACAGACAAGATCAGTACATATCCAAACCAATAAATGATCTCATCGAGATTATGCAAGATATAACTTTATAAAATTAATTAGGAGGAAATAATATGCCATCAGTATTCTTGTATCTGGGCATCATGCTGGCAGTAATCATAGTATGGTTCATGCTGCTGAAGAGACCGGTATATGAAGCAATCCTCATTGCTTTCATCATCCTGCTCACCGTCACAGGAACATGGGGACATGTTGGTGACTATATCAACACAGGCCTCAGCACATCACTGCTGTACTCAATGACAGCTTTCGTAGCAATGTCAATTATTCTTACTGAGACCAAAGTAATCGATTCATGTATCGCAATTATTCTGGCTCTGCTTGGAAGAATCAGAGGCGGCGCAGGTTACGTTTCAGTTGTTGCGAGCTCTTTCATGGGCGCTCTTTCCGGCTCCGGCCCGGGAAATGTTATGGCAACAGGAACAATCACCATTCCAGCAATGAAGAAATCAGGATTTCCTGCAGAGCTGGCCGCTAACGTAGAGAGTAACTCCAGCTACATGGGTAACATGATTCCACCTTCATCCAATATCGTTGCAGCCATGGGCGCTTATGTAGCACTGTATCCGGACACAGAGATTTCACAGGGCCAGTTCTGGATTGTTCTCTGGGGCATCTCCATCTGGTTCATCGTACAGAGAATTCTCATGGTATGGGGCTTCTGCAAATACTACAAAGTAGAGCCTATGGCTAAGGAAGATCTTCCTGACCTCAAAACAGTATTTAAGGAAGGATGGCAGGGTCTGTTATTACCTCTAATCATCCTCTTGCCATTCGTATTCGACTATTTCTTCAAAGCAACTTTCTTCACAGAGCGACTTGGAGAAGAGGGCGCAGGATTCTTCTCAAGCAGCATGCTACTGTTCATTGCAGGAATTGCTGCAATGTATGCATGCCTGATTGCCAAGGATAAGAAGACTGTAACACCGCACAATATCGCTAAGATGTTCGCAAAGGGCGTTAAGACAATCACCCCTGCAGTAGGTGTATGCGTATTCGGTTATATGATTGGCGGACTCTTCGCAGAGATGGATGTTGCAGGTGAGATGCAGGCATTCATGATGGACTTTAACTTCAGCAAGTTCGGACTGGTATTCTTCATCTGCGTTATTACTTGCTTCCTCGGAATGGTAGTACCGGGATCATCGTTGGTTGTCATCTTTGGACCTGTATTTATCAGCACACTGGCAACAGTAGGCGTTAACCCTCTCCTTGGAGCAGCAATGCTGCCATGCATCTGTGGAGTTATGTGTGGTATCACACCTCCACTGGGACTTGGAATGTATGCAGGTATGTCGCTTGCCGAATCTGATTTTGGCAAGACCTTCAAGAACAATCTGTGGTGGGTTGCAGCACAGTTTATCATGGAAGTTATCGTTCTGATGGGCTTCCTGCCAATCATGGGACTGTAGGAGGTAGAGTTATGAAGGAAAATATGAAAAAACTTTCAGATAAGCTAAAGCTCGTCTTCGGATACGGCATTATGATCACACTCTTCGTTGGTGGACTTACATTCTTCGGATATGTTGCAGCAATTATCATCGGGGGTGATACCGCAGCAACAATCTGCACAGTAATTTACAAGCAGATTGTACCAATTATGATCTATGCAACTACTATCCTGGTACTGTTTGGTCTCGTATGCATGTACATGGCAGGTGAGTTCGCACTGACACCGGATAAGAAGAGCAAGAAGAGCAACGAGGAGCATATTATCGAAGATAAAACCGGAGTGTCGGCAGACGAAAAATAGCGCTGAGAAACGGAACATCAAATCTATGTAAACAAGAGGGATTCGTAGCAATACGGATCCCTCTTTATGTACAAAACTTCACTGTATATGATATAATTACTCTGTATAGTTATGACGGCAAGGCAGCTAAAAATAGAAATGTAAACATAGGAGAAGCATATGGTAATCGGTTACACAGCTGGAGTATATGATTTATTTCATATCGGACATCTCAATCTGCTTAAGAATGCCAAGGGCATGTGCGACAAGTTGATCGTTGGCGTTACAACAGATGATCTTGTTACTTACAAGGGCAAGCATGCAATGATTCCGTTCGAGGACAGAATTGAGATCGTAAGAAGTATTAAATATGTTGATGCAGCAGTTCCACAGTATGATATGGACAAGCTGACTATGTGCAAGAAGCTCGGAGCTACAGTTCTCTTCGTAGGGGATGACTGGTATGGAACTGAGAAGTGGCAGAAATACGAAGAAGAATTCAATCGAGAAGGAATCAAGATAGTATACTTCCCATACACTAAGGGCATTTCATCAACACAGATCACTAAGGCACTTAACGCAGTTCGTGAGTAGAGCAAAATGACAGTAGATAAGAAGTATTGCATGAGTTCTTTTCTGATGTACAGGGTTATATCAGATGAAGACAAGTGCTTTTCAAATGAATACAAGCCTAATTATCTTCCAATGCCTGCCAACAGGGAGAAGATTCATAACAGTAATGAGCTATATTACTCTCTCAAGCGCCAGATGGAGGAATACACCAAGGGCAAGAAGAAATGTGCTATCGCGCTTAGCGGTGGCATTGATTCGGCTATTCTCCTGCAGTTCATGCCGGACAATTCAATTGCTTACACTTTCAAGTGTGTAGTACCCGGCATTGAGGTCACTGATGAGAGCCCGCAGGCGGCAGAGTATCTCAAGGTAGCCAAGCCACAGGGTATCGAGCACAAAGTGGTAGAGATATACTGGGAGGATCTCGAGGCGTCTTCAGTTCCGCTGATGAAGCGCAAGGGTGCACCTTGTCATTCAATCGAGGCACAGATATACAAGGCTGCTCTTCAAGCAAAAGCAGACGGTTGTGATTGCTTTATCTTCGGTGATACAGCAGACTGCGTTTACGGTGGTCACAGCAATCTGCTTGCCAAGGACTGGACATTTGGAGAATTCGTAGACAGATGGTCTTTCGTCCTTCCGTACAAGGCACTGAAAGACTACGAGATGGACTTCCGCCCATATTATGAATATGAGAAGGATGGCTATATCGATGTACTGCCATTCCTGTCAATATATGAGGCACCATGTTCACTGAACTCATACCGAAATGCATGTGGCCTTGCAGGAATTGAGCTGTTCGCACCATATGCGCATACAATATATGATGAGCCTCTTGATTATGAGAGAGTCAGAAGAGGCGAGAACAAGTATGTAGTAAGGGAAGTCTTCGAGAGACTGTACCCGGGATTTGTAATTCCACCTAAGACTCCAATGCCAAGACCTATGAATATATGGCTGGGTGAGTGGGCAGGTCCGACAAGACCTGAGTTCATACCGCATTGCACAGATGAAATGACAGCAGATCAGAAATGGTTGGTATGGAGCCTTGAGAGGTTTCTGGACATAGTTGATGGAAAATACTAGGACAGAAGAATTGAATACAATGCAGAGCAGATTGTTTCGTTTGCTGGTGTTAATAGAGGAACTGTGCCGTAGTAACGGCATAGGACTCTTTCTGTGCGGAGAAACTGCGCTCATGGCTTATAGGGATGGTTTGCTGTCTGACAGGGTGAACGTGTGCATTGATGCAAGGCAGGCATTTGATTTTATATCAGCTGTAGAGAATGATTCTCGCTATAATCATGAAATCGCACTTGAAAGCATGTTGAATAACGGGAGATATCCCAACCTTGAGTTAAGACTGTGCGATCTTGAAACAACGGACTTTGACATCAGAAATTGTAAGAGTTATATCCATAATTGCATACATGTTACAGTTAAGTTTGTCGAGCATATTCCAAGAACCCGCATCACATTTGCACTATCCAGATTCAGGTTCAGACAGTACAGACAAGCAATCAGTAAAGCACCTTCTATATCTAAGACAAACGAGTCCGCGGCCTTATTTAAATCCATGATAAGAGCGGCATCTGCCAATTCAGATAAAGTGTGGCTTAATGGCAAACAGCTGAATGCAAGTTTATTCAGGAAAGCTACTAAAGTGTGCATAGAAAATCACAGTTTTGAGGTTCCGGGCAGAGGAGAAGACTATCTCACACTGGAGTTCGGAAAACTGTGGCGCAATCATGATTGCTATGAATATAGAGAAAGTAGCGAAAACTTTGTCTCTTGTAATACCGCATGGACAGAGTATGCGAAAGTGTTTGAGGATATTGATTTCGATTTATATCTGAAGACGCGACAGGAAGATAGAATCATAAATGAGAAGTTTAAGAAGGAGCATGCCAAGATTGTGAAGTGCTATGATATTCTGGAACGCACCTTCGATAGAATATATTTATTCCAGCAATACTCCCCTAAGAAAGAATACCTCATGGAGTTGAGCAGAGAAGGAAAAGTTGATGAGCTTAGATCTGAGCTGCAAGAATATATAGATTTTATTATGAAGCATTATGCACGAGGGCTCGGCATCTGCTTCGATAAAGATATTCTCGAATTGGCATTACAAATACTTCAGAAGGATATGGGAGATAAGTTTGTTGAATCCGTAAGAGAATTGATACCGGAGCAACATCTTAAACCTATACAACTTAAGGATTATAAGGGTAATTATATTTAATGAGTTTAAGTAGAGATCAGGAAAGTCTGCTGGAATTACTACTTAATGTTAAGGACTTTCTGGACGAAAACGGAATAACATTCTATCTGTTTGGAGGCAGCTGTATAGGGGCACTTCGTCATAAGGGATTCATTCCTTGGGATGATGATGTTGATATTGCCATGGACAGAGAGAATTATAACAAGCTCATCAAGGCATCTTACAACATGCCACGGGATGATATTGAGTTTTGGTGCTTTGAGAAAAGCGACCATTACTTCAAGGCCTTTGGACAGTTTTCATCTAAGAAGGATTCATACTTCTTGAAGTCAAGAGTGTTCAACAGAGGGCTCTGCATGGGCACGCTGATCGATGTACTGGTAATGGACTTCGTTCCGTCGGAGCATCTCGAGGAATACAAAAAAGACCTTATATTGTATGAAGAGGTTCTTGGCTTTTACAGAATGCATCGTGACGAGCTCTGCGATTATAAAGACGAATACTTTGAACTGATTGAGAGAGAGAAGAAGGAAGGACGCAGAACCGTAGTCGAAGAATTACAGTCCAAGATAATGCAATACAGCAAAGAGGATTCAGATTTGTTGGCTACAAGCTTCTGGGTCAAGAAATTAAGAACATATAAAAAAGAATGGTTTGGAGAACCCCGATATGTTCCGTTCGAAGAGCATATGATGCCTATACCGTCGCAGGCTGAGGCAACACTAAGATGGCAATACGGATATGACTGGAATAAGGTGCCCGAGGTTGAGTACCAAAAGGTTCATAATTTCTATGTAAATCATGAGATCAGCAGCAATAATTATGTTGAAGATATGGAGCAGTTCATAGATACAGAGAACATTGTCAAACTCCAGGAGGGACGCAAGCGTTACCAGGTTGAGAGGCTGGCAGGTCAACGGATAATGCGTAAGATTGCTGCCCAGACCCTGGTGAAGAGATTGCAGCTGGAACTAAAGTCAGATATCGCAAGCCGCAACTACTCTAATCTTGAGCCAATATTTGCCAACTTAAAGACGATTAGCGAGAGTGGCGTGGAAAACATTCTGCCGGAATCGGTGCTGGCAGGCTGGCTAATGTGGCTTATAAGAGAGGGCAGATACTACGATGCAATCAGAGTTTCGGACGCGCTTGATCCTGCATCATGTTATGGAACAACATTCGAAGATGAGCTGGAGATGCAAACACTGGATGATTGTGATCTCAGCACATTAAAGGGAGTGCAGTCTCTGTTGACACAGTTGCTCCTGGTAGCGATTGCCTATCAGAACAAGGACTATAAGCAACTCGCAGTGTCGGTTTCGGCTATTCCTGTTGAACTGCAACAGGAAATCCCGGATTGCATAGCGGCTAATAATGCAATAGCACGTTACGGTAATAATTAATAAAAGCTGGATGAGGATTAGGGCCTCAGCATAAAAGCAACAATGAAGGTGAAATAACAATGAAATTAAGATCTCTCAAATACGTTAAACTGGTGTCTGATAAGAGCGGATGGTCTCTGGGGAAGGCTTTTATTCGTATGAATAATGCACGCACGGCACATCACGTATCGTTTGAAAAGTATTATAAGAAGGAGTTTTACCTCAGACCGGAAACTACTGTTCCAAGAAAGGCACAGAGTATTCTGAAATCCAGTGCTGAGACTTATGATTTGTTGCGTGAGGTTTCGGAAGCAACCGGACTGTCACAGGAATATCTTGAGAAAGACAGAGCAGAATTCTGCAAAACTTATGTTATTGGGTTAAGAACTTTCCTAAGATGGAAGGTCTATGAAATGTCAGCAGAAGAGCGGGTTAAGATGGCTGGCAAGTTCAAGACCAACGAAGAGATGAGAGTTGATATTATAGATGATATCGCAGTTGTTGATAGAAGCACCATTGATATGCCTGCGGTTGAGGCGAAGCTTGCCAATTACAAACAGTTTCTCAACGACTTTATAACGGAAAGGACATTTAATGAGTTGGGAAAGGAATACCTTACGGTTGCCAAAGACTCTGATAAAAAAGATGCCGAAGCAATACACAATATTGTAGTTGATCTGGAAGCTACTCGATATACACTTGGTATTTCATCCAAGGAATATTATATGTTCCGTCTGTGGGATAAGAGCTTTGCGGAGAGAATGGATTATATTCCGAATTCATTGCATACAGGAATGATGCTGTACATCAATGGTGAGCATCTGGTTGATATTTGCAATGAAAAATACGATACATATTGCACACTCAAGCCATATTACTGCAGAGATATGATCAGAGTAACATCAATAAAAGATTATATGGCTCTGTCTGATTTTGTAAAAAAGCATGACAAGGGTGTGTTTAAGCCACTAACACAGACTAAGGGAGAAGGTGTATGCCTAGTTGATTTCAAGGAAGAACTTAAAGACACAAGCACTGACGGAATAAAGGACTATATCGCAGAGCAGATAAATGAATATGGCGACTTCGTTATGGAAGAGCTAATCATCGCCAATAAGGAATTCAGTCGAATCAATCCGGATGCAATCAATACAGTTAGAGCATTAGTGTATTATGATGGAACTGATATGAAGATTGATGGAGTCCTATTCAGAGTAGGAAGGAAAGGCTCCTTTGTAGATAATGGAGCTCTCGGAGGAATACTGATGACTGCAGATCCGGAAACAGGCATAGTCACTAATCCCGGAGCAGACCAGGCAGGGTTTTTCTATGAAGAACATCCTGACACTGGTATTAAGCTCGTAGGTTATCAGATTCCTGACTGGGAAAAGGCTAAGGCAATGCTCAGAAAAGCCTGTGAAGCGATAGGACCGGGATATGTCGGCTGGGATATTACATATACCGCAAATGAAGACTGGGTAATCGTTGAGGCCAATGGTACACCTCAGCAATACGGAATACAGAGCTCAACAGGTGAGGGTGCATTACCACACTTTGCAGCTACAGTTGGAATAAAGGCTTACGAAGCATATGCACAAGAGCAGAAGCTTCGCGCAGAAAGATTTAGAGCTAAGGCAATTCACAATGGCAATAAGTATGCTAAATAAGAAAACAAGGAAATATTCACGTCTGATTATTGCAGTTCTGCTGGTGTTTTGTGTTACAACAGATGGATATGCTGCCACAGTAAAGAGCACTCTTTCGATTAAGGATACTAACAACACCAGTGAGATTTCTATTGTAATGGTAGGCGATGTGTTGCCACATGAGAGAGTGGAGTCTGCCTCATTGAATGATGATGGAACATATGACTACTCTGCAATTTTCAGTGAAATATCAGATGTTACCAGGGCTGCCGACATTGCTATCCTGAATCAAGAATCAATCATTGGTGGAGTGGGGCTTGGAATAACAGGTTTTCCGAGATTCAACGCATCCTTTGAATTGGCGGATGCTATCGCTGATGCAGGATTTGATGTAATATGTCAAGCAAATAATCATGCATTGGATAAGGGGACTAAGGGCATAAAGAATTGTCTCGCGAATTGGGGCCGTTTTGATAACATCATAGTTGCGGGTTTGCACAAATCACAGAAGGATCAAAATGCCATCAGATATATCAAGATTGATGGCGTTAAAATAGCAATTCTGAATTATACATATGGTACCAATGGAATCAGCATGCCTTCATCAATGCCGTATGCTGTCGACCTTCTTAAGAAGAAACGAGTAGTAGCGGATCTTAAGAAGGCCAAGAAGAACGCAGACTATATTATCGTATGTCCTCACTGGGGAAAGGAGTATTCAACTTCAATTACCAAGAGCCAAAAGAGTTGGACAACTATTTTCCTTGAAAATGGTGCAGATCTTGTTATAGGAACACACCCTCACGTTATACAGCCGATAAAGAAGCTTACGTCATCTAAGGGGCATAAAATGGTTGTATACTATTCATTGGGCAATTTCGTAAGCTGGACCAATTCATCAGGAAATGGGGTTCGTAGCAGAGTCCTTGGAGGAATGGCAGAGATAAAGCTCAAGGTTAAAAAGAAAAAAGTAAGCATCTCACATTATACTGTTAGAGCGCTGGTTACACATCTCGAGGACAAGAAGAACGGGGTTATAGTATATCCGCTATCTAAGTATTCAGATGAACTCGCAGAGAAGAATGAAATATTAAAACAGGATGCCTACTTCAGTAAGGAAGACTGTATCAACAGATGTAACAGCATTTGGTCCAAATGGCATTAGAGAATGGCGAATTGGGGCCACCCAATTCGCCGTTTATTTAGTATAAATCTCATTATAGTAGTCCTGATCGTGCGCCTTGAGCTCATTCATTGTATTTTCATAACAATCATACCAGTCTTGATATTTGCTCTGATCTTCGTCTTTACGTCTGTCTTCAAGACCACAATTCTTAATCAGATAATCTGAAATCCATCTGGTATATTTAACGGCTCCGTAAATATTGGCGTGACCATGGTTATACAGGTCATGACTGAAGTCCCAATCAACCGCCTCATACATCTCTTCTGTATTAAAGTCTATTGTTTCATATCCACGTGACTTGATGATGTCAAAAGCATAGTTGTACTGCTCGAGAATATCATTCTTAGGTGATTGCGGAGATGAAACGAAAATAACTTTGGCATCAAGTCCGTCACAGTAATCAAGCAGATCTAAGAGGGCCTTCTCGTTGCGCTCATTGATTGGCTTTCTGGCATCAGATACAACGGTGCGCTTTTGAGGATGAACTTCATAAGCGTTGTGATTATAGCCAAAATAGCCCATGTGCTCACTCTTAGGATAGAGGTCATAAAAATCCTTTAATGTAAGGTCGTGCCACATAGCATGGTACTTGGCAAGCCTGAAATAGTACGAGACATCAGAAGTGTCAACCTTGGTCTCGCCTTCATCAAGGAAATCCAGGATTGCCTTGGTAGCACGGAACTTGGTTGACGAGAATCTGAAGTTGTCGGTTGCACGACGGATATCTGTATCATTGATTGTTTTAGGCTTCTTAGATACTGCACGAATATCAACAATGAAGGTCTTAACATCATGTTTTTTCATAGCCTCTTCCATGAAGTACTTTACGAAAGGAATAGGCTGATTGCCGGATGTCAAGCCGTAAACAGTGATACCTTTTTCCTTGAATGCCAGCTGAGGAATCCAGTATCTGTCAACACCGCTGGTGCCGATAAAAACGCCATCAACTGTGTTGTCGGGAAGAGCATAGAACGAGTTGAAACGTTCTCTTGCCATGTCTGATCCCTGCTTGCGAGGGAAAGTAAAAACCATAGAAAGATAGGTAATCAACAGGACTACCAGTAAGACGAATACCATGATTTTTGCGATGATTTTCTTGGTCATAATTACTTCCTATATGCCTTTCGATCAATCTTTCCGTTATAGGTCTTCTTAACCTCATCAACAATGTTAACCTTCTTAGGAATCTTAAATGCTTCTAGTGTTTCACCGAGGAATTCTGTAAAGGCCTTGTTGTCGAATTCGGCACCCTTTTCAAGAACTGCATCCATTACTATTGTCATGTTTTCCTTAGCGTCAGTTGTGTAATACAGAATACATTCACTGATACCCGGGAATTTAAGAGCAATGCTCTCAACTTCAGTAGGGGCAATCTTAAGACCGCCGATGTTGATAACATCATCTTTCCTTCCAAGAATATACAAGAATCCATCTTCCATATATCCCAGATCAGTTGTATAAACAACACCATTTTCGTCGAGTATTTCGGCAGTCAGCTCAGGCTCATTATAATAGCCTTCCATGTTCATAGGACCCTTAACGGCAACTGTTCCCGGATTATCCTTAGTACCAATTATTTCGTTCCTGTCATCATCAACAATCATTATCTGAGCGTTGACATTAGGCATGCCGGAGCAGTTAACAAGTTGGTCATGCTCATTGTAGTCGTAGAGACAGGAACAACCGGCTTCGCTGCTACCATAGCCAAAATACAATCTGGTTGTAGGAAGGGTTTCGCGGAGACGCTGTTTGTCTGCGTCAGAGAGAGGGGCTGAACCTGAGTGAATGTGGTCAAGCTGTCCTGAGAGAGCAGCCATATTCTTTCTTGCCATCAGCATCATAATTCTTATTGCTGATGGAGGCATCAGTATTGATGTAACCTTGTAGTCATTGGCGAATCTGAAGAATTTCTTGAGATTCATGAATCCGTCAATAAGTACTACTGTTGTTCCTGTGAGGATAGTAACATATATCTTTCTGATTCCTGCTGCATGATTGATTGGATTAGGCACCATATAAATGTTATCCTCAGGAATCTTAGCACCATAAATTACATTCTCACATACAGCAATTATGGCTCTGTGGGATATCATAACACCTTTGGATTTGCCTGTTGTTCCGGTTGTGAACAGAATGTCTCCAACGGATTCCGTATCAGGGAAGTTGGTTATTTCTTCACTTGGAATATTGGCAAGCGCCAGTTCGCGAACCTTGCTGACTTCTACAACCTTTATGTCAGAACTGTAATCATCAGCAATGACCATCGATGCATCAAGTTGTGCTGCAACTGAGTCCAGGCCATCGTTGCCGATGGATTTCTCTGTAGGAATGCTAATAGCTCCGAGCAGATGAACTGCCAGGAATGAAACAACATAACTAATGGTATGTGAAGACTTAATTACAACCTTGCTACCTGCTGTAATTCCTTCCTTATCAAGATAACTGGCAAATCCCTGAACCTCTTTCCATAGATCTGCATAATTAATCTGGTTTTCTTCATTATCAATAATAACAATTCGGGAGCCTCTTTCATGAGCCTGCTTGTATAGTGCTTCAACAATTGAACCTGCCTTTACCATTGTCTTCATGATTATTCACCACTTTCTAATAATTTCTGTAGATAAATTCTGATGCACTATATCCGGGACCATAAGTTCCAAGAATAAGAATGAATGTCAGCGCAATCAGATAGAATGCCCATCTTGCAACAAGCGGCCTTGATTCAATCTCATCTCTAATATTGACACCATTTTCCTGCAGCAGGCTGACAACGAAAAGGATGAGGATAGCGAGTGTGAGTGCAATCCAATCTCCTCCGCCCATACCCATTGCAATAAGCCTCTTGAATGTATTTCCAAAAGGATGGAAATCTGTTACAGACAGCCACAGCATCTTCATGCCGGCGCTGACGCTGACCGCTTTAACCATCATCTTTCCAATCAGCATTACACAGTAGGTTCTGATGATCTGCCATACATGGAAAATGAATGATTTCTCATTAACATGCAAAGCAGCTGCCAGTTTATCAAACATAGGTTTACATATCATTCCAAGAACGATTATTCCACCGTTGTATAACGCAAATGCAAAATTACCAATAGCGGCACCATGCCATATTCCCATCAAGAAGAATACCGTAAATGTTACGCAGTACGATGGGAGCTGTTTGGCCATTCTTCCCTTGAGATGAGCTCTTGACCATGAGCCGAGCTTAATCATCTTCTTGGAAAGAGTCATTGGGTAGAATACATATTCGCGCATCCATCCTGTAAGTGACATGTGCCATCTGCTCCAGTAGTCCGGTACAGATATAGCGAAGTACGGTCTCTGGAAGTTCTCAATGAGATCAATACCCATAACCTGAGCAACACCTCTGGAGATATCAATGCCTCCGGAGAAGTCACAG
Organism: Anaerovoracaceae bacterium; assembly: GCA_045639825.1. Classification (GTDB taxonomy): domain Bacteria; phylum Bacillota; class Clostridia; order Peptostreptococcales; family Anaerovoracaceae; genus Crickella. Next base: position 65,923 of record JAZUDV010000028.1, read on the forward strand.
TATATCTGCATCGTATATACGAATATTGCAGCAGCGATCTGGAATCCGTCATAATTCATATAGTCCGGGAAAACCTGTTTAACAACAATTGCGGCTCTATCAGCAATTACGATTTTCTTGGTAAATCCCCAGGCCATGAGGAGCAGTCCTCTCCTGAGATTATCTATATCAAATTCATGTTCTGCTGTAAGTTGACAACCGAGCTGATCGTATCTGCTGAGCGGACCCTGAACAACAGAAGGGAAGAATGAGATAAAGAGAGCGAACTTAAAGAAGTCCTTCTCAGGTTCATACTTGGCTCTGTATATATCGATGCAATAGCTGAGAGACATGAACATGTAAAAAGAGATGCCCAGTGGAAGTATTACATTGATAAGGGGAATCTCAGCATCATACTTGAACAGAGAGAACAGTGCTGTGACATTTGTCGCAATAGGGTTGTAGTATTTCAGAATAAATAGAATTCCAAAATTGGAAAGTAACGCAACAAGAAGAACTTTCTTCTTCCTCGCAGCGTTATTTGCTTTGAGCTCTTTCTTCTCGTCTCTAGAGATCTCATCTCTGTGCTTATCCAGATAAGTCTTGTATTCTTTCTCATAGGCGCCCATTTTCAACCCCGCGAAGTAGGTTGATGCCGTGGTAAAGAGGATGAAGAAAAGAGGTTTTATTCCTGCAAAGAGATAGAATCCATAACTGCACGCCAAAAGAAATACCCACTGGTATTTCTTCGGGATAACGTAATACAGTATGAATACAATACCCAGGAATAAGAGGTATTGTCCTGAAACGTAAGACATATCTTAGTCCTCGTCCATCTTTCTCTGAACCATGTTGGTAATACACTCAATGGAGTTCCAGTTCTCAGGTTCAATATCATCTACAGTGATCTCAATGTCGTAGGTTTCCATCAGCTCTCCTGCAATACCTACTACATCGAATGAATCGAGAAGCTCATCATCCATAAGAGCAGTAGCATTTTCCCAGTCGAGATCAGGTCTGATTTCTTTAGCAATTGAGAGAATTCTTTCCATAATTGTAAACCATCCTTTTATGTATAAATTACTACAAGTTATTTTACCACAAAATCGGCTCATTTTAGAATGGAAATACAGCATTTTTATGAACTTGCGCATTTTTATGATATAATATCTTCTAGGTAATTATGACTGATACACAGAAGAAGCTTCTGGAGCTTACAAATGAAATAGCAGAGATATGCGACGCCAACGATATTGTTTACTATCTTGCCGGCGGTAGCACTATTGGCGTGCTGAGACATCGTGGCTTTATCCCATGGGATGATGACATGGATATCATGATGACACGTGATAATTGGGAGAAATTCCTTGAGGCGGTTAAGGATGATATGCCTGAGGGAAGAGCTTTGATGTGCCAGGAAATCAGCCGCAGCTACAACAATATGTTCGGTCGCTATGTAGACACAACTTCAGCAACAATTCACAGAGGCGATATCCTTGGTGGAGGTGCTGCAGGTTTTGTTATTGATATTCTCTGTCTCGATCCTATTCCTGACCAGGATGCTTATCACAGATATATAGAAGACCTCATGCTTTATTCTGATCTGATTAACCCTATGCTGAATTACAGTATTCGCTGGAATGTTAATCAAGACAGATTCGGAAAGTATCTGCAGCGGATTAAAGATGAAGGCCGAGATGCAGTTCTCACGGAATTGGAACAGTCAATGTTCTCATACAGAGAGGAAGACTGCGATTATCTTGTCTTGAGATGGGGAGGTGTTCCCTTCCTGTTCGAGAAGGACATGTATGGATCAAGCAGATGGGGCGAATTCGAGGGTAGGCAATACCGTATTATGGACAGAGCCGGTGACTACCTTGTTCAGCACTATGGTGACGAGTGGGCATACATCCCACCACATGACGAGCAAATAGTTCACGATGCTATTTTCTCCCCTGAAATCGGATATGAATCAATATTGAACGACTATTTGCCATTTGTTGATGTTGAGAAAGAGAAAGACTTCTTCCTGAATGAGAAGCTGAAATACTTCAAGAACAAACATAACATAAACAATCGCTATGAATTCTCCGGCGATCTGATTGCCAAGACATCGCAATATGCTCTTGAGAAGAAGATTGTGGATAGCGAAGCGGACATAGATACACTGGTTGAGAATAAGGACTATGGAGCAATACTGAGTCTGTTTGACGATTATATTAAAGAGCAGGGTAGCAGAGAACTGATTGGAAGAGAAGATTTTACAGGAATACACGTATTCAATGAGCCGAGGCTTATTGACATACCTGAGAACTGGTTCTATGCAGTAATTGTAGCTCTCGTGAATTGCAATAAAATGTCCAAAGCTATGCGATTCCTGGATGTATGGGAACAGAGACGCGGATCACTTTCTGACAGACTTAAGATTCAACGTGACAAAGTGCTGGGAATAAGACGTGCAGTTTCATTGTACGATATCGGAGAGATTGAGGAAGCACTATCGGCAACCGGAGACCTGTACAAAGAATACCCTGACAATCAGAGCGTTGCGATGCTGTTGGTAACATTACTGGCACATACGGAAAGATATGAGGAGCTCAAAGTTGTTTTGGATAGAGCTATCAGCATATACCCTGCAGATGGTTATATTCTGAAATATCTCGGAGACTATTACAGACACAATGGTGATAACAGCAAGGCTCATGAAATATACGCCGAGGCACTGGGTAAAACCAACAACGGAATGACAATGCTGGAGTTGAGCGATTTGTCAGACAATGATTCATATTATTCTGACCTACGCGAACTGATTAAGATATAAATGAGTACAGTTAAAGAAAAGAGCGCAGAGCTCTTAGCAGAATTGCGAGATCTCTGTGACAAGAATGCAATCGAATATTGGCTGTCACCACGCACGGCAGCATGCGCATACGCATATAACGGATATGGAGAGGAATTCTTTATTCCGGGGATTGTGATGACAATTAATGATGCGCTCAGGTTGAAAGGTCTTGTTGATAGCGGAGCTGTAGAGAACAGGACAATCGAATGCATGGAGAATAATCCGGAGTTCACAACTTTCAGCATGACGTATGTCAATGAGAACACAACCTTGATAGACATTATCAGAGGAAGTGACTACAGCAAGCATGGCGTGCGTGTAAACATAGACATCTTAAGACCTCTTGTTGAAGATAAAGCATTAAGAAGACAGGAAACTCTGTGGGAATGCACCGGATACCTTAGAGTACTGAGCGTTAAGCGTCAGAAATTGAACAAACCGGCTCAGACCTATGTGAATATTCGTAAGAGAATGGGTGGCTCTGCCGCCTTGTTCAAGAAAATGTGTAAGAAGTATCAGGATGCTGACAGTGATAAGTACTATCTGAAACTGTATTACATGAAAGGAGTAACTCTGAACCGATCACTGTTTGATCACAGTTGTGATGTATTGTTTGAGGGTGAGAGCTACAGAGTTCCTGAACCTGTAGAGAAATATCTCCAGAATTCTACAAGGGGAGCATGGAAAGCAATGCTCGAGGAACCACCTCAGAAGGTTAAGACATTTATTTATTATGATTATGTCCCATACAGTGAAATAGAGTCGCGATTTGCGTCTGATGGTGACAGCATATACAATTTTTTTAATAGGAATAGAGATTGGTATAACAGTTCTACCGAACAGGTCAAGTACAACAGCGAGAAGAAACGTTTGTGGGATCTTGCTATGAGAAGTGGAATGAGAGCTATTCTGTTTAATGATTTAAACAAGAACATTGATATCATCAGATTGTTATACCAAGAGCGCAATTATCTTGAACTGGAAAAGTATTTCGAGGAATATGATAAGGAATTGCACAGAATGCTCAATCTGGGATTGGGATTATGTCCTAATCTCGAATTGCTTGACATAGAGTGTGCACTTATGGAGGCTAGAGGAGAGGGCGCAACAGCCAAGAAAGTCAGAGCGCTAGTTCCTGAGCAACATTTCAATTCACCATTAGGAGATTAAGCATGAAATCAAGTGACTATATCGTAGATTTCCTGGTATCCAAGGGAGTCAGACACATATTCGGATATCAGGGAACAATGATTGCACATTTCGTTGATTCAATATGCAGGAACGACATGATTGAGAATCATGTTTGTTACAATGAGCAGGGTGCCGGTTTTGCTGCAGTCGGTAGCGCCAAAGCGACCGGTTCATTTGCGGTGGCCTATGCGACCAGCGGTCCCGGAGCAGCCAATCTGATATCGGCTGTTGCAGATGCATATTATGACAGTACACCTGTACTCTTTATTACGGGACAGCTGAATACTTACGAGTATTTAAATATCGATGGCCTCAGACAGAATGGTTTCCAGGAAATGGATGTTGTATCTGCAATGCAAGCCGTTACTAAGTACAGCGTTAAGATTGAAAACAAAGATGATCTGAGATATGCCTTCGAGAAGGCATATTATATGGCAAATGAAGGAAGACCGGGTCCCGTCTTAATCGACCTGCCAATGGATATGCAGAGACAGGAGATCGATCCATCAGCAATGAAGGGCTTTGATCCGACCAATGAACCGGAGCTTGGAAACGCATCAGAATGTGCAGCTGCACAAGCCGAACCGCTTGAAGCAGCGCGGCTGATACTGCAGGCACTTGATGCCTCAGAGGCTCCGCTGATACTGCTGGGCAATGGCATTATCAAGAATTCCAAGGCCCACAGACTCATCGTGAAGTTTGCAGAGGAACGCAGAATTCCGATAATAACAAGTATGCTGGGTAGAGATTTACTGCCATATGATCATGACCTGAACTATGGACACATTGGCGGCGGATACGGACACAGATATGCGAACATTATTGCATACAAGAAGGCAGATCTGATAGTTTCTCTTGGCTGCAGTATGTGCAAGAGACAGACTGCAATGCGAACAGAGAAGTTCGCAGAAAGAGCACAGATAATAAGAGTTGAGATTGATCCTAAGGAATTGGCGCGCAAGGTTCATCAGAATGAAATCGGTCTGCTCTGTGACTGCAATGAGGTGATTAACAGATTAGCAGAGCTCGGTGATGAAGCAAGCTCCAATAATGAGATAGTGATTCACAAGAACTGGGCAGACAGATGTAGCATCATTCGAGACAAGCTTGCTGAGTTTGATGAGAATTGCGAGTTAAGAATGCCGAATAAATACATTGAAGCTATCAGTGAATGCATTGATGATAATGCTTCGATCTGTGCGGATGTTGGACAGCATCAGGTATGGGTATCTCAATCCTTTAGAGTTAAGGATGGACAGGATTTGCTGTTTTCCGGTGGACACGGGGCAATGGGCTTTGCACTTCCGGCAGCAATAGGTGCACACTATGGAACAGGGAAGAAGACTGTTGCGATATGTGGTGATGGCGCATTCCAGATGAATATCCAGGAGCTGCAGTGGGTCGCAAGGGAGAATGTTCCTATCACCATGATTGTTATGAATAACGCATCTCTTGGACTGATCCGTCAGCAGCAGGATGATATCTTCGGTGGACAGTACTCAGGTTCGGGAGCATCAGGGGGATACACTACACCTGATTTTGCAGCCGTTGGACAGGCTTACAAGATTAATTCCGTCCAAGTCACTTCAATCAGTGAATTGAGGGAAGCTTTAAACAGTATGGATAGTGATGCACCGAGGTTAATAGAAGTGTTGCTTGATTCGAAAACCGGCGCATATCCTAAGACCTATTTTGGTGAAGAAATGTACAACCAGAGACCTTATATACCTGATGCATTGATGGATGAAATACTCTCAATGTAGGTTCAATTGAAAGGATTAACACAATGGGAAAGAATGTCTTGCTAACAGGCGGCACCTCCGGAATAGGCAAAGCCATTGCAAAGAAGATACTCAAGGAATCTTCAGACAATATTGATACAATGTTCATAATTTACGGACATAATGAAGAAGCTGTTACAATTATGAAGGGTGAACTGTCCGATGAAGAACTGACCAAAACAGTCTTCATCAAGGCAGATCTTTCCGATTATTCGGGCATTGACGTTGTCAGATCTGCTGTTCTTGAGAATTTGAACCATATTGACTGGATGGTTCTCAATACAGGCATCGGAACGTATGAGAAATTTGACGATTATACACCGGAATTATGGGAGCATGTAATGCGTACTAATGTGAACGTGCCTGCATTTCTGGTTAAGGAATTCAAGTCAATAATCAGTGACAACGGCTCAATAGTGTTTATGGGTTCACATGCCGGACAGGCAACATATTCATCTTCGCTGGTATACAGTGTTTCCAAGGCGGCAGTTTTGTTTATGGCTCGCTCTATGGTAAAATTATTCGATAACAGAAATATTCGAGTTAATGCTATTGCACCGGGTTTCATTGAGACAAGATGGCAAGATGGCAGAACTGATGAGAGTAGAGAGCGTATTAACAAGAAGATTGCAGCACACAGATTTGGTACAGCTGATGAGGTTGCAGATTTGTGTTACCATGTCCTAACGAATGAATATCTCAATGGCAGCATTTATGATATTCATGGTGGATATGATTATTTCTAAGTGAGGAGCAAGGAAGTATCATGAGAAGAGTACTGACTTACGGCACATTCGATTTGTTCCACCAGGGTCACTATAACATCCTCAAGAGAGCTAAGGATGAAGGTGACTATCTTATCGTAGGAGTAACAGGTGAGAGATACGATGCCGAAAGAGGAAAGCTATCCGTTCAGGACAGTCTTGCAACCCGTATTGAGAACGTTAAGAAGACGGGATTTGCAGATAAGATAATAGTTGAAGAATATCTTGGTCAGAAGATTTCAGATATATTGAATTATAATGTAGATGTTCTGGTAGTCGGATCTGACTGGAGAGGCAAATTTGACCATCTCAGCAAATACTGCGAGGTCAAGTACCTTGAGAGAACCAAGAACATTTCAAGTACACAGATTAGAGAAGAGAAGCTTAAGATTTTCTCATTCGGAATTGCGACTGATAATACTGATGACAATCAATCGATTCTTGAAACCAAGAGTGTCAGCGGCATTCATGCAGAGAGCGTATATGCAGCAGATAAGACAATTGTTGATGAGTTTGTCAATAAATATGAGCTTGATGGCGGATATACCGACTACGATGAATTCCTGACTACCGCCGATATTGTTTATATCAAAACTGACATCGCAACAAGAGCGGCATTAGCTAGAAGAGCTCTTGAGCAGGGTAAGAGTGTAATATGCGATGCACCGGTGTCTGTTGATCATGAAGAGGCTGAGGCAATCGAGAAACTTGCACAAGACAAACAACTGTGTTTCCTCAGAAACGTAATGACTAATTACCTTCAGGGCTTTGGCCAGTTACTGTGGATTGCAAGGGGCAATCTGATTGGAGATATAGTCAGCGTTAAGTCGAGAACTTCAAGGAAGTATTTCGAAGATCGGGAGTCGATGAGTTTCCACGAGACGGCATACTATGCAATAAGTGCAGTTGTCAAGATCCTTGGATGCGACTTCGAGAGTAGTGATTGCAAGTTGATTCGCAATGAGAACGGAGAGATTGTCTTCGGAGAATACTATATAAAGTATCCTAATGCTGTAGCAACCGCTGAGGTCAGCATGAGCCTGGAGATGGAAAACGGTATGGAGATAATCGGAACGCATGGCAACATTGAAGTTCCTGACGACTGGTGGAGAGTAGGATACTTTAGAGCCAAGATGGACAACAAGCCAAATCCTACAAGATACACATCCAACTTTGACGGTAATGGATTCAGATATCTGGTCAGAGCGATGCAGAGATCGCTCAAGCAGGAGGCTAATACAGGAGATTTAACGCAGGGAATCACTTTCGAAGAGTCCGGCGCTATTCATAGAATATTATTTGGAGAAGAGTAAGAGTTGGAAACTATTAGGTTAATTATTCAAGAACATATAACATATAAGAAGCAGCTGCTACAGCTGGCAAAATCTGATCTCTTTAAGACATACAGAGGAGCTGCTTTGGGATGGGCATGGGCAGTAATCAAACCAATGATTACGCTGTTCGTATTTTGGTTCGCATTTACGTTCGGACTGAGAAGCGGCAGTGACAAAGCCGGTTACCCATTTTTCCTGTGGCTGGTTGCAGGCTTCCTGCCATGGTTCTATATGCAGGAACTGATTACAGGAGGAGCCGGTTGTATAAGAAAGTACAAGCATCTTGTAACTAAGATGAAGTTCCCGATTTCGGTAATCCCGACCTATTACAACCTGTCACATCTGTATGTGCATTTTGCGTTACTGGCTGTCACTATTGTGCTGTTTGCATGCTTTGGATATGCGCCGGATATCTATTATCTGCAGATACCATTTTACATGCTGCTGATGTTCCTGTTCTTTACAGTTTGGTCACTGTTTGCAGGAATGATGTCGGCTCTCAGTATTGACTTTCAGAATCTTGTTAAAGCATTTTCAACAGCAATTTTCTGGCTGTCCGGAATTGTTTACGATGTTGATTCTATGAAAAGCCACGCATTACGAACTATTCTAAAATTCAATCCGGTAACAGTTATTGCCGGCGGATATAGAAAGGCGTTCATTTACAAGCAGTGGTTTTGGGAAGACACATCATACCTGTTGTGTTACAGTGTTACTTTCATAGTATTCCTGTGTTTGGCACTGTGGGGATTCAAGAAATTGCGTAAAGAAATACCGGATGTTATGTAGGAGACAGTATGAGTGAGAAAGAAGTTGTAATTGCATTCCGAGAAGTAACTAAGGAATACAAGCTGTTCAAAAGTGATAAAGCGAGATTTAAGGCACTCTTTTCTAAAAAAGTACCGCACAAGGTTAATAAAGCGGTTAAATCAATGTCGTTCGAGGTTCACAGAGGAGAGGCGTTGGCTTTGCTTGGTCATAACGGGGCAGGTAAATCTACGATTCTCAAGATGATTACCGGAGTAACTTTCCCGACATCAGGAGAAGTATATGTTAATGGCAAGGTAAGCGCACTTCTTGAGCTGGGCGCAGGATTTGATCTGGAGTCCAACGGCAAGGAGAACATCAAACTGAAATGCAGCTTGATGGGCATGACAGATGATGAAATCGAGGCAGTTAATCAGGATATTATTGATTTTGCTGATATCGGGGATTATATTGATCAGCCGTTAAGATCATATTCCAGCGGAATGAGGGCAAGACTTGGATTTGCGATCAATGTTAATGCCAAGCCTGATATTCTGATAGTTGACGAAGCCTTAAGCGTTGGCGATAAGAAATTCCAGAGAAAGTGCAAAGCTAAGATCAACGAGATTATGTCCGATGAAAGAGTTACTCTGCTGTTCGTAACACATTCGCTTACAACAGCTAAGGAATTCTGTAATAAGGGTATCGTTCTGGAGAAGGGTCGCATGATTTTTGAAGGCGATATTGATGAAGCGATTGCTTTTTACGAGGCGCGGGAAGCTTAGCATATTCAGACCTCTCTGCAGAGGGGTCATTTTAATTCCACATTAAAATATGTCAAGAAAACTTGACATATTAATAGGCAAAAAGTAGACTCTAATTAAAGTAAGCTTAGTTTTTTAAGGAGAATAGAGTGAAGCTAAGAGTAAAAAGACTTCCAATTATTTTAACATTGTTACTGTTGCTGTTTGCTTGCGGTGTATGTTCTGTTATTGCTGCTTCAGTGACTGTTAAGACTGCAACAGGAAAGGTGGATTCCAACAACGGTGCTTTTATCAGGGCCAAAGCATCCACGGACGCTGAAGTGATTTTTTGTGCTGACGATAATACCAAATTGACAATACACAAGGAAGTATTTGTCAGTAAAACAAGTACCAAGAAGGTTGATAAATGGTATTACGTTACTGTTAAGAAGAAGACCGGATATATCAGATCTGACTTAGTTGATAACATTACGTATTCGGCAGTTAAAGGCAAGACGACAGACCTGATTAATTACAGGACCGGCCCGGGAACAACATTTAAAAGTGTTGGAACAATTAAGAAGGGTAAGAGTGTTAGTATAGTCCTCAAGGCCAACGTTAAGGGTTCCAGTGCGGTATGGTACAAGATTAAGAAGAGTAATAAGTATTACTATGTTAAGAAAACATATGTTAAGTTAACATCAACCAGCACCACCAACACGAAACCTACCACAAGCAAAGTTACTATTGATGTCAGCGGCGAATCGCTACCTAGCAATCTCGGTAAGGGCAGCTCCTTTGCCTTGAAGGGTGAGGTAACAGCATCCAAGGCAATAGAGAAGGTAAGATTTGGTGTTGCCAACAGTAAAGGAACTTGGGTAACTTACAAAGACCTTAAGGTTGGAGGCTCAACATTCAATATTGCAGACATTGATGAATATATCAAATTCGGCATATTAACGACCGGAACATATAAATATATTGGTATAGTATATATTTCAAGCAAGGAATATAAAATAATCGACCACAGCTTTAAGGTTGTAAATCTGAAGGGACCGGAACTCATACTGGATACAGCATTAAAGCTGGCATGGCCTTACGGAACGCCTGAGAGCAAGTATTGCAGTAAGAGTGAAACCGGCGAACCTGATTCTGACTACAAATTAGCGACGTCTTCTCTCGGATATTCAGGAAGAATTGATGATTGCAGTGTGTTTGTAAGGACTGTGGCTGTTTATAGCGGATATGATAAGAATTATCCCGGTAATATAACCAAGCAATGGGATTATCTTGCCTCATCGGATAAGTGGACTAAGGTGTCTACAGCTAATGAAAACTACGCACTTGAATCCGAGCTTCAGCCTGGTGATGTAGTCATTTATCGCAAAGGAGCAAGCAGTTGGCATACTTGTATCTATGCAGGTAAAATTGATGGTGCCGGTTGCATAGCCGAAGCATCAAGAACATTGTATTACTACGGATTTATAAGAAAAGGTGTGACGAAAATCACCAAGACGACAGACAAGGAGTTATTTGCAGTATATAGAGCTGCATCCTAGATGATATATGAAAGATAGAAAACCTTTATCATTGATAATAATATTATGCCTGATTGTTTCAACAGGCATAGTTTTATTGAGCGGCTGTTCATCGGAGCCGACTGATTCGGCTATAGAGATAGAGACAGATCAGGATACACCTGAGGATGAGGATGACGAAGAGCAGGAACTTACTATAGAAAAGATTCTGTTCACACTAATTAAGGACGGATATAAGGAAACAGACGAAGGTTACGTCATCTCCAGTTTTGAAGAAGATGTCAGCTCAAGAAGAGTAATAACTGCCAAGGGCAATAATCTTTTCGTGACATTGTCCTACAATTACGGCGACAATCAGAACCCGGAAATGATCGATTTCTTCAAGACGCAGGATGAGGCGGTTAAAGTAATGGTTTCAGCATTTCTGACAAGATTGGCCGATGAGGCAGATGCAGAAGTCGCATCTATGGAATATACAATTAATATAGGCGGGGAACAGGTTATTAAGGACACAATGTCACTTGAGGACGCCGAATATTACCAATCCCTTGCAATAGAATAAAACATTATTGGAATATCAGGAGTTGTGACTTTATGGCAGAGAATAATATATATGCTGCAATAGATAATAGAAAGGTCGTTGTAATAGGTGCCGGAGCTGTAGGCTCGTCTATTGCATACGCCTTGACTATACGAAACCTTGCCAGAGATATTGTACTAATCGATGTTGATGAAAAGAGAGCACAGGGAGAGGCCATGGATATTCAGCACGGCATCCCATATATGGGCGTATCTTCAGTAAGAGCCGGAGACTACTCAGAGTGTGCTAACAGTGACTTAATCATTATAACGGCAGGACGTGCCAGAAAACCGGGCGAGACAAGACTGGATATGATTTCTGACAATGTCGGTATCATCAAGAATGTTACAGATAAAATCAAGGAATACTATACACATGGTACAATACTTGTGGTATCCAATCCTGTAGATATACTTACACATAAGGTTGCGGAGTGGATGGAACTGCCCAATGGTAAGGTTTTCGGAACAGGCTGTATACTGGACACATCAAGACTGATAAGAGCCCTGGCAGATTATATTGATATCAATATAGAGGCAATCAAGTGCAATGTTGTTGGTGAACACGGAGACTCACAGTTTCCTGTGTGGAGCAGATTGGGTATTGCCGGACTGTCTATGGATGAATATTGCAGCAATGTAGGATTGGAATGGGGAGAAGCCCGTCGAACTGAGATATACAATAATGTCAGAAAGATGGGTGCAACCATAATTGAGAACAAGGGTAGAACCCATTATGGTATAGCAACCTGTGTTTGCTCGTTGGCTGATGCGATTCTTAATCAGAGACCTACAATTGCGCCTGTTACATCAACCCTGCAAGGTGAGTATGGAATAAAGGATGTTACTATCAGTATTCCATCAATAGTAGGAGTCAATGGAGTTGAGCATAGGCTTGAGGAACATTGGACCGACGAAGAATACAAGTTATTAAGACTGAGCGCTAATCAGCTGAGTTCAGTACTCAAACAGATATAAGGAATAGAATAATAATTAATAAAAAAAGGAGCTGTAAACAGCGATGCAATTCGCAAGTGTAACAGCTCCTTTTTAGTAATAATATGTAGTGCTACCTAATAACTACTCTTGTATCACGAGGCAGATCCCAAATATATTGGGCGTCTTCGTTGTACATTCTTATGCAGCCACGGGTATTAGGTTTGCTACAGATGGAATTACGATAACTGCCGTTCTCCCATTTGCATCTTGTGTGGAAGTATCCGCTGCCATGGAATCCTCTAGCCAAATCAAAGTAATAAACACGACCTTCTTCGTTAAGTCTGTAAATCCTTCCAACCTTGTTACCAAGTGTATAACCTGATCCGTAGGAAAGCGGTTTTCTGAATTCACCGACTACTACGCGTTTAGTTCTGACGAGCTTCCAGTCTCCCTTCTTGCCTTTGAAGATATTGACTCTCATTGTATACTGGTTAACCCAAACGAGATATTTTGTGTCGCTGTCATAATTATCTACAAACTCCAATTTGGAGGAAAGAGCATAATCCTTTGAAGTGTTAATTAACCCTTTTATTTTAACTGAACTGTATGCAACCCAACCGGTTCTACCATCCTCCAGTTTAATCTCGACACGCTTAGGATACTCCCAAGGACCGAGGCTTTTAGGGTATTTGCCGATGGCCTCGGCAACAGTTGACTTCTTGCATGTTGTTAACTTGGATGAGCCGGTTTTGCTCTTATATACAGTAGCCTTCTTCTTAAAGGTTGCTCTCCAAACAAACTTCTTACGTACATAAGTCAGATAAGAAGGCACCTTGGATGAATCCATTCCGTTAGATACGGAATAAACTTTACTGTGATCAACAGAGTATGCCCTGATGTAATAAGTGTTCACACCACCTACAGCATGGAAGGTGTATTGGGTAGTAGGTTCAGTAAACGTAGTAGAGAGAGTTGAATTACGTACAAGTCTGAGTTTGCTAAGGTGCTCAACATCTGTTAACTCCCACCTGATTGTAATAATGTTATCCTTGGATTTAGGTTTGGAAATGCCTGTTATCTGAGCAGTTGGAACCGTGAATGGCTTGATAACAATCTGCTCGGCTTCATTCCAACTAATCTGGTCTGCCGTAATATACGCACCAACCTTGATGGTGTATGATGCTGTATTGGTAAGTCCTTTAAGTGAATATGAGCATGTAGTAATGTCTGTAACAGGAGTATTATTCATTACCTGAACGGCATACTTGGCGTCATCACCGGCACTGTCCCAAGTAATCTTGGCGGTGATATTGTCACAAGCTCCGGACAATTCATACTTGATGTTGGTAGGGGCTTCGACCGCGCCTACTATGGTAGTATCAACGTCTAATGCAGCACTATTATCGTTGGCAGGTACAGTTTCTGCAAATGCCAATGACTGTGATGTTGCAATCATAACAAGCATAAGTAGCAGTGATACTATTCTGTTACGCAATTTAGTGTTTTTCATTAATGATAAATCCTCTGTTAATTCGTCTATTTCATTTTTAAACTACAAATATACGTCTATATTATACATTACGAAGGCTAAATATCATAGGAAAATCGTACTAATATGTATAAAGTTTAAGAAAAATAGGGTATCATTGTGTAGGGAAGAAAGACTAGGCATTAATTATTACGGTGAAAACATGTTAGAAAAAACACAGAAAAAGTTAATCAATCTATTGCTGTTAATTGATCTGACGAAGATGAAGCATCACATCCCGAAAGACTTCAGTGGAGTCAAGAAGATACAGAACAGGAGGGTCCATCGCTTGGCGTGCAAGGCATATCGGCATCCATTTTACAGAGAGCGCTTCGACGCAGCCGGAATAACGCCTGAAGATATCAGATGCGGTGATGATTTGACGAAATTACCACTGCTGACTAAGGAAGAACTCCGTGCATGGATGAAGGAAGAGGACAAGAATCCTAAATACAAGGATTGGTATCATGACACGACAAGTGGTTCGTCCGGAGTGCCGCTGATGGTTCTCGTATCGCCTAGAGAGAAGGCCTATAATATGGCGAACTGGTTCAGAGTGCTTCTGATTGCAGGATACAATCCATTCTTCGGTAAGACGATGAGCCGTATGAGCGCTCACAGCGTAACTGGAGAGCACCAGGCCTTCTTCCAGAAACTTGGTATTCTCAGACGAGGATTCCTCAACCAGTATGCTCCTGAAGAGGAGATGGTTAAGCAGGTTAATGAATACAAGCCGGACCTTCTGTATATGAACAAGACTGAGCTAATGAGGCTTGCTCTATATTGCAAACAGAACAAGGTATCCATACATCAGCCGCTTTTCTTCTGCCCGACAGGAGAGAAGATTGACGATGTAGCAAGGTCTCTCTTCAAGGAAATCTTCGGACCGAATATTATAGACTCATATGGCACTGCTGAGACAGGCGCCTGCATGGTCAAGCTGGGCGAGGCAACAGAGTACACCGTTCACAATGATTCCTTCGTGGTTAACATATACGATGATAACAATCAACCTGCCGACGAAGGCAAGATTGTCGTAACACCGCTTTACAAGACAGATCTGCCACTCATCAACTATGTGGTTGGGGACAAAGTATCATCTGTTGTGAGGGATGGCGTGCGCTTCGTTTCCGGAGTGCAGGGCCGCATGAATGATGCGTTTAAATATGAGACCGGCGAGGTCACAACATTCTTCGAGATCGCGCCAATAATCGCACACTGTGAGGATGTACTGCAAATAAGATTTGTCCAGGAGGATTATAAGAATATTCTTGTTCAGTGTGTACATAGCGATGAAGAGGGTGCAAGATCAATAGCGGAGATTGAGCAGGATCTTAGCGGCAAGCTTAATGCGAAATTCAAGCATCCATTCAATATTCGTTATGAATGGTCCAAGGTTATTCCACCCGATGATAACGGCAAATTACGTATGATTGTTTGTAAGGTTAAATAACTCAAGCTAGACTAAGACGGCAATCATCATTTGACAAAAGAATACATACATGGCATAATGTCACGCATGAACACTAAAAACATTAAGAGAATTCTTGTGTTGGTTTGTTGCGTGACACTTGTTATTTCAAGTGTAGTTACGAGCACATTCTGCGTAAATGCTGAAGAGGCGGCGGTTACTTCACAGACAACAACTCAGGAATCCGCGGAGACCGGTAAAAAGTCTGCGCCTGTTGCACCTGTTGAAACAGCTGCACAGAAAAAAGCGAGAGAAAAGGCCGAGAAGAAGGCTGCAACCAAGAAGAGACAGGATAAAATTGTTAAATATGCTAAGAAGCAGATTGGCAAATCCTATAAATATGGTGCAAAAGGACCTAAGTCGTTTGATTGCATCGGTTTTGTTTATTATGTATTTAAGAATGCCGGAGTTAAGCTCAAGGCATCAGTGACATACAAGAAGATATGCACTATGAAGACCAGTTATGGTAAATACATTGTCTCTCACAGTCTCAAGAAGGCCAAAGCCGGTGATATTGTCTGCTACTATAAGGGCAGCAAGGTTAAGCATGCATGTGTTGCCATAGGAAGCGGAAAGTGCGTCAACGCATCCACTAAGGGTGTCAGAACAATGAAGCTGACCGGCCGCTCAGGCTGCAGCGTTGCTATCATAAGATTAGTAAAATAATGCAACGAGGGGTCAGACCCCTGTGACCAAAACGCAAAAAAGGGACAGGGTTCTTTAGCTAAAATGCTAAAGAACTCTGTCCCTTTTTTAATGTCAATAGAGTTATTCTACTTTAATGCAGATTTTGCTCTGTGCGCTTTCCAGAGTCGCAACAGCATCGTCAAGAGTCTTACCTCTTGTGATGATGTGCCCAATGCGGTGCGGCCCTATTTGGAATTTGTGAACTGAATCGCCCGGTTTGTAGTCGAACTGGATGTCAACAATATCAGGGTTTTCGCTATTGTTATTGGTCTGTGAAACGATAACGCCATCCTTGTCCGCCATTAGGAGATGACTTGCATTAGGATTGGCTTGATCAGAACTGAAATCTGCATGCTCACCCAGTGCAACCTGAATAATCTTCTCGTAATAGTCCCAGCCGTAGTAAATTGCAACGAGCTCAGCAAGGCAGGTTGCTCCCGATCTGCCACCAATTTCAAGGACGTAAGTCTTTCCATCCTTAAGAATAAAGTCAGCATTAATCGCACAGTTATCCAATTTCATTGCTCTGATTGCAGCTTCAAGTGTGAGCTTACAATCTGCAATAACATCTGCCGGCAGGTCGTATGGTGCGAAGTGGCCGATAGGAACACCAGTGTTACCCGTGTACACGTAATCTCCGTGAGGCAGGATGAACTCGACCTTGCCATCCTGAACGAAGGCCTGAGCTCCGAACTCTTCGCCCTCGATAAATTCCTCAACAAGGTAATAGTCAGAGCGAGTGTTGTCAATGACACACTGTCTTGCAGTTGCGAATTCGTCAGGGGAATCAACTCTGGTGATACCTCTGCTGCCGGATGAGTCTACAGACTTGAAAATAAGCGGGAATGTAAGACCGTCCAGCTTGGATGCATAATCATCATCGTCAAGCTGAATCTCACGGAACCGTGCAGTGCGTACACCTTCTCGCTCATACGCCTCTTTCATCAGCTTCTTGTTAGCTGAAATGCGGGCAGCCTCACTGGATAGTCCTTTGAGACCCATAGCATCACATACTGCTCCAACCGTTGGAATTGCAACATCTGTTCCGGCAGTAACGATGCCGTCAACAGCCTCCTTGCGGGCCAGATCGGTAATGGCTGCAGCATCAACTGTGTTCTCATAGTAAACAGTATCAGCAATATCAAATCCGGGATAGTTTCCCGGAATGCTGGTAACAATTGTATGTACGCCCATGCGCTGAGCGGCTTTAATGAGTGGAACCTGATATATTCCGGCTCCCAAAATTAGCAATTTCTTCATTATTTCTTGCCTTTGTAATAGATTTCTTTAACGACAAATTGCGGTGAATTGCTCATGCTGAGGAAGAGCCTGCCTATGTATTCTCCGATTATTCCAAGGAAGAGGATAATCATGCCGGAGAAGAAGAACAGACCTACCATCAGTGATGACCAACCTACTGCAATTGCCGGGTTAATCAATTTGCGGATGAAAACGACTATAGCTCCGATTATTCCAATGCAGGATAGAACTGCGCCTGTCTTCTGAGCTATTTTCAGAGGTACAGTCGAGAATCCCATAATATTGGACCAAAGGCCGATGAGTTTCTTGAGTGTATAGCCGGATTTACCGTATGCCCTCTCAAAGTGTTCAACCGGAACAGATGCAATCTTATTCGTGCTGACGGTTCTAAGGAACAGGCCCTGCAGATGAGTGAATTGGCTCTTATACTGGATAATATAGTCTCTAACATATTTGCGGATTACCCAGAAACTGGAAGTCTTCATTTCTTTAGGTTTACCGATAAGAATACGAACAGTCTGGTAGTTGACCCAGCTGCCAAAATTACGGAATCCGCTGTGTTTCTTATCATCATAATAGCCAAACACTACATCATAGCCATCGTCGAATTTGTCGAAGAGCTTGTGCAACTGTGAGCAGTGTGTCTGACCGTCGTCATCCATGGAGATCAGTACGTCGCCTTCAGCGTAGTTAAGACCGGCCATTGTTGCGTTATGTTGGCCGGCATTTTTGGCCAGCTCAATAACCTTAACGTAGTCATATTCATCAGCCAGCTGGCGCAGAACTTCAAGAGTTGCACCTCCATCAGGAGAGAAATCATCGGTCAGAACGAACTCGAAAGGCGTTCTGCCGAGCTTGGTCATCTCGGTAGCTGTATCTTCAACAACCTTCCTGATAGTGTGTGCTGAATTGTAGCAAGGAATTACGATTGAATATTTCATAGCAGGTCCCTTCTTACGGCAACGCCGAACTATAATCGATGGAACAAGTATACATCATAATTATTGAAAAACCAAGTCATAGAAAGTGCTTGCAACATTGAAAGAAAACGGTCAAATGTGGTAAAATACTATGATTAAGTAGTAGAAGGAGAGATATGCTCAAATTGGGAAAAATGTCCAAGAAAGCATCGCTTGCCATGCGTATGGGAGCGTTTGTTGCCGAACAGAAACTAGTAGGTAAGAAACTATTAAAGGATAATAATATCCTGTTCATTTCTGATGTTAGAGATGATATGGGTGGCAATTTTGAATGGGTGTATAACGCCATAGACAAGAACGACTGGAATGTTGATGCTTTCCTGAAAGACAAGCAGCTCCATAAAGAGACTGTAAGTGATGCAAGGCAGATTGCTCGCATGTTGAGATCCGCTAAATATATATTCGTTGAAGATGTATTTAATTATCTCCAGTTCTATACATTGCTGCCCGGCCAGGAGATTATTCAGCTCTGGCATGCTGCAGGCGCATATAAGAAATTCGGTTTCAGCAGAAAATATGAGAACATCAAGATAAGCCCGGGACACAGGAAATACACCAAAGCGATAGTAAGCGCTGATTCTATTAAGTCCTGTTATGCCGAGGCATACGATATCAGCGAGGATAAGATTGTCGCTACAGGTGTTCCGAGGACTGACATCTTCTTTGATGAAGAATGGAAGAGGAATGTTTGCGAGAGATTTCATGAGAAATATCCGGAGACCACAGGTAAGAAGATAATTCTATTGGCGCCTACATACCGCGGTACCAAGGTTACCATGGCAGATTACGATATGACTAAGGTCCCTGTTGCAGAGCTTAAGAAGAAATACGGTGATGAGTATATTCTCATTACCAAGCTGCATCCGGCTGCATACAACAATATGCTTCTCAAGGGAAAGAAGCTGGGAGATAACAGCGGATTTTGGCTGGATGTTTCGGATATCCGAGACATTAACGATATCCTGCCGGTTGCAGATATCCTGATAACAGACTACTCCAGTGTTATATTCGATTGGCTGTTATTGGACAAACCGATTATCTATTACGTATACGACAAGGACGAATATGCAGGCGACAGAGGAATGTATTATTCGTTTAATGAATATGTTTACGGTGCTGTTGCCACGAATGGTGAAGAGTTAATCGAGGCAGTGGGTGCCGCTGATATGATGCAAGATAAGAGAAGTGCATTCAGAGAGAGATTTATGAGTGCCTGTGATGGCAAGGCAACAGAGAGAGTTCTGGCTTTGCTGAAATAGAGAGGATTGACCGGGTTGAATCAACTTAAGAAAACAATTATTCAAGGAGGAATAGCTGTACTTAGCGGTGCTTTTGCACTGATGAAGACTGCGACGATGAGGAGCAGGGTTGTTTTCATGAGCCGTCAGTCTGATAAACCGTCACAGGATATTACGATGCTAAGTGAGGAGCTTAACAGCAGAGGTATCGAAACTGTAGTCATGTGCAAGAAGATGGGTGATGGCATCGGTGGTAAGCTTGCATATATTGGTGAGCTGGGCCGACAGATGAAATACCTTGCAACATCCAAGGTCATTGTTCTGGACAGCTACAATATTCCGGTCAGCCTGTTCAAGCAGCGTGATGAGACTACAGTAATGCAGATGTGGCATGCACTCGGCGCAATGAAGAAATTCAGCCGCAGCATTCTCGATATGCCGGAAGGTAAATCCTCTGAAATTGCCAATTTAATGAAGATGCACGCGGGATACGACTATATTTTCACCAGCAGTGAGGCGAGCAGACCTGCATTCGCGGAAGCATTCGGCTATCCCGAAGATAAGTTGACAGTTATGTCACTGCCAAGGGTTGATGCAATTCTTGATGATGAGATTAATGATCGTAATGAATTCCACATTAGGTGTGCCAATATGCACCTTATAGGCAAGAAGAATATCGTATATGCTCCGACATTGCGCATCGGCAAGGATATGAGTAAATATGTCAGCGACCTGATTAAGGCTGTTGAAGGAACGGAGTACAATCTGATTATCAAGATGCACCCTCTGACCGAAATCAGTCTGGATGAAGATCTACCGGACAATGTTTTCATAGATACCAAGTTCCAGACTGTTGAGATGTTTGCAATTGCGGACTATGTTATTACGGATTATTCAGCAATCACCTACGAAGCAGCGCTTAAGGGATTGCCGATATACTTCTACGCATTCGATAAGGATGAGTACATGGATGGAAGAACCTTCTATCTTGATTACGATAGAGATATGCCGGGACCAATCTGCAGAACTGCCGAAGAGGTTATGGCAGAGCTGACATCCGGAACTAAGACAGAAGAATATAAGAAGAAGGCTAAGGCTTTCGCAGATAAATATATAGAGAAACAAACAGGCTGTACTAAAGAAATAGCCGACTTGATAGAATCATTATTGTAGGAAGATTGGCTGAATGCCTCTGGTGAAGAGGCTCTGTGGTAGCCGGTGCTTAGCGATTGGCGAGCGAAGCGAGGACAGAGCTTAGCATCCGTTGCGTATAGCCACAGCGAGGCGAGAGCCGTACTCTTCAACATAGGCATTCAGCCAATCTACAAAGAAGAAAGGACTATTATGAATTACGGAGTAGTAGTAGCAGGTGGAGTAGGAACAAGAATGGGCGCAGACAAGCCAAAGCAGTTCCTGACAATAGGCAGCAAGCCAATCATCGTACATACAGTTGAGAAGTTCGTCCTTTGCAATGAACTCGAGAAGATTGTCGTACTCACACCTAGTGACTGGATTGAATACACAGAAGATATACTGGAGAAGAATCTTGGAGCAGAGCTGATGAAGAGGGTTGCAGTCATCGAAGGCGGAGCAACTCGTAACGAGACCATTATGAATTCGATTGCATATATCGAGAGCAATTACGGACTTGATGACGATACCGTTATTCTTACTCACGATGCGGTAAGACCTTTCGTCACACATAGAATTATCAAGGACAATATTGAGGCAGTACTTAAATATGGTGCTACAGATACGGTTATCCCTGCAACAGACACCATTGTAGAGGCCAAGGATGGCAACATCATCAGTGCAATTCCTGACAGATCTCTTATGTACCAGGGACAGACTCCACAGAGCTTTAAGGCCAAGGAGTTAAGAGACACATATCAGGCACTGACTCAGGAAGAGAAGGACATACTGACAGACGCAACTAAGATATATGTACTCAAGGGCAAGCCTGTCAAACTTGTCAAAGGCGAGAGCTTCAATATCAAGATTACATATCCGTATGACCTTGAGGTAGCAGAGACACTGCTTAAGGGGGAGAGCTTATAATGCTTAACACAGTATACAGGCTCGTTGAGCCAAGAAAATTCGAAACAGACTTTAACGATATCGACATGAAGGGCGACAAGGTCGTTGTCAGACCTACGCACCTGTCAATTTGTAATGCCGATCAGCGTTACTTCCAGGGCAAGAGAGACCCAGATGTCCTCGCACGCAAATTGCCGATGGCACTTATTCACGAGGGTATCGGTACTGTTGTTTATGATCCGGAAGGCGAGTGGGCAGAGGGAACTCCTGTTGTCATGGTTCCGAACACCCCTGTTGAGAAGGATGAATACATTGCAGAGAACTATCTGAGAAGCAGTAAGTTCAGGGCAAGCGGTTTCGATGGATTCATGCAGGACTATGTTGTACTGGATAGAGACAGGGTAGTTGAACTTCCGGAAGAGATTAATAAGGAAGTTGCTGCGTTTACTGAATTCACTTCGGTATGCTTCCACACCATCAACAGATTTGAGAAGATTGCACATGGCAGGAGAGACGCTATTGGTATCTGGGGAGACGGCAACCTGGCATATGTAATTGCACTCTTCCTAAAGTTCAGGGAGCCACAGGCCAAGTTATATGTCTTCGGCAAGCACAATGACAAATTAGAAAAATTCTCCTTCGTTGACGGAGTTTATCATATCAATGACGTTCCGGAAGACATGATATTTGATCATGCTTTTGAGTGCGTAGGCAATATGGGTTCGCCTAGAGCAATCAATCAGATTATTGATTACATCAAGCCTGAAGGAACTATCGCTATCATGGGAGTTACAGAAGATCTGGCACCTATCAATACAAGAATGGTTCTCGAGAAAGGCCTTCGCATTTACGGTAGCTCCAGAAGTGGCAGTAAGGATTTTGCTGATACGATCAAGTTCTATCAGGATAATCCTGAGGTAGTAAGATATCTTGAACGCATTGTCGGAGACGTTATCGATGTAAGAGAGATTGAAGATTTTACCCGCGCATTTGAGGCGGATATTCGTAAAGCTGACGGCAAGACTATAATGCTGTGGAATAAGTAGGAGCAAATTGTATGTTAACAGTTATTCAGCAGGAACTGCTGCAGATGCTAAAAGAGATAGACATAGTGTGCCGGGATAATGGCATACACTATTCTGTTAGCGGCGGAACTGCTATCGGTGCAGTGAGACACAAGGGATTCATTCCTTGGGATGATGATGTTGACCTGTATATGACAAGGGATAACTGGGAGAGACTTAAGATCGTTTATGCTGAAGGTAAACTTCCGGCTAACAGAGTGCTTGAATCAGCTGAGACAGATATCAATTATTCAAATAATTTCGGAAGATATGTTGCAACTGATAATACAGCTATTCATTCCCACCAGATTGCCGGCGACGATCCGGCGGGTCACGTTATAGATATCTTTATTTTTGACCCATTACATATTGATAATTTCTGGAAATTCATGGAAGATTATCAGCTCTATTCAGATCTAATGAATGAGACCATGGGATTCAGTACCAGGTTCGATATGAATATCAAGAGGTATCCAAGGTACTACAAGAGAACTCAGACCGAAGGGAAGAAGACTGTTATCGACGAGCTTGTCAACAGTTTCACCAATCAGGCCGGCCCAGGCTGGAATCATTATGTTATGGAGTACGGCTGTGCACCACTGGTATTCCCGTCAAGCATTGTTAACGGCGGATATTCAAGACTGGATTTTGAGGACACCTCGGTAGAAGTTTTCAGTAATATAGTTGAATATTTCGTAGCACAGTATGGAGATGAGTGGGCATATATTCCGCAGCATGAAGGAAGAGAAGGACATGATGCAATTTTCAGCAGTAAGCTCTCCTATCAGACAGTGAGGGCGGATTATCTGCCATTTATTGACAAGGAACAATTGCATTCGGCATACATAAGTCGCAAGAAGAGACTTCTGATGGCCAATCAGCATCGCAGGAAGGCACAAGTATCGGCGCTGCGTGAGAATGGCAATAAATGCATTGAAGAATTGATGAATCAACTGCAGGCTCTGGATCTGGATGCAGATGATCTGAGGGCGCTGTTGGATGAGCACAGCTATGAAGTCTTGAACTCAATTTTCTCAGCGTATTACGACAAACAGCTGAGTGCAGATTTCATAGGAAGACACGACAAGCATAGCACTTTGCACAGATTCTATAACCCGGTCCTGATAGATATAGACAGCGATTTGTTTGAGATTGCGGTTGAAAATCTGATTCGCACGGAACACATGTCCAAGGCCAAGCGACTGATTGACGTTTACGAGGGCTATAGTGATGACGTCGAGGTGAATTCCGGAGTAAGGGATAACAGCAGGATCGAGAAACTAAAATCCGAAATTCTTGAGGCAAGGGCTCTTATCAACGAGTATTCGATATCAAGATCAGATGATCTGTATAAGAAACTGAACGCATATCTTGAAGAGTATCCTGATAATTCTCAGATCGAGAGACTCAAGATCAGAATGCTGATAGATAGTCCGGCATTGGAGGATAATGGGCTTGACGTAGCAGGAAATCTGCTCGACAAGCTGGAGAACGAGCTGGGTGAGAATTCAATTGCGTATGCGGAACTCAGAAAATACAGATTGGATATCCGTTCCTATGGCAAGGTCCTTGATGAAAATGATATTGCTGAGTATCTGGAGATATACGAGGCAACTCAAAACGGAATGATTAAACTCGAAATCCGGGAAAAACTGTCTGCTTGCGGAATTGAACCGGCATCTCCTGAAGATCAGAGTGAAGCCGTTGTTGTTGAAAGAAAAGCCTGCAACTATGCGAGCAAACATTCTTTCTACGGAATTGCACGAAACATATACAGGAATATCGCCGGCAAGGATGACCGCATCAAGGAGCGAGCATGGGAAATAGCTCTGAGAACAAGAGACAGGGTCAGACTGCTTGAGCTATATGAAGAGCAATTGGATGAGCTCGAGAAGCTCAGGACAGCCGGTAAATGGGATGAGCTTGAGCAGAAGATGTTGCCGCACGAAGAAGCGGTAATGAGAAATCTTGAAATAGGACTTGGACTGTGTGTTCATCCTGATCTCAACTCAATTCAGAAGGATTTATTCATCAGACGCGGAGAGGCGGACAAGGCCGATAAACTGGAATCACTAATTCCTTATCAGCACAGATGTCCGATTGGTCAATAATAACTTAGAATGACACAAACCAAGCTGCTTAGAACTCAATCAGAAAACAGACTGTCAAAACAGATTGTCTGTTATACACTGCTATTCTTGGTCACAGCAGTTTGTGTTTATGCGCTGTTTATTGTTGTCCCGAGGACTTTCCTTACCAATGCGGATGGAAATGTCGATGGAATTGCCCAGACATATCCGATTTATTCCGAAATAAAGAGGAAGATTCATGAATTGCTGCTTGGACAGGGCTGGAGTAGCTGGTCCTGGGATATAGGACTTGGTGATGACAGTCTGATGGAGTTCAATACCAAGCTCTTGAATCCATTGACATATATCGTAATAGCCTTCCCTCAGAAATATCTGGACATCGGATATACGCTGATGGTTCTGATCAGCCAGTATCTTAGCGGACTGTTCTTCCTGCTCTTTGCGACCAAAGTGGGCCTGAATTCGCGTCAGGCTACGGTGGGAGCAATCTGCTATGCATTCTGCGGATGGAGCATGTATGCGATTATTCATCAGGGAACATTCTTGATGGCAACGATGTTGTTGCCGCTGATGTTGCTGGGACTTGAGAAGGTATACAGGCATGAGAACCCGTTGCTGTTCATGGCTGCGGTGGCAATGCATATTATATACAGCATTCAATGGGCGTATGTAGGCGGTATTACAGTGCTGCTCTACTACTTTATAAGACGCCACAATGCATACAGATCTGAGAGCAACCCTCTGCTGAAGGATTTTCTGTCTTTCTGCGGATACGGAATCATCGGAATAATGATATCCGGCATCGTGTTGACAGGAACCCTTCTTAAGATGAGTGGTGCTACTACAGATGCTACGGTTCAGTCACAGGTATTATATGCATTGTCAGATTATCTCAATATTCCAACCGGATTCTTCGTTATGTCACCGACGCACACTCCGTATTCGGTAATTGGAGTTTCGGTTTTGTGCATAATACTAATGCCGGTTGCAATAACCCGCTTCAGAAAGAGCACAGCAGCAATAATGACAAGCGTGCTGTTTGCAGCTTCACTGCTGCCGATTACGGGAAGCATTTTCAACGGAATGAGCTATTCTGTTGGCAGATGGTATTACGTTCTGTCATTCTTCATGATATGGATGACTATGGAAGTCTTCAATGAGGAGACCTTCAGAAACTCCGTGCTAACTAAGAGAATGTTGGTATGGCTGGGAATACTGGCTGTATGGGGCATAGGGGTTTGCGGACTGCTGCTGGATAATATCAGCACAACAAGGATCCTGTGCATATTGGTAGAGACAGTATTGGGATGCCTGCTCATACTCTTTATGTCCAAATGGGCGAGACAGGGTGATAAGAAGTTTGAGCAAATTTCCGTAGCAATTGTCATTATCGGAATTGCCGGTTATGCCAACTTCAGTCTCTTCCCGGGACTGGGCAGCAACATTCACGAGCTGTGTCAAGTTGGCAGAATTGAATCTGATTTTGCCAAGTCCACACAGAGAGTCGGACCTGTCATTCAGCAGGGTGATACTTCGTTCTACAGGATAGACCAGGTTGATGGATATACTGACACAAGAATTGCACGTGTTCGTGCGAATGAGAATATGTATTGGGGTAACCGCTCCATTTACACATATCTGTCTACCATGAATAAAGATTGGCATACATTCAGTAAGATTGTGGGTAACAATGCCGGTTATTTCGATAGAACTACCGTATATTCGAACGATAACCGTGAAGGACTGGACTTCCTGATGGGTGTTAAGTACTTCCTTGGTGACAGCGAGAATATGAAACCGGGTGCCAATGAATACGCAGCATATGGTTACAGCTATGACAGTACAATAGACGGAGTTCAGGTTCTGAAGAACCGGTACTGCATGGGACTCGGAACTGTTTACAAGCAGTACATTACAGAATCTGAATTGATGAATTATTCACCGCTTGAGCGAGAGCAGGTGATGCTCCAGGCTATTGTTGTCGCTGATGGAACAGCAGAGCAGCTTAAGGGTGTTAAACATGCAACTGCCACAGATATAGCGACCGATGTAAGAGAGAGCGATTACAGCATCGGCAATTATAAGAACATCGACTGGGAAGGTTCATCGCAAAATGGCAGCTTCACTGTTAATAAGAATGGTGAAGACAGCAGCTTTGATATTACAATTCCTGAGATAACTGATGCCAGAATTGTTGTGGCATTCGAAGGTCTTGTAAGAGAGAGCCTTGGCAGAGACGATGATGAGAAGTTCAAGATTGAACTGAGCAAGGGCAATGTCGTTAAGGCGGCACAGATGCGCAAGGGTAAGAACCAGGGATACAGTGATGTTGAGGATTTCTACATCAACCTCGGTTATTACGGTAAGATTGGTGGAGATATCAAGGTCAACATAGACAGGATAGGTACATATACATATGATTCAATAAAGGTGTATGTAATTCCTATGGATATATATAAGGATGCTGCGACAACCTTGCAATCTGACTGCATCAATGTGGAGAGTTATGATAACGATGCAATCAAGGGCAGCATCAGTACAGATAAGGATTCAATTCTGTATCTGTCCGTTCTGAACCAGGATGGCTGGACAGCTTACGTAGATGGCAACAAGGTCGCAACCATTAAGGATGGTGTAAATATCTGCTTCCTTGGAGTAGCAGTTCCTCAAGGCAATCATGAGATTGAGCTGACATACAAGACACCGGGACTAAGTTCCGGAATAATCATTACACTTATTGGTGTCATTCTTGCTACCTTGGTAGTAATGCAATATAGAAGAAATAGACTGGAATCACAAACCAATGCTGAATAAGATCAGAAACTTACTGAGCAAAACGAATAATATCAACAGAAGCGCATATATCTGGAATGCGATTAATGCGTGCATGTCGGCGGCAGAGTCACCAATCATGCTGATGGTTCTGTCAAGAACCAATGGTCTGAAGGACGGCGGCATCTTTTCTATCGCATTTGCCGTTGCAGCATTGCTATTGTTCCTTGGACAGTATGGTTTCAGAAAATTTCAATCATCTGATGTTCTTGAGAAGTACAGCTTTGAAGAATACTACGGCAGCAGATTTCTGAGCTGCATAGCGATGCTTATTGCAACTCTGGGATACTGCATCTATGGCTCCGTATTCAGACACTATTCAGCCACCAAGTTTGCAGTTGTTTTCCTGATGTGCGCACTGAAGGGCATACAAGCCTTCTCCGACGTGCTTCACGGAAGAATGCAGCAGCTGGGAAGATTGGATGTAGCAACCAAGGCATCTTGTGTGAGATATATTATGGAAATGCTGAGCTTTTGCTTGGTAAGAATTGTTACACACAATCTCCTGCTATCTTGCATCGTATGCGTTGCGGTATCTTTCACAGTATTTATGATGACATCGTACAATGCCGCAAGAGATTTCTGCACACTCAAGCCGAGCTTCAAATGGGACCGAATGAAGCTGATGTTTATTGAGGGATTCCCTCTGTTCGTCAGTCTCTTTCTGAACATGTACATCAGTAATGCACCTAAATATGCGATTGATGCATATCTGACTGAAGAGATGCAGGCAATATACAATATGGTATTCATGCCGGCCTTCGTAATTCAGCTCGTTGCACACTTTATTTTCAATCCTATCATCACCACTTATGCAGAGGTATGGCAGGAGAAGAATTACACCAAATTCAGAAGATTGGTTCTAAGGCAGTGTACCGTTATCATGGGCCTTGAATTGCTGGCAGTCGTTGTAGCACTAACTATCGCAATTCCAATTCTATCCTGGTTCTTCGGAACAGATTTGTCTGACTATAAGACTGAACTGCTTGTGGTTGTAATAGGTGGTGGCATGTTGGCATACTCGGTATTCTTTAACACTGTCATCACAATCGTCAGGCTGCACAAGACTTTGCTGTACAGCTATGTTGCAACAGCACTTGCTGCACTGCTGCTGTCCAAATTCTTCGTAATCAATTATGGCATTATGGGAGCAGTTGCAATGTATGCGGTACTGATGACAATTCTGGGGTCAGTGCTGGCAGCGATAACTTTCTGGAAAATACGTAACGAAACACACAATCAACAGAATCAGGTTGTAGAATGATAAATAATAATTTACAGAACAACAAGAGAATAAAATGGAACGACATACTGTTTATCTGTGCTGCTGTACTATTGCTCATGGCAAGCACCTTCCTGTTCTATATGCAGTCAATCAGATATAACGGCGGATACGTTAGCGATACATATCTGTACGTTGAAATGTCTAAGGAACAGCATGGCGTTCGACTTATAACCTGGATATTTAATTTCCTGTATAACCTGGGCGGGAATACCATTGGTATTGCCATTTATATGGGCCTGGTAATAGTTGGCATTCTGTTTATGAACTGTGCGCTTATTCGTCTGTATCACAGCAAGGACGGAATCGTTTCAGACAATAACAGACTGCCTGCTGAGCTGGCGGCACTGCTGATGTTCTATACCGGATCGATGTATATACCTTATATACATGAGAACGTATACAAATCCAGCTGGTGCACTTTCGCATGGCACAGTCCGACACAGCAGCTCATGATATTCTGTGCACTGATATCACTATATCTGTTCGTCAGAATATACGAGAATTATATGGAACATATCAGTCCGGCAATGTGGCTTGGATTAATGGTATCAACCGTGATATCTGTATGGGCCAAACCATCGTTCATGCTGGTATTCATACCTACACTGATAGTGGTATTCATTATTGAGCTGATTGCTCATTCAAGCGAGGGTAATATCGGCAGACGATTCGGAAGACTGGTTATCTTCGGATTATCAATGGTTCCATCCGGCATCCTCATCCTCATGCTTAACAGCAGTATTTATGGAGAGGGCAGCCAGAATTCTGTGGAGATGGGACTCAGCCATCTTCTCAATTCCAATTACAATATAGGCATTGCGGCAGTTTGCGGACTGCTGTTCCCAATCATTGTATTTGCATTTAATATCAGGAAATTTAAAGATATAAGATTTCAGATAGCACTTGGAATGCTGCTGATGGGCATTCTGGAATGGGCTATATTCTTCGAGGAAGGAACAAGAGGTGAGCACGGCAATTTCGGCTGGGGAAGACAGTTTGGATGTTACTATTTCTTCCTCTGTGCAATAGTTGTTGCCATAGAGAACTTCTTTGATAAGGACTTTCTTAAGAATAAGAAGTCTGCGAGACTGCTGTATTTCGCAGTATTGGCAGTTACTTTGTTATTACATGTCGGAACCCAGCTGTATCACTTCTATGTGATGGGTAGGGGACATTCATATTATTTCTAAACAATCATTTGTAAAGGGGTTGTCTATGATCAAATTCAACAGAGCTCCAATTGTAGGAACGGAAGAAAAGTACATATCGGAGGTTCTTGCTGCAGGTAAAGTCTGCGGTGACGGACCGATGACCAAGAAGTGCAACGAATGGATTGAAGAACGCACGGGAGTAGCCAAGTCTCTCCTGACAACATCGTGCTCGACTGCACTTGATATGGCTGCAATACTTGCAGATGTCAAGCCGGGTGATGAGGTAATCCTGCCTTCATTCACCTTCGTATCAACAGCTAATGCCTTCGTCCTGAGAGGAGCCAAGCTTGTTTTCGTTGATATCAGACCTGACACTCAGAATATTGACGAAAAACTGATAGAGGATGCGATTACGGACAAGACCAAGGTTATTGCTCCCGTTCATTACGCCGGTGTAGGCTGTGAAATGGACACAATTATGGATATCGCCAAGAGACACAATCTTACAGTTGTTGAGGATGCGGCTCAGGGCGTTATGTCGACATACAAGGGTAGAGCACTCGGCAGCATCGGAGATTACGGATGCTACAGCTTCCATGAGACCAAGAACTACAGCATGGGAGAAGGTGGAGCTCTCCTGATCAGAGATGAGGCCAATATCGAGAAGGCTGAGATAATTCGAGAGAAGGGAACCAATCGCAGCGTCTTCTTAAGAGGTCAGGTTGACAAGTATACTTGGGTAGATATGGGTTCATCCTATCTGCCAAGTGATATCAATGCAGCTTACCTCTGGGCTCAGCTCGAGATTGCAGAGAAAATCAACGAGGACAGACACTCCAGCTGGAAAACATATATGGAGAACCTTCAGCCACTTGCTGCTGCAGGACGCATCGAGCTGCCTTATGTGCCTGAAGAGTGTGTGCACAATGCTCATATGTTCTATATCAAGGCGGCAGATATAGCTGAGAGAGATGCTCTTATCAAGTATCTCAAGGAAAATGGCGCAAGTGCAGTATTCCACTATGTACCGCTGCATTCCGCACCAGCCGGCAAGAATTTTGGCAGATTCCATGGCGAAGACAGATACACAACGGTTACATACGAGAGATTACTGAGACTGCCTCTCTACTACGGTCTTGAGAAGACTGATGTCGAGAAGGTATGCGAACTCATTTCTGAATTCTATAAGAAGTAGAGGATATAGATATGAAGATATTAGTTACAGGTGGAGCGGGTTTTATCGGCAGCAATTTCGTATTCTATGAGATGAAGGCTCATCCGGATGATGATATTGTTGTTGTAGACGCGCTGACATATGCAGGCAATCTGGAGACACTCAAGGGTGTTATGGATAATCCTCATTTCAAGTTCGTCAAGGCAGACATTGCGGATGCTGCGGCAATTGACAAACTGTTCGCTGAGGAGAATTTCGATATCGTAGTCAACTTTGCGGCAGAGTCACATGTTGACAGATCCATCGAGGATCCGGGCATCTTCCTTAAAACCAATATTCTTGGAACACAGGTGCTGATGGATGCGAGCATCAGGTATGGAGTTAAGAGATTCCACCAGGTGGGCACAGATGAAGTATACGGAGACCTGCCGCTCGACAGACCGGACCTCTTCTTCATAGAGACAATGCCTCTCACGGCATCCAGCCCGTACAGCGCATCCAAGGCATCAGCTGATTTGCTCGCAATGGCATATCATAGAACCTTCGGA
Organism: Anaerovoracaceae bacterium; assembly: GCA_045639825.1. Taxonomy (GTDB): domain Bacteria; phylum Bacillota; class Clostridia; order Peptostreptococcales; family Anaerovoracaceae; genus Crickella. The sequence goes on from JAZUDV010000028.1 coordinate 97,705, forward strand.
CTGCCGGTCAGCATCAGCAGATGCTCCAATAACTACGGACCTTATCAGTTCCCTGAGAAGTTGATACCTCTTATGATTGCCAACGCAACGGCTGACAAGGAGCTTCCGGTATACGGACAAGGCCTTAACGTAAGAGACTGGCTCTATGTTGAGGATCATTGCAGAGCGATAGATCTTGTTATGAGAGAGGGTCGTGTCGGCGAGGTTTACAATATTGGCGGACATAATGAGAAGGCCAATATTGATGTAGTTAGGATAATCCTTAATCAGCTTGGCAAACCTGAGAGTCTGATTAAGTATGTAACAGACAGAAAGGGTCATGACCAGAGATATGCCATCGACCCTAGCAAGATACATGACGAACTGGGATGGCTACCTGAGACCAAGTTCGAGGATGGAATTAAGAAGACAATTCAGTGGTACCTGGACAATGAAGACTGGTGGAAGAATATCATCAGCGGCGAGTACCAACAGTATTATGAGAAGATGTATGGTAATAGGTAGGAAGTATTAGGAGGCAGTAATGAATATTAAACTTAATCTGGATAATGTTGGAGAGATCAGAAACAGCATTGACAAGAACTATGATGAAGCTCTCACAATAATGGACTATCTGAGACAGGACAGCGAGGATTATACAGGCTGGGTTAACTGGCCAATCAATATTCCTGCTGAGCTTATCGATAAGATGATTAGCATTGCCAAGGATGTTCAGTCCAAGTACGACACTATGGTTGTTGCAGGTATCGGTGGATCATATCTCGGAACTGCTGCAGTTATTGACGCAACCATTGGTCAGCGCGAAGGATATCCTGAAATTGTATATGCAGGAAACAATATGAGTGGTGCAACTCTTGCCGGCATTGTAGACATCGTTCGCGAGAAAAATGCTTGCATATGCGTTGTTTCCAAGTCCGGCGGAACTATGGGGACAAGAATTGCATTCAGCGTTATTAAGGAAGAACTTCACAAGAAGTATGGCGATGACATCTCAGATAGAGTTATTGCAATCACCGATCCTGTTAAGGGAATTCTGAGAGAAGAGGTTAATGCAGAGGGATACAGATCCTTCGAAATCCCGGGAAACATCGGAGGCAGGTATTCTGCTTTTACTGCAGGAATCATGTTCCCACTCGCAGTAGCAGGAGTTGACATCAAGTCATTCGTGGCAGGAGCTAAGGATATTGCTGCAGATAAGGATTTCTGGAAGAACGAGGGCGTTAGATATGCACTGACAAGATTTGCTCTTAACAATGCAGGTAAGGACATCGAAGTCTTCGAGTACTATAACCCGGCTTTCAGACTTATAGGTGAATGGTGCAAGCAGCTCTTCGGAGAGAGCGAGGGCAAGGAAGGCAAGGGCCTCTTCCCTGCTTCACTGACATTAAGCACAGACCTTCATTCAATGGGACAGTACCTGCAGGATGGCAAGCACCTCCTCTTCGAGACTATTCTTAATGTTGAGAATTGGGACAGAGATGTTATTATCCCTGCCAGCGCAGGTGACACAATGGCAGGAAGATCTCTCAACGAGATCAACCACCTGGCAATGGAAGGTGTTATTGCTGCACACAGACAGGCTGATGTTCCTATTATCAGAATTGATATCAAGGACAATACAGAATATTCAATTGGACAGCTGTTATACTTCCTGATGATGACAGCCGGGGTTACAGGCAAATTAATGAAGATTGATCCGTTCACTCAGGACGGAGTTGAACAGTACAAAGCTGAAATCAGACGTCTGCTCGGTAAGTAGTGAGAAGGCGAGACTAGGAGGCTAGATGAATAATTATTTACTTCAGGTTATTCAAGTTTTCGCAATCGCTTTCCTGGGGGCATTCCTCATATCGCCGCTCAGTATTAAGCTTGCGCACAAGCTCGACATTATAGACCGACCTCGAGATGACAGAAGAATACACGACAGACCAATTCCAAGATTTGGTGGTATGGCCATGGTTATCGGTACATCCATTGCGATGATCATCCCTGCTGGTAACAGTCCACAACTGAGAACGGCGATTCTTGGCGGATTGTTGATGTACCTGATTGGTGCGCTTGATGACAAGTTTGATCTCAAGCCGGTAATCAAATTTGCGGGTCAGTGGGCTGTTGCCTCACTGGTATATTTCATGGGAATTAAGATTTCCTTCATCGGACACATCTTTTCCTTCTCCCATACCGGTGCCAACCTCATGCTCAACGGCGTGTTAGCATACAGTATTACCGTTCTGTGGATTGTAGGTGTTACCAATGCGGTCAACCTAATGGATGGAATGGATGGTTTGGCTGCAGGTACTACCATGATAATGGCAATGTCCCTTGCATATGTTGCATATATTCACGGAGCAAGACTGGGCTCAATGAGCGTATGCGTTGCAATGATGGCAGTTGCCGGTGGTTGTGCAGGCTTCTTGCCATACAACTTCTCGCCGGCCAAGACCTTCATGGGAGATGGAGGCTCGTTGTATCTGGGCTATATGATTGCAGTTCTGTCGGTTATTTCACCTCTTAAGAGAGCGACAATGGTAGGCGCTATCATCCCTATTCTGGCACTTGCAGTTCCTATTTTCGATACAGGATATGCAATTATCAGACGTCTCTGGAGAGGACAGCCGATTATGACTCCTGACAAGGAGCATCTGCATCACCATCTGGTTGCTGCAGGATACGGACAGAGAAGATCCGTGCTGATTATCTATGGAATAGTTGGAATTATGGGTATTGTAGCGGTTCTTATCAGTAGAGAACTGTACAAGGATGCATTCTTCCTGGCACTGATTGCATTGCTGTATCTCGCAATTATCATAGTTCCTAAACAGCCTGAGAAGAAATTACCACCAAGGGGTTCATACAAGAAGAAAGACGATGAGAAGTAATAGTTATAACAAACACGAAACATCTATGAATAAAGCCTCTCGTAAGCCGCTATACCTCATACTATTCATCTTGATGATGCTGGTAGGCATTGCTTTCTTCGTGATGCTGACAGTAGTAGATGCATTTCCCAGGAGTATGGTAGTTGGGTTTATCCTTGTCCTGCTGGTATTTCTGCTTTTGGCCGGATTCCTGTTTTCGAGACAGAAGAAGGCTTTGCGTATTACAGGTATAGTCTTGGCAGCATTATTCATTGCGATATATGGCTTGGGTATTTATTATCTGGCAAGCACGTATGCTATGTTTGCAAGAATTACAGTTGATGACACAGAAAGTTCTGCAAAGGCAACGGGTGTTGACGTAACAGAGGATGCGTTTAATGTGTATATCACCGGAATCGATCAGTGGAACGAAGAGAAAGGATATGATCTGGAGCGAAGCGATGTTAATATGATTGTTACAGTTTCGCCTAAGACAAGGAAGGTTCTGCTTACATCAATACCAAGAGATGCATATGTACCACTGCATAGAACCGGCACAATGGACAAACTGACACATACAGGCATTTATGGTGTCGACGAAACCTTGAATACCATCAAGGACTGGACCGGATACGACATGAATTACTATGTTAAGGTGAATTTCGATGCCTGCGTGGATGTTGTTGACGCGATAGGCGGCATAGACATATATAATCCTATGGAATTCCACGGGTCGCTCAACAATCATCTATATAAGAAGGGTAACCTTCATCTGATGGGCAGAGGTGCACTGTATTACGCAAGAGAAAGAAAGGCTTATGGCAGCGAAGATCAGCTGAGAGTTAAGAATCAACTCAAAGTTGTCAAAGCGATGCTTAATAAGATGATGTCATCCAAAACCTTGCTCACCAAGTACGGAGCAATACTCGATGCAATTAGCGGCGAAATGGAAACAAACATGCCTGAAAGCGATATACGGGCACTTGTGAAAATGCAGCTGGCAGATTTGGCAACATGGGATATAGAAACACAGCGGATGTCGGGAGAATACGACATGGCAGTGGTTGCTTCCATGGATTCAAGTAACGAATATCAGGTGCTCAAAGTCAGCAAGAAAACATTTAAATCTTGCATTAAGGAAATTAAACACACTATGAATCCGACTTCGGCAGAGATTGCAGAGGCCACTGCAGCAAGACAGAAGAATTCTGTTATAAGCTTTATCAAACAATTCAAGAAATAAACATGAATAAGATCAAAGAGATTCTACGGAAAATTAAAAATAAAATTCCCGGAAATAACAGACTGGTTAAATCTGTTGGCGAGAATAAACGGCTGATTGTTGTTACGCTCTTCGCGTGTGCAGTTGTCATGGCCTTCATTGCTGAGGGGGCGAAGCTTGTTGCGAAGATGTACCCATATTCCATCAATGTTGATGGAAAGCCTATATGCTATCTTGAATCTGAAGAAAACGCCCAAGCCGTAGTGATGGACGTTGCCGAGGAATACGTGGTGTCCGGAGCTACATTAACTGCTATAGATACCAAGGGCAGACTGACGATTGAAAAGGCTGATGATCTGGACACAAGATCACAGATAGTGAATGTAGCAGCGGCAAGTCAACAACTGAAGGAGCTTACAAAGGCTAAGGGTGCGGATAAGCTGGAGTTTCACGTAGCATGTGTGAAGAATAAAACTGTAAGCTATACACCTACACCGAATTACAAGAAGGACAAAACCATGCTGGCCGGTGATTCCAAGGTCATTAAGAAGGGTCGCAAGGGAACTCAGATAAGGGCAACCATATACACCAGCATTAATGGCAGCGTAATATCCAAAACCAGAAAGATCGTAAAGATTCTAGATGAAGGTAAACCTGCAACAATCAAGAAGGGCACGATTGGACTGCCTAAAGGAGAAGACTGGAAAACTTTTGATGGTATTCCTGTATTCAAGAATGGAAAAGAAATGGTCGCTGCAGCCAAGACTTATATGGGAGCTCCATACAAATATGGCGGCAGTAGCCTGACTAAGGGAATCGACTGCGTGTGGTTCGTTAAGCGAATGTATGAAAGATACGGCATCAATATTCCTCTGAGTCATGGCAAGATTCACAAGTTGGGCAAGGGCGTTTCACTGGCAAATGCTCAGAAGGGCGATATTGTATGCTATAGCAAGCACGTTGGAATCTACGTCGGAGACGGCAAGATGATCGAGGCAACCAGCGTTGCGGGCGTAAGGATTAGCAAGGTCAATAAGAAGAGATTGGTAACAGTCAGAAGGGTTGTTAAATAGGAAGATATGAAGCCAAGAATTTACAAATATGACAATGTCAAAGCTTTATTAATTTTCCTGGTTGTAGTCGGACACCTGACTACTGACTATGTTTCGGTTAGCCACAGTATCAGATGGTTTACCCTATGGATTTATTCATTCCATATGCCGGCTTTTATTTTCGTTTCGGGTCTGATGCACAAACACTACATTACAGAGGATCAGGCTGCTAACGGAATTAAGGGGAATACCAAAATTCGTTGGGATAAGATTATAGGATTTATCCTCTGCGGTTATGGACTTAAGTTCTTCATTCATATTGTAAGAACGCTTATAGGACAGCACCCGAATTTCTACTGGTTTACGGAGCCGGGCATTCCTTGGTATCTGTTTGTTCTAGCCATGTATGAGCTGCTTCTCTATCTGTTCAGGAAGGTAGACTGGAAGATAATGCTGATCGGATCATTTGCTCTCAGCGCTATCATCGGCTACTTCCCGGCTGTTGGCGATGTACTAAGCCTATCAAGAATGATCAACTTCTATCCGATATTCTTGCTGGGATATTATGTAGATGCGGGCAAACTCATTGAATTCTCAGAGCAACGCAAGGCGAAGATTGCTGCATGGATCGTTGTTGCAGCATCCCTGCTTATTTGCTATTTGGGACCATGGAATATGTACGCAATGAGAAAGTGGTTCACCGGTCGCAGATCATACGAATTCCTCAGCACATATTTTGGCAATATCACAGCTACTGCATGGGCAATAAGAATTGGAATATGGGCAATCGCACTGCTGATCAGCTTGGCGGTAATAATCGTTATTCCGAACAGGGAGATGGGTATAATCTCCAAGATAGGCGCTAATACTCTTAATATATACTTCTGGCATAGACCTATATGCTACTGGATCAATGGACTTGGACTATTCCCACTGCTGGTTAATATCTGTGGAGACAGTGATGCACTGGCGACGGTATTGTTCACCGTATTCGCATTGGCGCTGACAGTGCTGTTCGGACAGGATATATTCCAGCATCCGGCCAAGGATCTGACCAAACTCGTTGAGAATTTCATGAACAAGCAAGCGCTGAAGAAACAGGAAAGGTAGGATGATCCTATGAAGGGAATTATTCTCGCTGGTGGAGCCGGAACAAGGCTGTATCCACTCACAATGGTTACAAGTAAACAACTGCTGCCTATCTACGACAAGCCGATGATTTATTATCCGCTGTCGACCCTGATGCTGGCAGGAATTAAGGATATACTTATCATATCAACTCCGGAGGACACTCCGAGATTCGAGAATCTCCTCGGAGACGGATCGCAGTTTGGAGTATCCCTGTCCTACAAGGTTCAGCCATCACCGGATGGACTCGCACAGGCCTTTATAATAGGAGAGGAATTCCTGGGCGGTGAAGCCGGAGCAATGATACTCGGCGATAATATCTTCTATGGCAACAACTTCGGACCAATGCTGAAGAAGGCTGTGGATAGAGCATTAAATGAGGACAGGTCAACAGTATTTGGCTACTATGTGCATGATCCGGAAAGATTCGGAATTGTTGAATTCGATGATGATGGCAAGGTTCTCTCCGTAGAGGAGAAGCCAAAACATCCTAAGAGCAATTACGCGATTACCGGTCTCTACTTCTATCCTGCAGGTGTTAGCGAAATGGCTAAGAATGTTACACCATCAGACAGAGGCGAGCTTGAGATCACAACCTTGAATGATATGTATCTTAAGGAAGACAGACTGAATGTTCAGCTGCTCGGAAGAGGTTTCGCATGGCTCGACACAGGAACGATGGATTCGCTGGTAGACGCAGCTGATTTTGTCCGTATGGTAGAGCAGAGGCAGGGTATCAAGATCAGTGCTCCTGAGGAAATCGCCTTCAGAAATGACTGGATTGACAAGGAGACACTGCTCAAATCAGCAAAGAAATACGGCAAGAGTCCGTATGGTTCGCACCTGAAAGCTGTTGCCGAAGGAAAACTTAGATAATTTGCTTGATTTTATTGGGATTTCAAGTATAATGATATGGCGTGTCAATACGGACACGTTAACCCTACTACACCGAGAGAATCGGTGTCGTAAGACCAAAGGAGGAGAAAACATGAGAGATTATGAACTTCTATTCGTGCTTGATCCAGATCTGACTGAAGAGCAGAAGGCTGAGATGATCGAAACTGTTAAGGGTATCATCGCAGCAGACGGTGAAGCCGGCGAGGCTAATGTATGGGGCGACAAGAAG
>JAZUDV010000029.1:0-31936 GCA_045639825.1 Anaerovoracaceae bacterium
AGTTCTTTCTTGGAATAGTTATACTTTCCACCATCTTTGAATGAAACGGAATTGAAAGCAAAATGATTGTGAATGTGATCCTTGTCAAGATGCGTTGTAACAACAATCTGGAATCTATCACCCCACATTTCTCTTGCTAGCTTAACGCCTATCTCATGAGCTATCTCCGGAGCAACCTCTCCTATCTGAAAGCTCTGGTATCCATGCCAGGCGATATATCCGTCTGTCTTCCCATACTGCTGTTTGGTAAGTATCATCTGCTGCAGCGCAATTTCTTCAATACAGTTAATTGCAGTTACATACTGATCCTTAGTTTTATCTTCTCTCCTCACATAATCGAATACATTGAAGAAGTCCTCAGTTCCCTTTGGAACAGTTTTCTCAGGATTCTCAACATAGTCGATTAGGTCGGACAGTCTGCCTTTAATGTGCCATAACGATGTCGTTGCCATCAGATCACCTCCTGCAGTCTTAGTATCAGTTGTGACAGCTTCTGTTGCTTCTCTGCAGAGAGTTCTCTTATTATCTCATGCAGTTCATTGAACAGCTCCCACAGTTCTTCAGGTGGTTTTGCCTTAGGAACCTGCTTCAGGCAGCAGTGTACAACGTATTCTGCAATTGACATTCCGCTACGCTTAGCGGCTCGTGCGATTTTCTCTTTATCTCCGGGTCGGACTCGCAATTCCAATCTTGCTGTTTTATTGTTTTTATTCATAATTTCGTCTCCAATCTTTATTATTACGGGGTATTCAGGGGTGTCCCCTGGGCTAAGTCCACATCCCCTGCGGTGTGGATTCAAGGATTTTGTACGGCAAAATCCGATGCTCGCTATACCTATGGACAGCTTTTTTTCGTTAGTTTGATCCATTCGAAGGAAATGTGTTCTATATTCGTTTGATTTAGGTGTGGCATTAGCTTGATGCCACATATCAGTTCAGTGTCTCAATACATGGCATCAGCTTGATGTCAACAGCCAAGAAAGCTGTCCATAGCCTCTAATAGCAGACTTTCATCGGCACTTGCGACCATATCAGGTTCATTTTTCGATGGCTCGGGTGCTAGTGTTACATTCTTCAGGCAATCAATGATTGTCTCCCTGATTATCTCAGCTATAGGCTTTTCATTTTCAGCTACACACCTTAGAGCTTCAATTATTGCTCTGTTCTTAGATTCACTCTTAGTTTCGAGATATTCCCATGCGATGCGATCACTCTCATTGTCCAGATTGAATCTCAGGCTTATGCGTTTAGTATCCACTAATAACCACCGCCCCTTGAGAGTTTTAGCTCTGCCATACGCTCATAGCCTTTAGCTGTTGCGCAGATATCATCATTGATGATCACACGCTTCTCGTCATAGTCAGCGAAGTTCTTTATGAGACATCCGCCGCCACCTACCACATAGAGCTTCATCAGTTTTGGTTCATAGCCATGCTCACGCAGTCTTAGGAATATTCCATCAACATATTCATTTGCAGTGGAACGGATCGTTTCAAGAAATTCCGGAGCAATATCTGCTGTACCAGTTCTAAGCACCTGTGTTACTATCTCCTCCGGTGCTTCTGAATGATGAGTGCTCATGATGTTCTCTCTTGCCTGTATCATGCACTGATGGGTACCGAACTTTTCAGTGAAACATCTACTCGGATCAGGCTTTTTATCTATCACATACATGACATTCATTGTTCCATTGCCGATATCGCAGAGCATATTCATACCGCCGAACTCACCGATATTATTTATAGCTGCTGCAAATCCCTGCGGATAAATATCTGCACCCACAAAGCGAATGTGATATGCCTTGTTCTTATAGACGAAGTCGGCAGTGTTATTTCTTAGCAGATACCTCTTGAAGTCCTCTCTCTGCTCACTCACCCATGTCAGAGGAAGACCTGCTGCAAGGAATACATCCGCACTGTACATACCTGCAATGCTGAGTTCTCTTGCTATCGCTGCGAGTGTCAGCACGTAGTAGTCCTCATCCTTGATCTTATCTGCTGTAAACTCCTTATGACCGGATCCAATGATATAGTAGCGGTCCTTCCAAATAAGAAGTTCCTCCTTGAAAACCGGTTCCTTATCTGATGTCAGCACGCCGGTCTTGAAGCATGTGTTAGCTGTCTTAATGTTGCCATATCCATGGTCAACGCCGATTATTGTAATATCTTTATATTTCTTCATATTGATTAACCTCCATATTCTTGTGTTCCTGCTGTAGTGACGATAATGACGGTAATGACGGTATTTGAGATACCTGTAATTGTTTTGCGTTATCGTCACAATATGACGGTATCTCGGAATCGTCACTGCTGTCCGAAACATCGTCATAATCGTCATAATCGTCATTCTTTGTTGTTATTGGTTTTTCTCTGGTAAACTCGATTCTGCGTTCTCTGGATGTCCTGTCCGATCTCATCCTGATATTGAAGCTGTAAAGAAGATCGCCTACATTTGCATTCAATTTTCTAGATATGACATTCGGCTTCATTTCCAGGCCGGGAAGTTCCCTCAGAATGTCCGTGGCTGATCCTATCCAGTAATCCTTATCTGCCACAACTTCTTTGTCTATCCTTTCAAGCAATGGATCTGCATTTTTCTTCCACGGTTCCTGCTCAATATCCTTCAGCATCCACAATGTTGTATCTCTGTCCAGAACCAGATGAGCCTTAACATCACTGGTATCTCTTCCGGATATGATCATTTCAACCTCATTCTCCATTCTGTCTTTCTTAGTCAGTACATAGGTTGTATCTGCTGCACCGGCAAGACCATTTGTACCTGATACCAGCTGAAGTGGATCAGATGATTCTTCTTTTCTTGTATGATGAACGATTATTATCCCAAGATTTCTCCAATCTGATATTCTCTTGAGAGCAGATATAAAATCATAGTCCTCGGCATAGCTCTTGCTGTCTGATTTTCTTACATTTTGAAGAACATCTATGATTACAAGAACTGTGTCCGGATGTGCAACTAAGAATCTTCTAATCTGCTTCTCCAGACCCTCGCCAATGCAATACGATTCAGTGGCAAAATACAGTCTGTTTGTACTGTCTGTGCCAAACATATCGTTCATTCTTTTCTGCAATCTTTGCTCGTCATCTTCAAGTGCCAGATACAGAACTGTTCCCTGTCTTACAGGACGTCCCCATAATTCCATACCTCTACTAATATGATATGCCACCTGCAAAAGAAGAAATGACTTTCCGATCTTAGGTGGTCCTACCAGGATGCTTGTACCGGGAAATATCAATCCCGGTACTATTGGTGTTCTGGGCGGATAGCAGCTATCCATTATTTCTGCTGCAGTTTTGGTGTCAAGATCTTCAAAACTTGACTCGCCTGTTATAATAGAAATATCATTACATATTGACTGCTCCAAGTCTGCGCCAACAGACTGATTAGGGGCAGTCATTTCTTTTTTGTCATTCATTCATCTTCCTCCTTCTAATTGTTTCATTACATCAGTCATAAACGAGATTAAATCTATCAACTCTCCGTCTATGTCCTCGCCAGCTTCAATCCGCTGCAATTCCTCAAGTATTTCTGACATCTTATTTTTCAACGCCTTATACATTCTTGAATTCGGATATACTGCAATAGATTGTTCCAATGCTCTTTTCAGCAGATACTCCTGCCTTAACATTCCGGAAATATCAGCCATACTTGTAATAAGCTTCAGTTCTTCCTCTGTGACACGAAATACCACTGTTTTATTCTTCACTCTTCTGCTGTTGTCCTGCTTCATCTTTTTCCACCTTTCTCTGATTATTTAATTCTTCTACCATTTTCTGCTGCGTGCTTGGGAACATATGGGCATATCTGAGCGTGATATCTATAGCCTTATGTCCTACTCTCTTGCCTATATCAACTGCTGAGAATCCCTGATTGATCAGCAATGATACATGTGAGTGTCTAAGATCGTGAACTCTAATCTTTTTAACACCAGCCTTCTTAGCTCCTCGTTCTATGGCTTTATTGAGACCATACTTAGTAGTTTTGAAAAGTCGCTCGTCAGGCTCCAACTTATATTGCATATTTACATAATCCTTTAATTCACTAACTAAGAAGTCCGGCATGTCAATTACTCTGAAGCCCTTTGGAGTTTTAGGATCAGTGAAGATATCATCTCCCTCAATTCTCTGATATGATTTGACCACTGTGATTGTGCCTCTCTTAAAATCAATATCTTTTTTTGTCAGAGCAAGTAATTCGCCCTCTCTCAAACCACACCAGTACAGAATCTCAAAGGCATAATATAATCTTGGATTATCCATCATTACTTCAGCAAACTTCTCATATTCATCCAGCGTCCAGAAGAGCATTTCCGGAGCTTCCTTCTTTCCCATGCTACCGGCTTTTCTGCACGGATTCTCCGGTAATCCATAGAAGAGAACTGCATGATTGAATAATGCACTCATCTGGTTGTGAATAGTTCTAAGATATGTCTCTGCATACGGACTTCCATCATCAGTTTTTGCAGACTTCATCTCGTTCTGCCAGCAGATGATATCTCTTGGGGTTATCGAGTCAACTTTTCTGTCCTTAAAATACGGAAGTATTTTAGTTTCGATAATATATTCCTTGTTTTTGAAAGTTGTGAGTCTCACTCTTGATTTGATATCCTCATAATACAGTTCCACATACGAACTGAATTTCATATGCAGATTCACACGCTTTATCGCCTTTTGCTCTGCTTCCCAGGCAACAGCCTCTCTTCTTGTTGCAAACCCGCGCTTCTGGGTCTGTCTTGAATGACCTTGCCAGTCAGTGTATCTGAACACTACTCGCCAGGTTCCAAATTCCTGATCTTTGTATACCGACATTACATGTCCTCCTTTCTAATCCCATAACAGATTCTTTCGTTAAAATAGTGAGTGTTAACTTTTCCGGATATAGTTAAATATCCCTTCTCTTTCAGTTCGTTGTTCAGCTTCTGAATTATCTTGTAAGCATATGCTTTTGATATTCCCAGCTCATCAGCGACCTCTTCTGCATTCATTACTGTCTTTCGTCGCATACTTTTTCCTCCTTGTTTACAGTTTATTTACTAAACTTTTTTGTTTAGTACCTTATATTACTAAACACTTTTGTTTAAGTCAATAGTTTTTAAAGAAAAATATTAAACTTTTTTGTTTAGTTTATCTTGAATATATTAAACAAATATGCTATATTCCATTTATCCAAATTATTTTCATTATTTGAATAGATAGGAGATTATTAACATGTCAATTGGTGAACGTATTAAATTCTTCCGTCGCAAAGTCGGAATGACTCAGAAAGATCTCGGTGTAGCCATTGGTTATTCTGATGTAACAGCAGATATCCGAATTGCTCAGTATGAATCCGACAAAAGAACACCTAAGATTGACACCCTTGAAAAACTGGCAAATGTATTTGAAATATCTGTAAGTGCTCTGGATGTTCCTAACACTGATACCATGAATGGCATCATGCATACATTATTCTCACTTGAGGATTCACACGGACTGACACTCACAATCAGAGATGAAGGCTGCGTTGCTGTACTTACAGACCCCAACAGGCTTGATGATGGTTTGATTCTTAACATCTATGAATGGGCCAGAAAGTGCGACGCTCTACGTAAAGGTGAAATAACCCAGGAAGAATATGATGATTGGCGCTATTCATCTACCGACTTCTATTCCCCAAGTAAAGACAGCCCACAATTATGGTAACGAAAAAACGCTATCCAACTTTTATCTCAATGTTGGATAGCGTTTTGTATTGCTATAATATTCTAGTGACTGTTTTGTTGCCAAAGTGTTGCCATAAGGCATTTTCCACTTTCTAAAATCCAGTATTTTCAACGGGTTGCTGGATTTTCTTGATTATTCCCACTCGATTGTTGCCATTGGCTTGTTAGAGTAATCCCAGAGCACTCTGTTAATTCCATCAACTTCTGCCATGATACGATCTCTGATAGTGCAAAGCGTCTCCCATGGGAGCTGTACGGATTCAGCAGTTACAGCATCTACGGTGTTAACGGCTCTGATTACTGCAGGCCATCCCATGTATCTCTGGCCTTCGCCGTTAACATACTTGATTCCTGTTGACTTGAGGTCAGGAATTGTTACGAAGTACTGCCATGGTGTCTCAGGCAGCTTGTCGATTTCTTCTCTTGCGATAGCATCGGCCTCTCTCAGCGCCTCGAGTCTGTCTCTTGTGATAGCGCCAGTGCATCTAACGCCAAGGCCAGGACCCGGGAATGGCTGTCTGTAAACCATCTTGTCAGGAAGTCCGAGTGCTGAACCAACTACTCTTACCTCATCCTTGTAGAGGAACTTAACAGGCTCTACGAGTTCAAACTGCAGATCCTCAGGAAGTCCGCCAACATTGTGGTGAGCCTTAACGCCCTTGGACTCTGTGATGTCAGGATAGATTGTTCCCTGTGCGAGGAACTCGATTCCCTCGAGTTTTCTTGCTTCCTCTGCGAAAACCTCGATGAACTCAGCACCGATGATTTTTCTCTTAGTCTCAGGATCATCAACACCTTCCAGTTTGTTCAGGAATCTGTCTACGGAATCTGAATAAATCAGGTTAGCTCCGAGCTCTTCTCTGAATACCTTAACTACCATCTCAGGCTCGCCCTTACGGAGGAGTCCGTGGTTAACGTGTACGCATACCAGCTGGTCACCGATAGCCTTGATGAGCAGTGCTGCTACTACCGAAGAGTCAACACCGCCGGAAAGTGCGAGAAGCACTTTCTTATCTCCTACCTGAGCCTTGATAGCCTCAACCTGCTCGTCGATGAACTTCTTAGCCAGCTCAGGAGTTGTAATTCTTTCCATTTCAGGTCTTACTTCTGCCATTTTTTATTGCCTCCAATTACTACTTACGTGTGGATACATCCTTAAGGATAACATCGTGTGCTCCACCTTCTACGATCGATACCGCAGAAACGAGTGTCAGCTTAGCGTTCTTGTGGAGGTCAGGAATGTTAAGAACTCCGCAGTTGCACATTGTTGACTTAACCTTCATGAGGGACAGCTGGAGTCCGTCATGAAGTGGTCCTGCGTAAGGAACGTAGGAATCTACGCCCTCTTCAAACTTGAGCTTAGCGTCTCCGCCAAGGTCATATCTCTGCCAGTTACGAGCTCTTGCAGAACCCTCACCCCAGTACTCCTTAACGTAGTTACCGTTGAGCATGAGTTTCTGTGATGGAGACTCGTCAAATCTTGCAAAGTATCTTCCAAGCATAATGAAGTCTGCGCCCATTGCGAGTGCAAGTGTCATGTGGTAGTCATATACGATACCACCATCGGAACAGATAGGAATATAAACGCCTGTCTTCTTGAAGTACTCATCTCTAGCCTGAGCAACTTCGAGTACTGCGCTAGCCTGTCCACGGCCGATACCCTTCTGTTCTCTTGTGATGCAGATTGAACCTCCGCCGATTCCGACTTTGATAAAGTCAGCTCCGCAGTCTGCAAGGAAGTTGAAGCCTTCTGCGTCAACAACGTTGCCTGCGCCAACCTTAACGGAATCGCCATAGGTATCTCTAACCCATTTGAGAGTAATTGCCTGCCACTCTGAGTAGCCCTCAGATGAGTCGATAGTCATTACATCTACACCGGCATCAAGAAGTGCAGGAATTCTTTCCTTGAAGTCTCTTGTGTTAATACCGGCACCAACAATGAATCTCTTGTCTGCATCAAGCAGTTCATCAGGATTCTCTTTGTGAGAATCATAGTCCTTACGGAATACGAACGCTGTAAGTCTCTGGTTCTCATCAATGATAGGCAGCTGATTAACTCTGTTGTCCCAGATCAGGTCATTAGCTTCGCCAAGAGTAATTCCTGTCTTGCCGTAAACCAGATCTTCAAATGGTGTCATAAACTCACTGACAGGAGTTGCAGGGTCCAGTCTTGATACTCTGTAGTCCTTGGATGTTACAATTCCGACGAGTTTGCCCTGTGGAGTTCCATCTTCAGTGATTGCGATTGTTGAATGGCCCTTAGCCGCCTTCATATCGAGTACATCCTGAAGTGTGCTATCCGGTCTTAAGTTGGAATCGCTTGGTACGAATCCTGCCTTGGAGCTCTTAGCCTTTCTTACCATTTCAGCTTGGCTCTCGATTGACTGAGAACCGAAGATGAATGATACTCCGCCTTCCTTAGCCAGTGCTACAGCCATGTTATTGTCTGATACAGCCTGCATTACTGCCGAGCACAGTGGAATGTTCATGCTGATTGCAGGTTCTTCGCCCTTCTTGAACTTAACCAGCGGAGTCTTCAGGGACACATTGTCCGGACGAGCGTCTACGCTGGAGTAACCAGGGATGAGCAGATACTCATTAAATGTTCTTGATGGTTCCTTGAGAACAATTGCCATGATTACACCTCTTCTTTCTTCATTATGCTATATGCCTTAAAATTTCAACGATTTCATATCGTATCTTTTTATTGGAACCATTTTAACACCGAGTTCAAAGTTAGTCACGACTAACTTTTTTAATATCTTCTTATTTACATATTTTCTTTGCGGATTTATAATTTCATCAGTAAATACAAGGAGATTTCTATGAAATACTACATTGGAATAGACGGAGGCGGTACCAAAACAAGGTTCTTGCTGTCTGATGAGAATCTGAATATTTTAGCTGAACATATCAGTAGTGGCAGCTACTATCTGCAATGCGGTTTTGATGGTCTGACCAGTTTAATAAATGAAGGTATCAATGCTGTTTGCACATCTGCGGGTGTTGCACGTAGTGAAATAGCATATGTTTATATCGGTACTACCGGATATGATGACAGCAAGAGTGTTAATGCACCAATTACAGCCGCAGTTGCTGCAGGAGTAGATGGCATTCCGTTCAGCGTCAGCAATGATAGTGAAAATGCACTTGCGGGTGCGCTCGGTGGGGAGCCGGGCATTAATATCATTGCAGGCACCGGCTCAATCGCCGCCGGATGCAATGCTAACGGAGATGTTGCCAAGTGCGGCGGCGGCATGCACGTCATCGGAACCGATGAGGGCAGCGCTTACTGGATCAGCATCAGACTGATGCACGAATTCACCAAGCAGGATGACGGCAGGCACGAGCGCACCCTCCTCTATGATAAGCTTTGCGAAGTGCTTTCCATCAATGACAAGCAGGATATGATTTCTCACATTGTTGACGTCTGGAAGCTGGAAAGAGACAGAATGTCTGTCCTTGCTCCTCTCTGTGCTGAACTTTATGATGCAGGTGAGCCAACAGCTATTCGCATTATGAACCAAGTTGTAGATGAATTTGCAGAGATGGCAATTGCACTATACAAGCGTCTTGGATATACAGATATCATTCCTGTCAGCGGCACAGGCGGAGTATTCAAGATGGGTGAACGTATCACCACCCCACTTAATAAGATTCTGTCCGAACACAATATGAAGTTCGTTCAGCCACTATACGACCCGGCAATCGGTGCATTAATACTGGCAAAAAAAATGGAGAGCAATTAAGGCTCTCCATTTCTATATCAAGTAGATTATTATGCTTATTATTCAGCATAAGTATAATAGCCTAGCGCCATTTGTTATGGTTATATTATTACAATCGCAATGCTAAACCTTAAATTGTTGAAATATCAAGTCATTAAAAAAGGAGCTGCGTTCATAACGATTAATTCGCCAGTACGTCAGCCCCTCTTTTTTAAGGAGTGATCCGATAGATTTTTATAAAGTAATTGTCTTTCCTACTTCCTGCATTGCACCGAGGATGTCATACATATTGGAAACAGTTCCAACCTTGAGATCATCCTTAATACCGTAGAAGTTCAGACATGTTCCACATACGAGAACCTTTGTGCCCTTCTCGATCATTGCATTCAGGCAGTCAATGTTCTGCTGTGGGCAATCACCTGCAACCAGCTTAACGCCCTCATTCATGAAGAGCATATATGCCGGCAGCTGCTCGCTCTCGGAAAGAGTCAGGATTGCCATCTTTGCAAGATTGCCACCCAGCTCGCCTTCGTTAGTTCCGATTGAATCACGATTAAAGAATACAGAATAACTGTTATTAGTGCTGCAAGAATTAGTATCAAAGTCAGCTTTCTTGGTATCACCATTAGCGAACTTTACCAGAATCTTATCCTCGCATGGCTCGCTGGTAATAGGTCTACCGAGTGTATCTCCCAGTCTTGCCAGATTATCTACCTGAGTCTGTCCATCAACCAGGATCTCTACATCCTGAACATTAGCATCCAGCTCCTTCTTTGCCATAATTACAGGAATTGGGCACTGCTTACCTCTTGCATCAATTCTCATCTATTTATACCTCCATATTTAGAGCAATTATTAACACGGTTTATTCTATTACTCCGCTATTCATATTTCCAATAGAGGAAATCTATAGTAGCAATTACGCAGTTCTTATTCTAATGAGAACATTTCCACGTCTATTCTCAATCTCCACATTACATGCCTGGCTCTCTGCAAATTTGCGGACAGCTTCACATGAGGATTCCGAATCAACCAGGACCTCATAACAAGTGTCTTTACTTTTCATAGCCTTCTGCAGCATCAGAACAGGCATTGGACTGCCAAGTCCTCTCGCATCAATCATTTAGGTCACCTTCCAATATCACACTATTATAATTTAATAGTATTACCAAGATTGTGACATTACCAATTGCAGATATCAATGACAGGGGCTTCTCAATATAGGTTAAATCTATTGAATCCAATCTGTCGGTTCTATCTTTCCTGAAGACATTCTAATCACTCTATCAGACATGGCAATCGCCTCACCAATGTCATGTGTGACCATAATAGTGGTTATACCAAACTGCTTGTGCAGAGACTTGATTAACTGTCTCATATCTTCACGCAAATCCTCATCAAGTGATGAGAAAGGCTCATCAAGCAGCAAGAGATTAGGTCCTGCAGCAAGAGCCCTCGCCAGAGCAACTCGCTGTTGTTGACCACCTGATAGTTGCCAAATCCGACGATTGCCAAGTCCATATAATTGAACATCCTCCAGAAGTTCTTCGGCTTTTTTCAGTCTCTCTGCTTTGCCTACTCCCCTGATCTTGAGAGGATAAGCGACGTTATCTGCAACAGTCATATTCGGGAAAAGTCGCATATCCTGAAATACAATAACTGTTCCTCTTCTATATGCAGGAACATCATTAACGAGTTTCCCATCTATTCTTATTGATCCCGACTCTGCACAATTAATGCCCGCTATTGTCTTAAGCAAGGTACTCTTTCCACAGCCACTTGAACCGACCAGAGAAATGAATTCTCCCTCATTAACACTAAGTGATAAATTCTTCAGTATCACATTGCCGTTTAGCGATACAGTCAGATTATCAATATTCAATTTTGCAAAATCACTCTGCATTATTGCTACCTCTCATTACTCTGTGAATTATAGACTCTAACAGGAAGAATACTACCAATGCCGATCCGACAAATACCGCCGCATATATCGACGACAGCGCCCTGTCTCCACTCTGAATGTACGGAACCAGGACCAAAGCAAGTGTTTTGATGCGTCCTCCCCCTGCAATCAATGTCGTAAAATATTGGCTATACGAAATAATAAAGGCCATACTTGCTGAACTGAGGATTCCCGGCAATAACTGCGGTAAAGCTACATTGAAGAAAGCTCTCTCAGGTGATGCTCCAAGTACTGCCGCTGATTCTTCAAGCTCAACGCCAAGGGCTCTCGTTACATCAATCATAATTAGGATGCAATATGGCAAAGCCGCAACAAGATGAACAATTACCACTCCTGCAATGCTGTCATTAAGTCCCAGTTTAATTAGCGACACCTGAATACCCATAGCAAATACAGTTCCCGGAACAAGCAATGGCAATAATGCCAGCCATGAAACAACTTGGGATCCACGTACATGATAAATCTCAGTTGCTCTTGCTGTCATAAGTGCAATCACCGTTCCCAGCACAGCTACTATCGCTGCCAGGAAAATGCTACTACATAGAATTTGTGTCAAGTCTGATGAACCAAATAATAGTTCTTGTATTGTTCTTGTTGTTAGACTCTCAGGCAGAATATTAGGCCAAGACCATCTAGCCGTAAAACTCCACAGCAGTGTCACAGCAACGGGAAGCATGATCACCACTATCGATATCGCTATTATCACTTTGGAAGCACGATTATTTCTCATGTCCACCTCCCAGTTTTTTGACCAACCTACTCATTACAATTGCATATAACACAGCAACAGCCGCTGAGAGCATGAGCGTTATTCCATTCATAGCCATAGCATACGGTCGATTAAGCAAATCCGGTTTGATAAATTCTATGTAAGAATACACCGGGAATGCCTTTGGAAGCGTCGACCCCAACAGCAATGGCAGCTCATACCCTCCAAATGCGAATATGAACACAATAACCCAGCTTCTCAGAATTGCCGGCAAACTCATAGGCAAAGTAACGTGTACAAAACTGCGCAGAGGCGATGCTCCGAGGTTCTCCGATGCTTCGCCAAGAGTCTCGCTTACGCTGGACATGAGCGATAGAGCAAAATATGCAATAAACGGGATCTCCTTCCATAGATAGGCAATGATAACACCCGCATAGCCTGTTCCATACAGAATTGACGGAAAATCGGTATAATCATTAATCATTCCCATACTGTATGCAAGTCTTGCAAATATCCCTGTCTGCGAGAATAAAGCAACTGTAAATACAGCCACAACAGCATGAGGCACAAGAATAGGAAGGCGAATCGCATATAGCGTCGCTCCACTGTGTTTATGTGATTTTATCAGTGCAGCACAGAGTATTGTTCCAATCACAGCTGCAATCAAACTGGATAACACCGCAATTCTGATTGAGACCCCAAGTGATGATCTCACATCTTCTCGCGTAAGTATTTCATTATAGTATTTGAGACTGATTTCATGCATACCAAAAGCCGGGATATATCCCAGGCTCTGTAACATAATATTAATAATCGCTAACAGCACCAAAGCTGTTACCAGTACAAATGGTACCAGTAACAGCAGTGGCACGGCTTTATTACGCCTCATACTATCTATTTCCTATAATTTCTCAAAGACTACTTTCCTACAACTTCCTCAGCCCATATTTCCTCGATAATTGGAAC
Source organism: Anaerovoracaceae bacterium (assembly GCA_045639825.1). Taxonomy (GTDB): domain Bacteria; phylum Bacillota; class Clostridia; order Peptostreptococcales; family Anaerovoracaceae; genus Crickella. Next base: position 13,085 of record JAZUDV010000029.1, read on the forward strand.
CAAATCAGCAGGCATCTCAGGTAATCTATGTGCAAGGAGTTCAGCTTGAGAGAGAACCCCCTTGCCCATATCAGCTTCATCAAATGCAGCCTGTTCTTCAGCCGACAACTTGTCCTGCGATACAACAGGCAAAGTCTTGAGTTTGGAATACTGAGTCAACTGAATATCAGCCGATATAATTGCATTGATTGCTACCAGTGCACCTGCCTTGTTAGGTGAATCATATGCAATCGCCATATAGTTTGTATTTCCTATTGTTCCCTTATCAAAGATGAATGTCTGACAGCTCTCTTTCAGAGTTCCATCAGCAATTCCCTTTGCAACAGTAAATGGTTCATAGTTCATATCCATTACAACTTCCCCATCTTGGAACATAGCATCAAGTGTAGTAATCGAGTCAGGGAAAGTCTTTCCCTCTTTCCATAAATATGGATTAAGCTTCTTGAGGTAATCCAGTGCAGGCTGAATTGCTTTCTTCACAGTATCCTTGTCCGCCTCCATATTCTGGAATTGCTCATATCCGCAGAGTTCATAGATAAGATTACGGACAAATGCGCTTCCTGTGAAATCAGGGAGGGCCGGATATGTAACCTTGCCCTTATTTGCTTTACAGTATTCCATAAACTCTTCAGCACTCTTAGGAGTGTCCGGAGTTACAGCACTGTCATTAAACATTACCATCTGTGCCTTGGCATATGGTGCTTCATATCCATCAATAGGCTTACAGAAGTCGTTTAGCGTTTCGGCATTTTCTGTATCTATATACGCTTCCATATTAGGCAGTTTATCAGTAAATGGACCATAGAGTAATCCGTTCTCCTTGGCAGAATAGAAATTCTCTCCGTTAATCCAGATCATATCGATGGCACCTGCAGTTTCGCCTGCTTCCTTATCTGCAGTCAGTTTGGCAAGTATATCATTAATATCCATACCGACAACATTTAAGGTAATGTCATAGTTATCCTTGAGGTAGCCAGCGACATCCGAATTTAACCAATTATTTCTGTTCTCGTCTCCACCCCATCCGTAGAATGTTACAGTGGTCCCCTTGGCTTGCTCAACGATTTCATCCCAGCTCATATCAGCAACTGTATTAACATCGGATGACTTGCCCCTGCAAGCACAAAGCGAAATAGACATAACTGCAATCAATAATAGCGTAACAAACTTCTTCATATATGCACCCCACTTATACATTGTATTAGACCAAGTCTAACTGTTACTAGCTTAACTCAGACATTAGACTATGTCTAATAGATTAAGGACCCAAAATCAGCCTCAATTATAGATTTTAGCTATACAAGAATACATTCCTTTTGGTGCATAATATATAGAGATGTGAAACACTTTAGGAGACACTATGAAGAAAGTAATAATTGATTGCGATAACACTATGGGTTTTCCAGGGCGTCCAATGGACGACGCTCTTGCTATCCTCTATCTTTTAGGCTCTAGTGAGGATACGGAGGTACTTGGAATATGTTGCGACTTTGGTAATGGAACTGTTGCTGAATCATACGAAAGCAACACAAAAATGCTACGCGAAACCGGATACGAAGACATCCCTGTTTATAGAGGAAGCGAGCGAGGAAACGACCCGGTAAGCGAAGCCTCCCACTTCATCGTAAAGATGGCAAATAAATACAATGGGGATCTGGTATATCTCGGTATTGGTTCTCTTGGAAACCTGTATGCAGCCTACCTGGAAGACAATTCTGTTTTCGATAAAATCAGTCAAATAGTTCTTATGGGAGGTATTACCGAGCCTCTGTACATTCATGATGGTCAGCCACTTGATGAGCTGAATTTTTCAGTTTATCCTGAGGCCAGCACTTGTGTTCTCACCAATGGCCACAACATTTCCATCATTACCGGCAATAACTGCCTGCCCGTTTCGGAATTACCTAAGAATGAATTCCTGGATAAGCTGTGTAGCGCAGACAATCCTGCAGGTATGTACATTGCTCAGAAATGCGGATACAGATTCAAGGTGAAAGAACTCGTTTACGGTGCAGGCAGTTCCAACTGCTGGGATGCAGTTGCAGCAGCATATATCAATCATCCTGAGAAATTCACCGATACACCTACCCCATGTTATATAACTGAACACGATATTGCAGAATCAGGCTTCCTAAATCCTGTTGATAAGAGCAATGCAAATTGCACACTTAATATTCCGGTGCCTCGTCAGAGAGTAGAAATACAGGAACTTTTCTATACCAGCTGGCTCAAACTCAGAATGAGCACAAACGATGCGAACTTCTCATGCAAAGGCTTGTATCTGGACAAACTTATTCAGCCGGCAATTCTTATTGAGCTCTCCAAGGAGCCTGCGCATGGCTTCCTGTTACTACAAAGGCTCAAAGCTGTCCACCTTGTCGAGGACGGCTTGGATCCCACAGGGTTCTACAGAAACCTCAAGAAGATGGAACAAGACGGATACATCAGTTCAGATAATGAGTTTAGCAAACCAAACAGAAAAGTTTTCGAAGTTACAGACTTCGGAAGGCAGTCTCTAAGCAGCTGGAAGATTTCCTTGGAAAAATATGAATCACATGTAAGAAATATAATAAACGCAATAGACCATCTGAATTAATTCTTAAATATCAAACTCATAATAACAAGCGGTTGCAAATGCAACCGCTTGTTTTTCTATATACAGAATTATTCGCCAGTTATTAGAACTGATAAGTTACTGTAACAGGAGTGCCTGCCTTAGGAAGTACGCTTCTGTTAGGCATTACTTCTTCACTGCTGTATGCATATGCTGCGTTGGAGCATGTACCGATCCAGCATGAGAATGTGCAAGTAATGCAACCTGACTTGTTCATCAGCTTACCATAAGCTGCGTCATTATACATCTCGAAGCATCCTGCGAATTCCATCTTGGAATCATCGTAAGCCTGGCCATTGAGTCTCTTTAAGCACTGAGCCATTGACTTAGTTACCTTAGTAGTCTTAGTAACCTTCTTGCCATTCTTCTTTGTAGTTGTCTTCTTATTCCATGATACAGAAATCTTAACCTTGGAGCCTGTTCCTTCGAGGAACTGTCCTGCCTCATGTGAAGCTTCGCAGAGGTTCGTCTGGTTGTTCTCAGGAGTTGCACCAACTGCTACCATAGCGTTGTAAACGTCCAGTGGCTTAGCCTCTGTTGGGAATACGCACTTGTCTCCGTTGGAACCGTTCTCGTTTACTACGAAGTGATGAGTCTGGTCGTCATACTGATTCATGTGAATTGTGCTGTTTACATAAGCATCCAGTTTTACAGTCTTCTTAACAGGATCAACCATGATGTTGCCGCTCTTGCCGAACTGGTATGGATACTTAGCACTCCAGTTATTCCATCCGCCAACGAGAGTATAAATGTTGCTAGCCTTAACTCCGCATCTGTTAATCAGAATATCAGTTGCCTTCTTAGCATAATTGTTTCCGGAATAGCAGCAGAGAACATACTTCTTGTTCTTGCCATACTTCTTAACTACAGCCTGGAGGTTAGCTCTTCCATCATAGTCAGTTGCGCCTTCTTCAACTGAAACAGGAGCAGCTTCAGCACCCTTGATGTGTCCCTTAGCGGAATCCTCTGCCTTACGAACATCGATAACCTTGTAGTCTGACATGTTTGCTTTGAGCTTCTTAGCTGTGATGTAGTTGTAAGGAGCCTTCTTAACTGTATAAGTTACAGTATAAACATCTCCTGCCTTGAGTGCATCCTTGGATGTGAAGCAGTTGTCTCCTCCTTCACCTACAGTACCGCAACCGATAGCAGCATTGGATGTAACTCCTGCATAGCAGCTGAACAGACAAGCAACGCAGCCTGTGTTCCATGCCTTCTGGTTCTCATAGTTACCGGAGAAGCACATCTGGAAAGGATCAGAAGCGCCAGCACCAGCGCCGAGATACTCGTAGTTAACGAGATCAGCAGGCTTGTATGTAACGCCATCCTTCTTGAATGTCATGCTGAGTCTGCTGAATCCAGGGAATCCCAGGTTGCCTATAGCAACGTCTTCCAGCTTATCTCCAACATTAAGTGAACCAACAGCACCGGTCTTGCCAACCCATGGAGTTGCTCCTGCCTTAACGAGAGCCTTGTAGAGATCAAGAGCTGTTCCCTTAGTTGTGAACAGACCTGCGCCAGCATTTCCTGTCTTATTATCACCGTTCTTATCGTTTATAATAAAGTGAACAACAGGTTTTCCCAGCATGTTTTCATTAACAGTTACCTTGAAGGAAACTGTCTTCTTCTCAGTGTTTACTGTGTAAGCACCAACCTTTACAGTAGTTGATTTTTTCTTTGTTGCAGCATTTACACCTACAGTAGCGAATGCCATAGTAAATACCATTGCTACTGTCATAACGAGTGCAAACAACTTTTTCATACGTTTCATTGTAATCCTCCTTATAAAAGAAATAGCTTACACTAATTATAGTTTAGTGTAAGCTACTCTTCTAATTGACTGGATTTATCAATTTGGTAAAAACTATATGTTTTTTCTATACTATTTTGCTTTGCTGAATGTAATCATTACAACCTCTCCGTCTGCAGGCAGAACGCTTGCATCACCGAGAATTGATGGATTGTCCTTCTCAACATTGAGGAATCCGTACTTACCATTGGAGGTAATTCCTACATAGCAGCTATCGAGACAGCATACGCATCCGGAATAGTTCTTCTGGAAATTAGCATAGTTGCCGTGGAAATGAATATCGATATCAGGTCTTGTACCATCGGATAACAGCAGAGTATCTTTAATGTCAACCGGCTCTTCCTGTCCTGTCCAAGTAAGTGATACATTGATTGCTTCACCCTCATTCAGAGTTTCACCTTTTTCAAGTGTGAATTCTTCCTTATCTCTTTCGCCGGCTGCAAAACCCGCCTCGATCATCTTGGCATATATCTCACTTGCAGGTGCATATGATGTAATGATTGACTTGCCAACATTGAATCCATCACTATCGATGATGAAATGTCTGGAAGTAGTATTACCCTTAGTATTATCTGAGAGCCAATCACCATTTACTGTACCCCAGAATGTAACGTCCCCATTATCCTCAACATGGACAACAGACAGTGGATCCTGTTCCTGTCCATCCTCTGATGGTTCAGGTGCAGACTTGCTGCATGCTGTCATAGCGAATACCATAACAACACCAAGTAATAATGCTAATAATTTCTTTCCCATTTTCATCTTAATCTTCCTCCCTATTCTTAACTGTATTATCTATATCCTCATTACCGAGAAACTTTTTCTTAATAATCCATCCCAGGAACATCACTACAACAAACAGTGCCACAGCGATACCAATATACAGAACCCTGTTACCACTATCCACAATTCCGGCAGATCCGATTGTAAAAAGTGCTACCCCCGGAATCATGAACAGAAATGTGTACAGCGAATATGCTCCCAGGCTGATATCTGTTATTCCATATGCAAAATTCTGAAGGTTGTATGGGAATAACGGTACGAGTCTAGTGATCATCAGCACGACTATATCGCTACGTCCCGCATCATCGAAAAGGACTTTCTTTAGCCATTTGTTCTTCATAACGAGTGGCTTGATTGTATCTTTAAGAAAGAACTTCCCGGCTATATATGCCGCAATTGCACCAATCGTCGTTGCAATTAGGCACAGCAATGTTCCGATCCATGGACCGAATATCAGTCCGGCAAATACCGCGAATGTTATGCCCGGCAAAGCCAGAACAACACAACCTATTATCGTTAGCACTGAATAGATTATTGCAGCCTCTAGGAAATTCTCTTTAACCATATCCTGCAGATAATCAAAATTCTTAATATCGCCAATATAATCTGACCAGCCATAGTGTCTGTTAAGTATCAGAATGGCAACTATTATCAGTGCAAATGTTATTATCTTGTAATATTTTTTTAGAAAATCCACTATGCTTCCTTTTCAGCTTCCTGCATATCTTCGGAAAGTTTCTTGTGCTTGGATGCCCAGATCTGACGAATCAGCACAACAAGAATTGCTAATGCAAAGAGGCAAAGCAGTCCTATGAACAGCTTCTGCGCTCCGCCTGTCAGCATTCCTCCGACATATGAATAAACAATGCATGCAGGCAGCTGTCCAATTCCTGTAGCAATAAAGAAGCTCCAGAAATCCATAGCCGTAAGTCCTGCAGCATATGATACAACATCAAAAGAAATAAAAGGCAGCAGTCTTGCAATCAGAATGCACTTAGTTCCATATTTCTCAAAGAACTTCTCGATTGAAAGAAGTGCGCCCTTAGTGCAGATTTTTTCAACAATATCTCTTCCCAGCAGACGTGCAATATAGAAGCACAGCACAGCACCAGCCATTGATGATACCCATGACAGTATGCAACCCTGCCACCATCCGAAGAGATTGGCATTAGTCAGAGTAATAAAAAATGCAGGTAGTGGTGCAGCTATTGACTGGAATATCATCAGGAATCCTGATACCAGCATCGCCTGTTTTCCGTACTTACCAATAAATGCCTTCATGCTATCGAAGTCACCGGACTTGAACATAGCAATCACAGAATTCACCCATTGATGAACTGCCGGAACAGCAAAATAGATTGCAACGCAAGCGACAGCAAGGCCAATAATGATACCTCTACCTATCCACGGGTTCTTATTCTTTTCGTTAGTTTTTACTTCATTCATAGCAATAAAAAACTCCTAATCTATAGTATTCTTACGAAATGATAACCCGTATTTCGGATAGTCGCCAATTGATAACATCAATACAGCCTCTTCATAATATAGGCAACATCTATCTGGCATCAGAATACTCGTTTTCTATCAGATTAATATCGATACCTTTTCTGTATTTCCTACGCATATTCCATATTTCGAACTCGGTCTTAAGGATTCCAATAGTGCCGCGTCTATATCTCCTATCTGATGACAGTATCAGATTATCCGTTCTACCCGGTTTGTACCCCAAGGCACGCATTCTTCTGGCGAATTCATAGTCCTCCATTATTGGCAGTTCAGGAAAACCACCAACCTCTCTGAATAGACTTCTCTCTATAAAGATTCCTTGATCACCAAATGGCAACCCTCTGCTCCAAGCCCTGTGATTGGATATCACTTTATTTGTCCACATGAAGAAATTTCTGGATGCGAATTTAATGCCAAAGCAGCCGTATCGGTTAGTCCTCATGCAGCGGATTATTTGACCTAATGCATCGGTCGGAAGTTTGCTGTCAACATGCAGAAAGAACAAGATATCTCCGGAGCTCATAGTTGCTCCAAGATTCATCTGGCGCCCCCTGCCTTTATCACAGTTTATTACTTTCCATCCATCCCCAATCAGTTCTACAGTCTTGTCTGAACTCGATCCGTCCACAATGATTATTTCGGCATCATTCTTATACTGTTCAAGTTGGGATAACAAAGCCAATATGATTGATTCTTCATTGTATGTAGGAATAATGATTGAAATCTTTCTATTGTTCATAATGAAGTCATATGTAGCACTGTGACTAAGTCTGTCATCGTACCTAGCTCTATCAATGTATCCCTGAATATCATCCGGATAATCAATGTCGTTATAATAGTCTGCAATAGCTACAGAGAATCCTGATTCTTTAATGCTGTTTGCAGTGCTATCAAGTACAGTTGAATCCCCATATTTCTCGAGTCTGAATGCAGACTCGCATACATCCTTCATTCCAATCAAGTGATATCCACCATCAATTGTAGGTCCTATAACAACATCAGATCTGTCAAGTTCTGCAAATGCTCTCTTGATGCTCGATGATCTAAGTTCAGGGATATCGCTACCAATTAATACCACCTTGTCATACCCAATTGTCTTAACATTGGCTATAGCATTCAGCATCCTCTCACCAAGATCATCACCCGATTGTTCAAAATACCTTGCGTCATCTCCAAAAACAGTTCTTAACAGTCTCGACTCCCCGCCGGTATAGAACACAAAAACATCTGCATCCGTTAAGACTATTTCTCTGGAAATATCCTTTAAAAAACACAGATGCAGCTGTGAACATTGCTCCTCGGTATAGTATGGCATCAATCTCGTCTTGGTAGTACCGGGAATTGGTTCTCTAGTGAATACTATTAGAGCATTATTCGATTGTCTTGTTAAACTGTTCAACGCTATTTTAATAATGTCAGTGCTCTATTAACGTATGATTTTACGGTGTCGGCTGACTCATCAGTGCCCAGGATTCGTGTAGCGATGTGGTCAATCGCCTCAAAACCGTTCCTCTTGAACCTGCCGGTGCACGATGCACAGTATGCATATACCTGACCATCGACGCTTGCTTTGAATTTATCTGCAAATCCTTGTGAGATTTCCGGTTCAATATGGCCGGCGTGTCCGCCAAGTCCGCAGCATTGGATGCCTTCAACAAATGCAATCTCACCCTTAACAAAAGGTCTGATTTCCTCTACCCACTGTTTTAACTCGCGATCCGGACAAGGAACAAATATCTTAATATCATCGTCAATAACGTTTCCGTATCCAAGTTCATGCAATTTTTCAAATATACTTGTTGTTTTGACTCCAAGTCTGTCGCCGAAATGACCTCTGCAATTAGGACACGCGAAGATTATTTCATCAACATTATTCTCTTGGAGTTTGGTCTTAATTTCATCAATAATGCGAATTTCATCCTCAATAGAACCGAGCTCAGCAACAGGTTTACCACAGCAATCATATATGGTACCTATTCCGTTATCTGCAAAAATATCGCTGATCTTGTCGCAGGTCTTAGGAAATAGCGATGGGAAGTTGCAACCCGGAAAGAATACGCTTCCTGAAGTAACATGTCTCCAATTACGGAATTTGTAGTTCTGCTTCTCGCCGAATGCACCCTTATATCTTTTCTTAATCTCCGGAAGTTCTGTCTCAGCCCTCTCTCTTCTCAGATCAAGTACTGTCTGTCTGCCGTCTATGTGCAGCGGACACACTTCCGTACATTTGCCACAGAGAAAGCAATGATATGCCAGCTCTCTTAACTGATCTACATCACCAATATCGATTCCATATTTACTGAGGAATTCGCAATTATTCTGACATATATGACAGTGTATGCAGCTTTCAACTGCGGAATTATTCATCTATTACTGACCTCTTTTCAAAGCTTTCCTCACAAGCAGCTCTATCATAGTAATGAAATTGCTGCTCATATACTGCTCCAGTTTAATTCTTGTGCTCTCATTAATAAGTTTGATGTCACTCTGCTGGTATTCAACCCAAGCCATCGCACACCATGTTATGCCTCTAAGACATGTAATTGGGATAAATGCAAGTGCTCGCTCACGAATACCTGTAACGTCATATCTTGCACCTACCGCCTCGATGTATTCATTAATAAATTGTTCTATCTGCTCCGGAGTTAGAATTACATCTGTCTTCCAGAATGTTGTTGTAGGTGCGAGGAAGTGTCCAAGATCCTGCGCAGGATCACCATATAACGGTTTTTCCCAATCTACCAGCCACACCTTACCTTCAACTATGAAATTGCTCGAGTTAAGCTCTGTATTAATACAACAGCTATAGAATCTGTCTCCTTCGCACTCTCGTGCCAGTATCCAAGCATTGTTCAGCAGAGTTCTCAGCCTCGATTTGACAGCCATATGTGCAAGGTCTGATTCCATATACGTCTTGACCATTTCCTCACACTCATTAAGTATTGCGGATAATGATTGCTCCGGTGCGATTAGCTTAGGTGGGTACACATCCAGCTTGCCTGGCATTCCGACAATGCATTTATCGCTTGGAATATCAATTGAATGAATATCTGCAAGACAACGAGCTGCACCTCGCATATGGCTCGGATTCCTATAATCCAGTGATGCTCCGCTAAAGTACTCCTCAACGAGCACTCCATTGCCCGGTGCTATATCTCTTTCATCGACATACAGGACATGTGGTGTCCTATGCGATTTATCAATCAATTTTAGCGCATTAGCCTCATACTCTATCTGATGAGTGAGATGCATCTGGCTACCGCAGTTGACCCTGAGAACCAATTGCTCCCCTGTCGTCGGATGAACAAATACATAATTGACATTGTATTCACCCTGAGCCAGCAACTTGTATTCTTCGATCACTTCATCAGGCAAATCCAGAGCTTCGCGGTATTCTTTATTCTTGATATATTCGTTAATCAGTTCCTGCATACTCTCATAATAATCGCTTTAGAAATTATTTCCTGAATAATCTTGATATCAGCGATTTATTTTTCTCCGTTTCGAGCTGTCTTTCTAACTTTTTAATCTTATTTATGTGCTTTCTGCGAGAAAGATTTATCTTGTGATAGTCGTCTTGAAGCATCGATACCAATGTAGCTGCATCATAGTATTTGTACAGAATCTCCAGACCCGTTAATGCATCTTCTTTAGATAATCTATCCCTCCATACACGAATCGAAGACAGCATTCTCTTATCGTACCAGTATTGGATTCTCTCCTGATCATCATTTGTTCCATGCTCCTTCAGGAAGTTTCCAAATCCATCTGCAGATATTCTATTGCATCTCACATAATAGTCGAACACTTCAATGGACATATTGTCACTCGCCGAGATGCCGGCCATATAGTTGTAATTATAAAGCTTATCCTTGATACTTACTAAGGATTTGGCGTAATAATGTATCATCATGCACGCATATATTCCGGAAGAATATGTCATTTCGACATCAGGCATTGCATTATAGGCATTCTTGGCAACATTAGCCTCTACCGCTTTGTTCCACAGATATTTATACTTAATCTCTTTCAACCACAGTGTGTTCTCGCCGGTATATTCATGGTTAATGCTCTTAACACGATCCTGTCTGCTCGCCCTTATTTCTTTGTTGCTTACGCCCTCTGATTCAATAAGCTTGGCACCAAAATACACAACATCAGGATGCTTGGCATTAATAATCTCGGCAACTCTCTCGCATGCATTCGGCTCGTACCAGTCGTCATCATCTACGAACATAATGTAATCACCACTTGCTTCCTTGACGCCGCGCTTTATTGCCAGCAAGAGTTTCTTATTTGTTCCCTGCTCATATACCTTAACTCGAGGATCTTCTGATGCATGTTTTTTAAGAACACTTACAGTATTATCTGTTGATCCATCATCAACGCATATTATTTCAATATCTCTCATAGTCTGACAACGCAAACTATTGAGACATTTATCAACGTCCTTTTCTCCATTATATACTGCTAATACTATTGATATCTTTGCCATTTTGCTCACACACCAACACCCTTCGTTTCGCGTAACGAGGAAAAAACGCTTAACGAAGGGGTTTTGATTATTTCTAAGGAGATTTTACATGATGCCGTAGCATCAAGTCGTTATCTATTATCTGTATAAATTGTAGCAATTAAACCTAATAATTACAAATTGTTATAACCAATAATTACCGACTGCGAATATAAGATAAATCGATACATATACCAGCACCTTGGATGTGCAAACACCGGCATTGCATAGCCTTGTAAAAAAGGAGCTACGTACTAACGATATTACCCGTCAGCACGACAGCTCCTTTAATATGTGTATTGTCTATTACTTAATCTCAGTCGAGATTACTCAGCGTCTGTTCCTTCTACATCATATCCGGCATCTACCCATGCAGCGATTCCGCCAGCATAACGATATACATTCTTAAATCCTGCTGCAACGAGGTCCTTAGCTAATTCGTGTGAACGTGAGCATCCCATGAATCCACAGTAAACAACAATCTTCTTGCTCATGTTAACTACCTTCTTGGACTTGCCACGATACTTCTTAGCAGGCTTAGTAGTAGTCCACTTCTTTGTCTTAGTGTTGTACCACTTAGTAACCTTGCCAGCCTTTGCCTTAACAGCCTTAACCGCAGCAGCTGCATCATAGTTTACATCGTTGTTTCCTGTAAGCATTGCTGGAACGTTGATTGCTCCAGGAATATGTCTTGCAGCAAACCAACCAGTAGGCATTGTATCAATGATAAGGTAATTCTGACCCTCATCTACAATCTTCTTAACCTGCTCAGTGCTCTTGAGACCATACTTTCCAGTCTTTACCTCGTTGTAGTAGTTGTTCATGTAGTTTTCTGCCCACTGCTCGCCAGTGTAAGCATCAGCTGTGAACTTTAACTGAGTTCTAATTCCAGCAGAAGTAATAGCGTCTGCTGACTTCTGATTAACTGCAGCGAAAGATGCTACTGGCATGAATGTTACGAGCATCATAGCTGACATAAGAATAGCAAATAATTTCTTCTTCATAGTAATTCTCCTTCTATAAATGTAATAGCATAGCGCCATTTATTATGGTCTTATTATAACAATCACCACACCAAACCTTAAATTGATGATATCTATATTGCCCACAAGCGATTATTTGTTTTATCTATAATAAAAATGGAGGGCGTGTTACCCTCCATCTATTACATATTATTAACTTCGTCGAATGTAGGTTTACATCATTCCCATGCCGCCGCCCATTCCGGCGCCTGCAGGCATTGGTGGTTCAGGTTCCTTAATCTGAGTGATTCCTGCCTCAGTAGTCAGCAACATTGCTGCAACAGATGCTGCGTTCTGCAGTGCCGATCTTGTAACCTTAACAGGATCAACGATACCTGCCTTGATCATATCTTCATACTCTTCCTTAGCAGCATTGAAACCAACATCGCCCTCAGCATGCTTTACCTCTGCTACTACAACGCTACCATCGAAGCCTGCGTTAGTTGCAATCTGTCTAACAGGCTCTTCAAGGGCTCTCTCGACAATCTTAGCTCCTGTTCTTACATCGCCTTCCTGCTTGTCAGCGTATGCCTTAACAGCCTCAATAGCTCTGATCAGGGAAACGCCGCCACCTGCAACGATACCCTCTTCAACAGCAGCTCTTGTCGCATTAAGAGCATCCTCGAGTCTCAGCTTTTTCTCTTTGAGCTCTGTCTCTGTTGCTGCGCCTGCATTGATAACTGCAACGCCGCCGGCCAGCTTAGCAAGTCTTTCCTGGAGTTTTTCTCTATCGAATTCGGAAGTTGTCTCATCGAGCTCAGCCTTGATCTGTCCGATTCTTGCGTCGAGCTCAGCCTTGTCTCCGGAGCCGTTTACGATAACAGTGTTGTCTTTGTTAACCTTTACTGTCTCAGCCTGTCCGAGCATATCTACAGTAGCTTCCTTGAGCTCGTATCCGAGTTCCTCAGCGATAACGCATCCGCCTGTGAGAACAGCGATATCCTCCATCATAGCCTTACGTCTGTCGCCAAATCCAGGTGCCTTTACTGCGACAACATCGAGAGTTCCGCGCAGTTTGTTTACTACGAGAGTTGCGAGCGCTTCTCCGTCAACATCCTCAGCGATAATCAGCAGGCTGCGCCCTGCCTTCATGATGTTCTCAAGAAGTGGAACGATTTCCTGAATGTTGCTGATCTTTTTATCTGTAAGAAGAATGTAAGGCTTGTTCATAACAGCTTCCATCTTCTCGTTGTTAGCCATATATGGTGAGAGATATCCTCTGTCGAACTGCATGCCCTCAACTACCTCGAGAGTTGTTCCGAGAGTCTTGGATTCCTCAACAGTGATAACGCCGTCCTTGCCAACCTTGTCCATAGCCTCGGCAATGAGTTCACCTATCTCGCTATCATTAGCGCTGACACTTGCAACCTGTGCAATTGATGCTTTGTCATCAACCTGCTTAGCTGCACCCTTGAGATACTCAACAGCAGCCTCTGTTGCCTCGCTGATACCCTTCTTGAGAATCATAGGGTTAGCGCCTGCAGTAACGTTCTTGAATCCTTCGCGAACGATTGCCTGAGTCAGGAGTGTAGCTGTAGTTGTTCCGTCACCTGCAACATCGTTGGTCTTGGTTGCAACCTCGCGAACGAGCTGTGCTCCCATATTCTCAACCTGGTCCTCGAGTTCGATTTCCTTGGCAATGCTGACACCATCATTAGTAATCAGTGGTGATCCATAGCTTCTCTCGATAATAACATTGCGGCCCTTAGGTCCGAGAGTTACCTTAACTGTATCTGCAAGCTTGTCCACTCCTGCAAGGAGCTTTCTTCTTGAATCTTCTCCATAAAACAATTCTTTTGCCATTTCTTTCCTCCTTAAGGTCTGTCCCCAATTTGCAATTTGGTCACAGGGGTCTGACCCTCTGTTGCATTTATTCAATCACAGCCAGAATATCGCTCTGGTTGATAATAGTGTATTCCTCGCCTTTGTACTTGAGGTCGTTGCCGCCGTACTTGCTGAATACTACGATATCTCCAACCTTGAGTTCCATCTTCTCGTCCTCAGTTCCCGGGCCTACAGCGAGAACCTCTGCCTGCTGTGGCTTTTCCTTAGCGCTGCCGGAGAGAATGAGTCCGCCCTCAGTCTTCTCAACTGCATCCATTTTCTTTATTACAACTCGAGCTCCGAGTGGTCTGATTCCAATTGCCATTTCTTTCCTCCTTTTGTTAGCACTCTCGCTTGTCGAGTGCCAATTCACAATACATATTGTACTCGTTTATGCGAATATGTCAACATTATTTCTTTGAAGATTCTGTGAACTTAGCATTCCTGTAATAGTCAAATAGGTACTGCTGCGCATAGCCCGCATATTCGCCCCATTTCTCATCAGCGAAAGCACCCATGCCCTTCACGTCCTTCTCATCGAATCCATACATATCATTCATTATATGTTTGACCCAAGTATCTATTGGGAAGGCATCCACCTTGTGCAGGCCGAAGAGCATTATGCAGTTAGCAACCTTGGGACCTACGCCGTGATACTGTATCACTTCGTCGTAGATGTGCGGCGCTCCTTCTTCAAGGTACTTCTTAGCCGAAGCAACAATGTACTCGCATCTGTAACCAAGCTTGAGATCTGCGAGCTCGCAGACCGGGGTCTGCGACAACACCTCCGGTGTTGGAAAGGCGAACCGCTCCTTACCGAACACTTCGCCCAGCGGTTCGCCGTAGTGCTCGCAGATCGCCTCAATATTCTTCTTAATTCTCGGAATGTTGTTATTCTGTGAAACGATGAAAGATATCAAGGTCTCGAACATATCCTGATTGAGGATACGTATTCCGGAACCGCAGTCACAAGCAGCTTTGATTCTTGGTTCCTTATCCATAATAGTCTGCTTGATCATTCCATAGTCAGTCTCGAGGTCAAAATAATGTCTCCAGAAAGATTCATCTCCACCTGTTGTTTCGATTACCAGATTTCCGTTACAGCTGCAATCACCATCAGGAACATAATTGACCCTCGCCACTTTGCCTGAAACGACGCCAACATAGGCATTGCCTTCCATGTTCCAACGAAAACACTGGCCACATTCGAAAATGTGGTCAGGTACAAAGTCTCTTATTCCTTCCAAAGTGATTGTCTTTATCATCTATGCGTGCAGCTGAGCCGCGTCCTTTCTAATATCCCTGATTCTGATGTTAACGCTGTCCACCGAGAAAGATGTCATTTCTTCAATAGCTGTATGAACGTCCTTCTGGAACTGCTCACAGGTCTCGACCATGTCATTGCTCTGCAGCAGTCTGACGTCAATAGTAATCACCATGTTTATCTGCTTGCCGTTTCCAAGTCGATCAACAATGACCAGCTTGTCATAGTATTTGTTCGCAGTAATGCTGACAATGTCTCTAATCGCCTGCTCAGTAATGGTGAACATGCCAAAATAACTGTACTGAGGTCTTACAACCGTACGATTGAACTCATCCTCAGCTTCCTCACCGGTTTCAGGCACATCCTCATTGTGCAGAGCTTTGTCCATGAACTGCTTGAGCGGATTCATGAAATATCCGGCAAAGTCACGCTTGAGCTGACCCATAGGTGCCGGTATAACGTGCTCACCCTGAACATGTCTGTAGTAGTGAGCCTCTTCACGCTCTTCCTCGGTTGTAACATCTTCTATATATATTCTCTCTTCAGGCTCGTGGAGTCCCAGCGACTCGCACACAATATTGGTCATCTTGTCAGATGTTCCGATTATCATCAGAGATTCAGGATGATACTTAACCAGAGCATTGACCACCTCTTTCTTGTGCCAGTCGTGATTGAACAGAGCAATCCTCATAGCTTCCCTCTTAGACGGGGATTTCTTCGCAGAAGTGCCAGCAACAACACTGCCCTTATATATAAGGAGTCCGTCGTCGATTATTGCATCTATGCTGCGTCTCTGCGCCAGCGCAGTCGCCTGATAGCTCTTGCCTGTTCCGCTCTTGCCTGTAAAAGATATTATCTTCATTAGTTTACAAAACCTTTTTGTCTATGATATACTAATTATGTCAAAATTTATAAGAAGGAGGACTTATCATGGCTTATACAATTTCTGATGCTTGCATTGGTTGTGGCGTATGCAAGGAAGGTTGCCCGGTTGACGCTATTAGCGAGGGTACTCCATTTGTAATTGATGCTGACGCTTGCATCGATTGCGGTAACTGCGCTTCAAACTGCCCTGTAGGAGCACCTGCTGAGGCTTAATAGTTGAATACAACTTCATGCATGAATTAAAATCCCGTAGCTAAGGCTACGGGATTTTTCATTTGCTGTTTTACTCGTTCGCAGCCTCCATGCTCTTAATCATGAATGACAGTGCATGCAAACTGTCTGAAAGATGAACTGACTCAAGAGCAACGTCCTTAGTGATTTCGATATCTATAGGTGCAAAGTTCCAAATTCCCTTAACGCCTCCCGCAACCAGAGTATCAGCTACATTCTGTGCCGCATCTCTTGGTACGCAGATGATACCGATATCTACGTTCTCGTTCTTGCAGAACTCTTCCAGTGTTGAGAAGTCCTGAACTTCTACGTCATTAATTGTAGTTCCAACAACATCCGAATTGGCATCAAACAGTCCCATGATATTAAACCCGATCTTATAGTAATATGTGTAATTGGTTATTGCCTGTCCCAGATGACCAACGCCAACGATTACCGTCTTGTACTCTCTATCGAGTCCTAGGATCTTGTTGATCTCCTTGTACAGATAATCAACGCTGTATCCGTATCCCTGCTGACCGAACTCGCCAAAAGTGTTGAAGTCCTGTCTGATCTGGGAAGCGGTATAGCCGATAATCTCACTCAATTCATTAGATGAAATCTTCTTGATTCCCTTGGTCTGAAGATATCCGAGATATCTTCTGTATCTTGGAAGTCTTCTTATAATTGCATTTGATACTTTAGGTTTATTACTCATTCGTTCACTCTCAAATAATATATATCAATAGTACTTACTTATTCTCTTCAACGTAATTTACAAGATCACTTACTGTTGAGAACGAATCAGCTGCGTCATCAGGAATCTCAATTCCGAACTCTTCCTCAATGCCCAGGATAACCTCTACAGCATCCAGTGAATCTGCTTCAAGGTCCTTAAGAATGTCTGTATCCATAGTAACCTTGGATTCATCAACATCCAGTTTGTCTACGATAATAGCTTTAATCTTATCAAAAGTCATAATATTCTCCTTCTTTCGTACATAGCAATGTTAATAAAAACCTGCTCTATCATTATAAAACTATCTTAGCCTTTCATCAAGGGAATCTGTAGTATTTTTCACAATATTGTGTAACTTTTTCACAATATTGTTTATTTTTTTCACAATGCTTTGCAACGGAGGGTCAGACCCCTGTAATGGTATTGTAATGGTATACATAAAGTTTTTCACCAAAAAAGGCAGCAGCATTAACTACTACCTTGTGATACAAAATCCTGATTTCTTTACATCTTTAATCCTACAGATGCGAAGATTTCAGATTTCAGATTATTTTAAAGCGGGGCGCTCCCCAACTTAATTTTGGTCTCCATAGAGTTGTTGTCGGGACCCTCAAAGACGTGCTGCTTAATGTTGAAGTCGGAATCAACGCCGCCTGTGACCTGCGCAAGTTCTTCCTCTGTAAGATTCTTTATTTCTTCACGGATTTCTTCTGTTTTTGTATATTTTTTCTCTTCTGACATGATACCCTCCTCCTCGGACCTTGAAATCGTATTGTCCTCCGTGAATTAGTTTAATTTATTCTAAGTTGTGATATCTAAGTATGCGATACCCGCAGAAACGCTGATGTCCTCACCTACATAAAATTGTTTCTGCGCTGCTCCGCCAGTAACATTCTCCAAATCTTCTTCTGTAAGCTTCGTTGCTTCTTCACAGATTTCTTCGTTATTTGTATATTTCTTCTCTTCTGACATGGTTTTGTCCTCCTGTAGTACTTTTACCCAAAGATAGCCATATAAGTCCCGGCTGCAGCTGCTGAATCTATTATATTGGTGGCTGAATGACTGGAACCAATGACATATAACTATACGCTTCAACTACGATTGGTCCCATAATACTCTGTTCGAAACCGCCTGTGACCTGCGCAAGTTCCTCAGGCGTCAGTTCACGGCATTTCTCATTTAAGGCATCTAACTCTTCTTTAATTGCGTTCAGTTCTTCTTTTGACTTCATAATTTATTCCTCCAAGAGACCACAAAATCCTGATTTCTTTACATCTACAATCATGCAGATGTGTAGATTTCAGATGTCAGATTATTTTAAAGCGGGGCGCTCACCTACTTAATCAGGGCCTCCACTTCGATGCTGCCGTGACCCTCAATATCGTGCCGTATAATGATGGAGTCGGAATCAACGCCGCCTGTGACCTGCGCAAGTTCTTCCTCTGTCAGTTCCTCATCTTTTAATACTCTGCTATTTACGATCTCTTCCATGGCTGATTTCCTCCTTGAATTTCAAACCTATCTCCTGCTGCGTTTACCATAGACAGATCTTCATCAGATAATGGCATTTCATTTATCAGGGATTCCTCAATAATGTTATCTACTCTCGTATTATTCTCAAACTTCTGATAATCAAACAACTTTTTCAGTTTGTTCTCAATATCCATATTACATCCTCCGCT
>JAZUDV010000030.1:0-5866 GCA_045639825.1 Anaerovoracaceae bacterium
AGACATGAGGATGGCAAATAATTTCTTGCGCATTTTAGTTTTCTCCTTTCTCTTTTTTAGTTTCATTAATAAAACGAAAAATGCATTTATATGAACGGCAGGATTGCCGGACATACCGTGATTGGGTCGCGAGCTGCGAGGGGACGAGCTGCGAGCGACCGGTTAGGCACCTTCGAGCATTCTTACTTTTTCCTTGAGGCTCTTGATTTCCTCTTCAAGTGCCGTAATCGTTTTATTCTGTTGCTCGATGGTGCGAATTAGAGAAGATTTGTGTCTCTGTCTTGATTCGTGAACAGCCACATAATCAATCTCGTCTCCAAGTCGGCCTTCATTATTCATCTTGCGCCAGCGATCAGCTGCACGTTCGATTCTCTTGTAGCCAAGGGCCTCTACATCAAATCCCGCATCTATAAAGATGTCTCGAGGCTGAATTCCCAGTCTGTAGCGTTCAATGAAAAGTCGCTTGAATTCCTCAGAGTACTCAACTCTCTTGTTCGTGGCTTTATCCACATAAGGATTAGCGCTGAGCGCTGCAACTTGTTCACTTGAAAAAGTTATTACTGACATCTCTTACCTCGGCATCCCTTACGATTTAGTGCCTAACAAAATTTTTATTCTGTCTAACCCCTTTAACTACCCCTTTTACATTTTCAATTATATTTATATAGAAAGGGGTTACAACACCCTTCCCCCTTTTTTAATCACACTTTAATATTGGGCTCATTTACATTAAAAAACGCACATTTCTATTGGACAAACCGATGTTTTAAGGTAATAAACCTCCAATTATTACGAACAGATTCTACATAATAAAAATTCTGTCCATTGCCCATTCGGGTACAATAAAACAGGGAGGCGTTCCAATTACTGGAATTCCTCCCTGTTTCTTTGTTATTTATTCTTTATTTGTCAATAATTCTTATAGCTTCAGTAATTATTTCGTCCAGCCTGTCCTTTTCGCCCAGCAGGTGCAGATATCCAATCAGAGCCTCGAATCCTGTTGCTACCTTGTAGTTCTTTGGATCCGCATTGGCCGGTTTGGACATTGTACGATGATTCCTTGCGCGTTTGAGAAGTCTTTCCTCTTCTTCTGTGAGGAATGCATCGGCCATCATTGTCTTGGCTGCCTTGGCCTGTCCTTCAGCTGACACGTATTTAATTGCAGCCTTGTGCGACTTGTCTACGCTGTTGGGATGCTTCTCAACAAGCCACTCGCGTATTGCGAGTTCGTATACTGCATCACCCAGGTATGCAAGTGTCGTTGTGTTAATCTGTAATACTTCCTGTTTGGTCATTCTTTTTCCTATTATATAGCTACCGGAATATTCCTTATCTGCTCATTGTGCTGGTAGTTCTCAACCTTGATGTCATCCGGTGTGAAGTCATAGAAGTTCTTGATGTCCGGATTGAGTGTTACCTTAGGTGCAGGGAACTGCGGTCTTGCAATCAGTTCCTTAACTATATCTACATGTCTGTCATAGATATGCGCATCAGCGATAACATGCACAAGCTCACCTGCCTTCAGTCCGCTGACCTGTGCCATCATCATGAGAAGAATCGAATATTGCACAACGTTCCAGTTATTTGCCGCCAAAATATCCTGCGATCTCTGATTGAGAATTCCGTTCAGAGTGTCACCCTTGACATTTAATGTCATAGAGTATGCACATGGCTCGAGTCTCATGTCATGCAGATCCTCAAAGTTATACATATTGGTCAGGATTCTGCGGCTGTATCTGTCGTTCTTCAGGCACCACAGCACGTTGTCCACCTGGTCCATCTCGCCCTGCTTGAACTGATACTTCCTGGCCATCTGGTAACCGTATGCCTTACCGATTGTTCCGTTCTCATCAGCCCACTCGTCCCACACATGCGACTTGAGATCGCACAGTCTGTTGGACTTCTTCTGCCATATCCACAGCATCTCATCTGTCGCCAGTTTGATTGCTGTCGGGCGCAAAGTCAGTGCCGGGAACTCTTCCTGCAGATTGTATCTGTTCACCACACCAAAATTCTTAATAGTGTGCGCAGGTGTTCCGTCCTCCCAGTGCGGACGTACCGGCATGCCCTCAGTGCTGAAGCCATTATCGATAATGTCCTGACACATATTCACAAATAACTGATCTGCCTTACTCATTATTAGAACCTCTCCCAGTAATTATGTAACGTGTATATTTTACAACGCGAATCGTAGTTCGCGCCAGCTATTTTTCAGTTCATCCACGATATTCTACATTCTTGAACCGAATTTTTAAATTCTGTTTTCATTTCCCGCTTATGATGATATTTTTCCTTCGTCAAAGTTATACGAATATTAATACTTTTCCATTTGAAACAATGAACAACCTACGAACCTTTATGCAAACAGAGGCCGCTCGTCTCGAACAATCAATCCAAGATAAAGAATCGCAGCTTGCCGGCATGCCCGAAGGCATGTTAAAAAGCTATGAAGACAGCAAGCGACATAGACGATACGTCATCTCTTTCAAAACAATGAAAATCGCGCCCGAAAATGATTCTGATGATAATAATGAAAAGATTGTTCGAGAGCGGCGTTATATTAAAAGCTCTGAATCTGATTTAGCTGAACAACTCGCTATAAAAGGACTCATTCAAGCCGAACTCTCCGACGAAAGGCGCGAACTAAATGCAATTAATCGCTACCTTAAATGTTGCAGTTCCTATGATGCAGCCCAGAACTATATCAACTCTAATAATGATATATGTGCACTCGTTGACAAGTACAAAGCTGAGAAATTTATAGCCTCAACAAGTACGGTTAATGTATGGTTGTCTCAACGTAGTGGTGTGTCTGCCGGACACGAGAAAGGCTTGAGAGTAAAAACTCACGCAGGCTTCAATGTCCGCTCTAAGTCGGAACGTGACATTCTACATGCACTCATGGATTTTGGCATACCATATAAATATGAAGAGCAACTTATTACGGATATCGGTCCGCTCTTCCCGGACTTCACGATTCTCAATCCACTTAATGGTGAGGAAGTAATATGGGAACACAATGGTAGTATGGATGATCCTGTGTATGCTACTAAGGTATTCAAACGAACTGCAGCATATTATCGTGCAGGGTATCATCCCGGTAAAAATTTTATTCTTACTTATGAAGAAAACAATGAAGGATTGGACCGCGACTGGATTGAATCAATAATCAAGCATTATTTTACTAACCCATATCTAGAACTCACGGCATTCAACCATAGTAAATAGAATGTGACAGATTCAATGGCATGATTTGTCGCAATACAGTATGCAGGCTCCCACATGTGCACAAATCGTTACCAATAATCTTGTTTTTGTCGCAATGTGCAGTTAATTACCTGACATGTGCACAATTAATACGCCCAAAAGCATGTTTTCTATCGATTCTACCCAAAACAGGCTGCGATTATGTGCACATATCATGAGGTGTGCTACATATTGTGACTCTAGCCGCCTTTACGACATGTCGAAGTGCACATATAAGGAAGGAAGTGTCATATTGCGACACTTCCTTTCATTACTGTTCTTTATAATGTCATTTTTATAATGTCAATAATGAAAAGAAGTCGAGCTAGACACCCGACTTCTTAATTACTATAGTTGAAACTTAATAAGGGTTGAAACTCAATAATAGTTGATATCCCTGTATTATACTACTAATACATTAGTTCCTGATGATCTGAACTCCCTGTGGAGTATCCTTCAGTGTGATTCCCATTGCTGCGAGCTGGTCTCTGATCTCGTCAGCTCTTGCCCAGTTCTTCTCCTTACGAGCAGCCTGTCTCTCATCTACGAGAGCCTGGATATCGTCTCCGATACCTGCATCTGCTTCATTAGTCTGGAAGATTCCGAGTACGTCTGCAAGCTCCCTGATTCTCTTGGTTGCTTCTGCAGCATAGCTCTTGCTGGCACCATCCTTAACTGCAACGTTGATTGCAGATACGAGGTCGAAGATTGCTGTAATAGCATCTGCTGTATTCATATCATCATCCATTGCTGTGATGAAACTCTCTCTGTACTGGTCGAGATTCTTAATAAGTGCTGCCTCATCAGCCATCTGCTCATCGCTGCCATTCTTCGCAAGGAAGTCGAGAGTCTCAAGTGCAGTTCCGATTCTGTCATAGCCAACCTTGGATGACTTCATAAGTTCATCGCTGAAGTTGATTGGGCTTCTGTAGTGACCTGTCAGCAGGAAGAATCTGATAAAGTCTCCATCATATTCCTTACGGATATCACGAACAGTGAAGAAGTTGTTCAGTGACTTGGACATCTTCTCGCCATCAACAGTGATGAATCCATTGTGCATCCAATACTTAGCAAATGGTACACCATTGCATGCCTCTGACTGAGCAATCTCATTCTCATGGTGAGGGAACTTAAGGTCAGCTCCACCTCCGTGAATATCGATAGTCTCGCCGAGGTGCTTCTTAGCCATTGTGGAGCACTCGATGTGCCATCCCGGTCTACCCATTCCCCATGGTGACTCCCATGCAATCTCACTCTCTTCCTTACGTGCTTTCCAGAGTGCGAAATCCAGTGGATCCTTCTTAACTTCACCGATTGCGATTCTTGCGCCGGACTCTAGATCATCGATGTTCTGTCCGGATAGTTTGCCGTATTCAGCGAACTTACGTGTTGAATAGTAAACGTCACCGTCAGCTTCGTAAGCATATCCCTTGTCAATCAGAGTCTGTACGAACTCGATGATTTCCTTGATATGCTCGGAAACCTTAGGATGAACGTCAGCCTTGATAACATTGAGTGAGCCTGCATCATCATAGTACTCTTTGATATACTTCTCGCTTACTTCAGGTGCTGTAATGCCTTCTTCCTTGGCACGCTTGATAATCTTGTCATCTACGTCAGTGAAGTTCTGAACGAACTTAACCTCATATCCTCTGTATTTGAAATATCTTCTTAATGTATCGAAGACTACGAATGGTCTTGCATTACCAATGTGGAAGAAATTGTAAACTGTAGGTCCACAGACATACATCTTGACCTTTCCTTCTTCAATTGGTTTAAACTCTTCTTTTCGATTGGTCAAAGTGTTATAGACCTTCATAAATACTTCCTCCTTTGTTTGTTATTATTATCTTGATTATCTCAAGCCATTTTATTGTACACCAAGTGCGGCTCCAATGCACCCCATTATTAGCAAAACAATGAATGGGCTCTTCTTGTATTTCGCAATCAATACGACCGTTGCTGCTACCATGAGAACTGCAACTAAGTCGATTGGTGAATTGGCCAAAATATCGGGGAACCTGCCTCCAACTGTTGCAGCAAGGTCTAATCCTAGTCTGTTGTCTCCGGCAACTGCCGGTGGTGCCAAAGTGATAACCGCAGCGCCAATAAGTCCGATTACTGCAGGACGAATTCCGCCAAGCATTCCCTTGACGGCCTTGCTATCCTGGAATTTCCTCAGCATCCTGCAAACGATACTGATAATAACGAATGCCGGGACCGCAACACCGAGGGTTGCGACAACCGCACCCGGAATGCCCGCATACTCGTGACCGACATAGGTTGCCACATTAATTCCGAGCGGACCCGGCGTGATCTGCGATATAGCAACTATATTTGCAAACTGTTCCTGACTGATTGCCATAAAAGGCTGGATGCTGTCGTATATCAATCTGACGATAGCAAGACCCCCGCCAAATCCCAGCAATCCTATCTTAACAAATGTCAGAAAGAGAGTGACGTACATCATTGCTTGCCACCTCCATCCGAGTCAACATGTGCATCAGAGGATTCAGCGGTTATTCCGTCATGGTGTCCAGGTCCGGTCAAGCCCCTAATCAGACCGTAAATTAAGAATACCAAGACTACTATTGCCGTATCTATCTTCAGGAATACTATC
>JAZUDV010000031.1:0-20830 GCA_045639825.1 Anaerovoracaceae bacterium
ATGTTCCATCCTCGATAATGCAAAGGTAAGCTAAGCCCTTAGCTCCGCAGCCCTTAGCAAACTCTACCAGCTTATCAATCTTCTTACGTGGCATAGCAGCCTGTCCCTCAACATTAATAGCACGGAGAGATCCACCTGCCTCTAATGCCCCTGTAAACACGCCAAAGCCACAATCCTTAACCACATCTGACACATTGCGAAGCTCCATGCCAAAACGTGTATCAGGCTTGTCTGATCCGTATCTCTCCATAGCCTCAGCCCATGGCATTCTTGGGAATGGAGTCTGAACGTCGATTCCCTTCAGTTCCTTCATAACCTTCTTGAGGAATCCTTCCTGAACCTCGATGATCTGGTCCTGATCAGCGAATGACATTTCAAGGTCGATCTGAGTGAACTCAGGCTGTCTATCAGCTCTTAAGTCCTCGTCTCTAAAGCATTTAACTACCTGGAAGTATCTGTCAGTTCCGGATACCATCAGCAGCTGCTTGAACATCTGTGGAGACTGAGGAAGTGCATAGAATGAACCGTTATGTACTCTTGAAGGAACGATGTAGTCTCTTGCACCTTCAGGTGTAGGCTTGATCAGCATTGGAGTTTCAACCTCAGTGAATCCCTGCTCATCAAAATAATCTCTGGCACACTTAACAACCTTGTGTCTGAAAGTAAGGTTGCGCTGCATCTTGTTCTTTCTGAGATCAAGATATCTGTATTTGAGTCTCAGATTGTCATCTACATTGTCATCATCCTTAATATAAATAGGTGGAGTTTCGGACTTGGAGTAAATCTCGAGTTCATCAGCAAAGACTTCAATATCTCCTGTTGCGATATTTCCGTTCTTAGCGGATCTTTCCTTAACTACTCCCTTAACTCCGATACAGAATTCACTTCTTAATGACTTTGCCTTATCAAGGATCTCGGTACTAAGGTCCTCGTTGAAAGTTATCTGAGTAATTCCTGTCTTATCTCTAAGATCCACGAATACGAGGCTTCCCAGGCTACGAACCTTGGCAACCCAACCATTAAGTACTACGTTCTTGTTAACGTCTTCGATGCGGAGCTCTCCGCACATATGAGTTCTCTTATATAGCATTGATTAATTCTTCCCTTCTGACTTTAGTCTGTTCTGAAGTGTTCATATTCTTAAGTGTCAGCTCACCGCTATTAACTTCATCTTCGCCGATTACTACAGTGTATTCAGCTCCGAGCTTGTTAGCATATTTCATCTGACCCTTGAGATTTCTTTCTTTAGTGTCAAGTTCAGCCCTAATTCCCTGTTGTCTCAGTTCATGTAAGAGCTTAACTGAATATTCTATGGCCTCATCACCTATCCATGCGATGAAGAGCTGAGGTGTTTCAATACCGCCAAAATCATTGCCGTTAGCTTCCATCAGGAGTATCAGTCTTTCCTTACCAAGGCCAAAACCTACTCCCGGCATGTCAGGTCCGCCGATTTCTTCGATAAGGTGGTCATATCTGCCGCCTCCGCAAACAGTACCCTGTGCTCCAATCTTGGTAGTAATAAATTCAAATGCTGTCTTGGTGTAGTAGTCAAGACCTCTTACAATAGTAGGATCAACTACATACTTGATTCCCATGGCATCAAGGTGCTTCATGAGTTCTTCCATATCCTTCTTGCAGTCATCACAGAGATAATCAAGCATCATAGGAGCGCCCTGTACCAGCTCGTGACACACTTCTGACTTGCAATCAAGTATTCTCATTGGGTTCTTATCAAATCTTGACTTGCATGTCTCACACAACTGATCATATTTAGGTTGTAAGAAGTCCTGTAATGCCTTACGGTGAAGAGGTCTGCACTCCCTGCAGCCTACGCTTGAGATATGAAGTTCAATATCACCAACACCCATTCTGTTAAGGAAATCATAACCAAGAGCTATTACTTCGGCATCAGCAAGCATGCTGCTTGTTCCGAAATTCTCGATTCCGAACTGATGGAATTCTCTTAGTCTTCCTGCCTGTGGCTTCTCGTATCTAAAGCATGAAGTACTGTAGTAGTATTTGGTAGGCTGAGTCTCTGCATACTGATTGCTCTCAATAAATGCTCTGACTGCAGGTGAAGTTCCTTCAGGCTTGAGCGTGATGCTGCGATGACCCATATCTTCAAATGTGTACATTTCTTTCTGTACAACATCAGTAGTATCGCCTATGCCACGATTAAAGAGTTCAGTCGCCTCAAAAGTAGGCGTTCTCATCTCTTTAAATCCATATTCAGCGCATATCTTAGCCCATTCTCTTTCGATATATTGCCACTTGTGAATCTCATTAGGCAGTACATCCTTAGTTCCCTTTTGCGCTTTGATTGCCATTAAAACAACCTCCGTTATTATTCGTAATATTTATTCTTTCTCTCGAGCATCTCGTCAAAACGCTCGCTATATACTTCGTAATTGCTGACATTAGGAATTCTCTCTAAACGGTTCTCGTCGGGATAATAAACCTTACCGATAGCACCGCAGCCGAGTCCTATTATTGTCTGCTTTTCTTCCATAATACGGATATTGTAGATGGAATGTTTGCCTTCTCTGCAATATCCGACATTCTCAAGAGCACCAATCTGATGCTTCTGTCTGTAAATATAGTATGGATAGAAACCCTCTTCTTTAAGACGCTTCCTTGCATATCTCAGCATATCTGCAACCATTTCTGCATTGCGTCTGTAGTATTCAGGATCCTTATCCTTGAGTCTTGAGCCTCTCTTAACAGATAAAGTGTGTACTGTTATATTATTAGCTCCAAGAGATATAACTTCATCAAGTGAAGCTCTAAAGTCTTCAATATCCTCTCCCGGAAGGCCTGCAATAAGGTCAGCATTGATTACATCAAAGCCGTAGTCCTCGGAGAGTTTATATCCATTTCTGATGTCTTCAGATGTGTGATCTCTGCCAATCAATCTAAGAGTTTCATCTTTCATAGATTGAGGGTTGATGCTGATTCTCGATATTCCGAGCTGTCTCATTGCATCAAGCTTGTCAGCAGTTATAGTATCAGGTCTTCCTGCTTCAACTGTAAATTCAATCTCTTCGGGATTGATATTAAGAGCTTCTCTGGATTTGCTTATCAGTCTTTCCAATTGATCGGCATTTAATGTGGTAGGCGTTCCACCACCGATATAAATGCTCTCAATTTCACTGTTATGAACCTTGAAAAGATTGCCCATATAATCTATTTCCTTGAGAAGGTCCTGTAAATATCTCTCAATAGCAGCTGCTCCTGCAACATTGGATGCGAATGAACAATATGCGCATCTGGTTGGACAGAAAGGAATTCCTATATATGCAGCCATCTTCTCAGATGGATTGCCACTGACATGCTTTAATTGATATTCAGCAATATCTGTCAGCAGATCAATCTTCTCCTCTGATACAAGATACTTAGTTCTCAGCTCTTCCTGCATTCTTTCAATGCTGCCAAGCCTCTCATATAGCTCTAAGGCCAGCTTGAGAGGCCTGACGCCTGTCAGAGTTCCCCAGTCAGAACTGCCTCCGGTAATATTGCAGAGAAGATGGTACATTTCTCTCTTAATGCTGTCTCTGTTACCGGATGCATCAGCGTTAAGCATATATGAATTACCACCAAGCGAAAGACTACCGGCATTCTCAAATCCGAGAGCAATAACCTCAAAGTCATCATCAGCCAGAAATACTCTGGCCAGCTCACCATAGTGGTAATCGTTATCTACGTTGTTGATATAAAATCTATACAAAAGGATTGTTCCTCTTCTCGTATCCTATAGTTGTCTTAGGACCATGTCCCGGATATACTGTAGTTTCATCATCCAGTGTATACAGTCTGGTCTTAATTGAAGTAACAAGATCATCCCAGCTACCTGTCTCAAGTGTGGTATTACCAACAGACAGTCTGAACAATGTGTCTCCGCAGAACACCATATCATCTGCCAAAATACACATTCCTCCTTCTGTATGTCCCGGTGTATCGATAAAAGTAAATACTGTATCGCCAAGTGTCAGAGTTTCATTGTCAACCACATACTCATCAGGTTCAGGGCATTTTCTCATCTTCATACCCCTGGTCAGAATATCGTCTGCCCAATTCTTATGGACAATGTATTTATCTTTCTCAGGAGCAATTATCTTGGAGCCCTGATACTCTCTCTGGTAATCTTCAACAGCATAAACATGATCAAAATGGCCATGAGTCAGGATGATATATTTAAGGGTATTTATATCTTCAATATCTGCAGCAACGTCTTCTCCGAAGTAACCAGGATCAATTACTGCCTTAAGTCCGCTGGCCTCGTCAATAACGAGATATGTATTCTCATGTAACGGGCCATTAGGATAAATCTTAACCTGTAAACTCATGTATATTACCTACTTTGCTCTATATACTTTCTCAACACCTTCCAGTGTTCTGAGATTAATCAATAAAATCTGCATCTGATGCATATCTGTAATGCCAATAGTCACTAACATCTGCTGTTGACCCGGCTCTGATGGAATCATATTAAGTCCTGCAATTTCAACATCATTATCATCGCATAGCTTGGAAACATCTTTGAAGAGTCCCTTTCTGGCATTAGCTACAACATGAATATCTGCGAAATAAACGTGATTCTTGTTCGGTGTATCCCAGGTGACTTCAATAAGTCTGGCCTTATCCTCTTCCGAAAGATTCTGCATATTGGAACAATCACATCTGTGTACAGTTATTCCCTTGCCTTTGGAAATATAACCAATAATCATATCTCCAGGTACAGGATTACAACAGGTAGCTCTTCGAATAAGAAGATTGTCTGTGCCTTTTACTACGATACCACCCTCTGAACCTTCAGCTCCCCTGTTAACAGGCTTCTTCTTGATATCAATCGAGTCTTCCTTCTCAATCTCTTTCTGATGATCAATCTCGTAGTACTCAATCAGTTTCTGGCCAAGCTGCTTAACAGTATTGCCACCTCTTGAGATCTGAAGGTACAGCTCATTAACGCTGGTACAATTAAGATCCTTAACAGCCTTAAGGATATATGCATTCTTGGTTACCAGCGCAGGATCATATCCCTTCTTCTTGATATAGGCATTAATGTTGTTCTTACCTTTATCAACATCATCGTCATTGTTAGCCTTGCGCAGCCAGTTACGAATCTTCTGCTTGGCACCTGATGTCTTGCAGATATTAAGCCAGTCCATGCTAGGTCCGGATGAATTGCCGGATGTAACGATTTCTACGATGTCGCCATTATTGAGCTCATGGTCGATTGTAACCATTCTGCCGTTAACCTTGGCTCCAACGCACCTGACACCTACCTCGGTATGTACCTTAAAGGCAAAATCTAACGGTGTACTACCTGCCGGCAATTCCATTACATCTCCACCAGGTGTAAATACGAATACCTGATTGTCGAAGAGATCCATCTTGAGAGTCTCAAGAAAAGCAACGGAATCGTCAGCTTCTTTCTGCCATTCAAGTGCCTGTCTCAGCCAAGCGAGTTTCTGCTCGCTATCCTCCTGATTGCCGGAAACTTTGCCTTCTTTGTACTTCCAATGCGCAGCGATACCGTATTCTGCAACACGGTGCATCTCATAAGTTCTTATCTGAATCTCGAAAGGCTCACCATTGTCGCCTATAACAGTCGTATGCAGCGACTGATACATATTAGGCTTTGGCATTGCGATGTAGTCTTTGAATCTTCCCGGAATCGGTGTCCATCTGTTGTGAACAAGTCCGAGAACTGCATAGCAATCTTTTACGCTCGATACCAGAACTCTTACAGCCATCAGGTCAAAGATTTCGTCGATTGACTTCTTCTGAAGAACCATTTTGCGATAAATACTGTAGATGTGTTTGGATCTGCCCTTAATATCGTGCTGTATGCCTGTTTCATCAAGCTGAGTGTTGATTTCTTCAATCAGCTTCTCGATATTCTTCTCGTACTCAGACTTTTTGATGTTAACAACATTGGACAGCTTCTTGTACTCCAGCGGATGAAGATACTTGAGTGCCAGGTCTTCCAGTTCAAATTTGATGCTGAATATTCCCAGTCTGCCTGCCAGAGGAGCATATATTTCGAGAGTTTCAAGAGCTTTGGATTCTCTCTTGTTGGTAGGCATATACTCAAGAGTTCTCATGTTATGCAGTCTGTCGGCCAGCTTAACAATAAGTACTCGTATATCCTTAGACATTGCCAGGAACATCTTTCTGAAATTCTCAGCCTGAAGCTCTTCGTTGGATTCAAACTTAATGTTTCCCAGTTTGGTAACACCATCAACAAGAAGTGCTATCTTCTCATCAAAGTCCTCGACAAGTTGCTCTCTTGTGTATTCAGTATCTTCTACGGAATCATGAAGCAGTCCGGCAACGATGGTTTCGTTATCCATTCCGAAGTTGGCAAGAATCATGGCAACAGCAACCGGGTGGATGATATAAGGTTCACCACTCTTACGGAATTGACCGTCATGGAGTCTGAATGCGATATCATAAGCCTTAACGATCATTGAATCGTCATACTTAGGATTGATCGCAATCAGTTCCTCCATAAAATGTTCAGTTGTTAAGTCTAATTCTTCGTTGATTGCCATACGTTCTAAACCTAACTCTGCTATATATAACTATTTAACGATGCCGTCCTCAGCTTTCTTCTTAGCGTTTTTCTTCTTAGTCTTGCTATTCTTCTCCTGCTGCAGCTCGTACTTAGACAGACTTTCCTTTCTTGTCAGATCATAGAAGAATGGGCTGCACATGAAGATTGATGAATATGTACCTGCAGTTACACCGATAATCAGTGGAATCAGGAACTCTCTTAACTCTGATGATGCCATAATGAACAGTGGAACCATTACTACCAGAGTTGTTAATGAAGTCATTATTGATCTACCGAGTGTCTGATTGATTGATGTATCGATGAGCTCCTCGTTCTCTTTCTTCTTGAAGAATGCAGTGTTCTCTCTAATACGGTCGAATACTACGATAGTATCGTTGATTGAGTAACCTACTACTGTCAGAATACCTGCAACAAATGGATTGTTGATTGCGAATCCGAAGATTGCGTACAGTGACAGTGTAATAAGGATATCGTGAACGAGTCCGCCGATTGCAGCAAGACCATACTTCCAAGTCTTGAATCTGAATCTGATGTATACCAGCATTGCCAGACCTGCGATGATAATAGCCTTAACAGCATTCTGTCTTAAGTCCTTACCAACTGTTGGTCCGAATTCTTCGGATGCGAGAACCGCATCATCTGCAAGATTGTACTTGGCGTCAATTGTCTCAACTACATCTGTACGCTCTGCAGACTTGAGAGGCTTGATTGTCTTGATAATAATCTGAGTATTGCCCTGTCCTGCATAAACGATTGTAGGGTCAAGCTCATAATCAGCAATAGTAGCCTTAACTTCATCAATATCAACTTCCTGTCCCATTTCGAGCTGGATCATAGTACCGCCTGTGAAGTCGATACCATAGTTGAAACCTCTTGCAATTCCGAATACAAGTCCAAGACAGATGATAACAGCACTGATTGTGTAGAAGATCTTTCTGTTCTTGATAAATGGAACAAACTTCTTCCATGAAACCTTAGCAGTTCCATCCTCGTTCATACCGAACATCTTGAGTGTTCCGAATGTCTTGCTCTCAGACATCAGGTTAACGAATACCTGAGTTACAAATACAGCAGTAATGATTGATACAACAGTACCGAGCATCAGTGTAAGTGCAAATCCTCTTACTGAGGAAGCTCCGATGAGGTACAGTACGATAGCTGCGATAAGTGTTGTGGTCTGAGCGTCGATAACTGTTGTCAGGGCTGCATGATATCCCATATCTACAGCAACTCTGATTGACTTGCCCTTGCTTATCTCTTCTCTGATACGAGTGAAGATGATTACGTTGGAGTCTACTGCCATACCGATTGACAGGATGATACCTGCAATACCAGGTAATGTCAGAACTGCTCCCATACCTGCCATGCCCCAGAGAACGATCATTACGTAAAGCAACAATGCGAGGTCGGCAACAAGTCCGAGTGCTCCGAATGCGATAAGCATAATGATCATTACGATACCGAGACCGATTGCTCCTGCCTTAGCGGAGAGAACCAGTGCGTTAGCTCCGATTGTAGCTGTCTCAACAGATGAATTGATTTCAACCAGATTAGCTGGAAGAGCTCCTCCTCTGATCAGCGCTGAGAGTTCGGAAGCCTCAGTCTGTGAGAAACCACCAGGTCTTGTGATCTCGCAGGATCTTGAGTTAATCTTCTCCTGAACTGTAGGAGCAGAAATTACTTCGTCATCCAGCATGATTACAATCGCTCTGGATGAAACGGCCTCTTGTTCCTGATTCCACTCGTCTGAAACCTGTACCGTTCCGGAACAAGCCTTCTCAGTTGCTTCAGCGAACTTGTTGGATCCATCGCTTGTGAAATCGATTGTGATCTTGTATCCGCCGTTCTCAGTATCTGTAGCGAGCTGTGAATCACTGATTCCGTCACCATTAAGTGCGAGTGTTCCATCAGCGAGCTTGAATGAGAGCTGTGCAGTTCTACCAATCTGCTTAATAGCAGACTCAGCGTCCTCAACACCAGGCATCTCTACTCTAATACGATTAGTACCTTCGATTGCAACTGTAGCTTCGCTAACGGCCATAGCGTTAACTCTGTTCTCCAGTACCTTCTTGGTCTGATCCATAACAGCAGCGAGGCCTGTGCCTGTCTCCTTAGTCTCTGCCTCGAGCAAAACATATACACCACCGTTAATGTCGAGACCATACTTGAGATGGTCGTTCAGATTGCCAAATTTCTTACCAACGCCTGTGAACGAAACTGTCCAAGAAGCAAGCAGAAGAATGACAATAAGAACAGCTAAAACTTTTCTTTTTCCTGTCTTCATTTTCGTTAAATACCCTTTCAATAATTATTTTATAAATCTGCTTAAGCGCATAAATCCGCATTAAACAAATATTCATCCTATTTTATCTCAAATCCGTTCTAATTTCAACCAAAAAGCACCCTTAACGGATGCTTTTTGTTTATTATTTAATACCTATTAATATGCAATGCTAATTTTATCCCGGGCTTAAAGTTGACATTGTTTCAATCATGTCAACTTTAAGCCCGGGATAATATTGACATTAGCCGATTCGAAAACCGCTTTTAAACTTCTTGGAGGCAAATGCCTTCTCATAATCCTTAAGATCATAAAGATCGATTTCCGGTAATTTGATAGCTCCACTAGCCAAACCGCAAAGTGCCTTATCAAACGGACCGCAGCGACTACCGACAACAGTCAGTTCTCTAACCGGAATTAGCGAAAGATTGATATCTGCGCCACCTGCATAGGTGCTCTTAAGGACTATTGTTCCCATGCTCCTTACAAGCTTGAGTGCAAGATCCAGTCCTGATGGACTGCCTGTTGCTTCGACAACTATTTCATATGGCTCAATCATCGAGTTGCTACCTGCAGGATCCATTACAGTCATCGTTGGATTATCAAGGAGTTCAGTAGTTGCATAAGGCTCAAACAACTTCAATTTATCGGGATGTTTGCCAATCACAGTAATATCTGCACCATGTTGATGCAGGACCTCTGTAACGCATAGTGCAAGTCTTCCATCTCCTACTACGCAGGCAGGTGTTCCGGGCTCAAAACTGATCTGCTCCATAATTTCGTATGCAGCTGCAAGAGGCTCTGAATATATTACAATTTCGTCAGGAAGTTCATCAGGAATAACATGCAAATTTTCATCCTTGAGCACCATATATTCTGCGAAACATCCGTCTCTTGACAGTCCCGGTGTCTTACGATTAACGCAATGATGCTCTCTGCCTGTCTTGCAATATATGCATTCATGACAGACTTCATTAATCTCGCCAACTACTCTCTTACCAATTAGCGAAGGATTGTCACTGTCTTCAACAACAGCTGTGAATTCATGACCCATTACCCCAATGAAATCGGGCCTATAGCCTTTAAGTATTTCTTTGTCAGTTGTACATACCGCCGCAAGAGTTATCTTAAGCAAACTCTCCCCACTATTTCTAGCGGGGAGTTGTCTGTTATCTACATATGCGGCGTCTTTTCCATTAAAAACTATCGCTTTCATAATTAGTTTACCAGTCTAATACGCCATAAATTGTTTACTTCTATCTCTGTCCTTTGTCGTAAGGGATTCCTTCAGCCTTAGGAACTCTTGAACTCTTGGATGTAAATGCAAGAACGATCAATGTGATTACATAAGGCATCAATCTGTAAGCGTATGGACTGATACCGAGATCGTTCAACAAATATACTCCATCACCATTCAAGTCAAGAGTTGCATAGACTGCAGCAATGCACTTGAACAATCCGAAGAGGACTGAGCAAACAGCGATATTAAGAGGTGTCCAGTTACCGAAGATCATAACAGCAAGTGCTAAGAAACCGTAGCCGGCAACCTGACCGCTGGATGTACAGTTCTGAATCGTAAGTGCGAACTGGAATCCACCCATACCTGCAAGGAATCCGGAAAGCATTACACCGAGATATCTCATCTTATAAACATTGATACCCAATGATGCTGCTGCCTGAGGATTCTCACCGCAGGAACGAAGTCTCAATCCTGTCTTAGTCTTGTACAGGAAGACCGATACAAGGATGAAGACGAGAATGCAAATATATGTAGTTATATAAATATTATTTAAGAGCACATTGAGAATAGGTGAATCAAATCCGCCAGCCTTGCCGCCAAAGTCTTCAGAATTTAGCATAAACCAACTTCCGGCTGCACCATTGATCTTCAGTGAATTCTGATTAGCAATCAGAACGATGAAGAATAATACGATAGCTGGAGCCAGCATGTTAAGTGCTGTACCACCAATTGTCTGGTCGGCCTTGAGGTTGATTGCTGAGAAAGCAAGTAATAGCGAGAATATCAAGCCACACAGTCCTGCACCAAGAAGTGCAACTAATACCATCAGCTGTCCCTGTTCCTGAGTCCAGCCTGCGCCCTGCATTACTCTTACAAATATAACTCCCATAAAGGATCCGAAGATCATAATACCTTCAAGACCCAGGTTGATGATACCTGAACGCTCAGCACATACTCCGGCAAGAGCAACTATCATCAGAGGAACTGCGTATTGCATTGTTTGCTGAATTAAAAATGTCATTACTCATTCCCTCCTTTCTCTTCTGTCTGAACCTTCTCATCTTTATTATCTTCCGGTTCAGCGTTTGCATTCTTCATGCCTTCATTGCTCTTCTTCCTTCCATCAAGAAGCTGTCTGAAGAACAGAGCAAATGCAGACAGATAAACGATTACCGCAATAATTACATCGGAGATGTACTCATTGTACATAGTTAAGTTCTTTAACTGGAGTCCTGAAATATTCAGCATTGACATGAATATTCCTGAGAAGATTACTCCAAGAGGATTATTGGAAGCAAGTAATGCAACCGGGATTCCGTTGAAACCTACTGCAGGTAAGCTCATGTAAGTTGACCAATAGAACTCAGTGTTACCTGACAGATAGTACAGTGACGCACCTGCTGCAGCAAGTGCACCGGCAATAGCCATCGATAAGATCTGATTTCTCTTACCATTGATTCCGGCATACTTTGCAGCTGCCTTATTGGCACCGCATGCCTTGAGCTCATAACCAAGAGTAGTCTTGCTCATTAATACCCACATTGCAATTGCAATAATAACTGCAATCCAGAAACCACCGTTAGCTTGTGAACCGGGACAAAGTGCTCCAAATCCCATCTTAGGTGTTACAACGCCAACGTTCTTGAGGGGAATAATATATGCAACCTTTCCTCCTTCAGATGCGTTCTTAAATACTTCATGTGAGTCGAACCACCATGTAACAAGAGAAGCTGCAATCCAGTTCGTCATGATACAGGTGATTACTTCATTGATATTTAGATATGCCTTGAATACGCCAGGAATACAACCCCAGAGTGCACCAAGAATAACGCCTACAAGGAATGCAGCGAGCCATGCCAGTCCGGCAGGTACTCCTGCCCATCCGAGCCAAAGTCCTACTGAAAGAGTACCCATAGTACCCATCAGATACTGACCAGGGGCACCGATATTGAACAGTCCGGTCTTAAATGCAACAGCAACAGAGAGTCCTGTCATAATCAGCGGTGTAGCTCGGAACAGCATGTTTCCGATGTTAACAGGGTTGAATCCGAATGTTAAATGACCGGCTTCTCTTCCTGTTGAGAATACACCGAATAATACCAGCTGGAAGCCTTCCCACATGCCCTTATTGTTTATTGTTGGCATCATCATACCAACGATAATTACTATAATGGCTCCAACGAACAAGCCGATAGCTATCGAAATAAGCGCAGAGAAAATTGACTTAGCGGTATCACTTCTATACCATTTGGTCTTTTCCCAAGGAGCGACAGTGTTTTTATCTTTTTTCAACATAACTATGCCCTCCTTTCCTGACGCTTAGCACCGGACATGTAGAGTCCGAGTTCTTCAGCTGTAGTATTCTTAGGATCAACTTCGCCTACGATTTCACCCTCGTACATTACGAGAATTCTATCGGAAAGACCCATAACTTCTTCAAGTTCCAGAGAAACAAGCAATACTGCTTTCCCCCTGTCTCTCTCGCTGATAAGCTGCTTGTGAATATGTTCGATAGCACCTACATCAAGACCTCTTGTAGGCTGAACTGCAACAATAAGGTCCTTATCTCTATCAATCTCACGTGCGATAATAGCCTTTTGCTGGTTACCGCCGGACATTGATGCGCTCTTGGTAATTGCGCCCTGTCCTGAACGAACATCATAGTCATCAATCAGGCCCTCAGCATAGGCTCTTACAGCGTCGAATTTAATAAATCCATGGTTCTGGAAAGCCTTCTCTCTGTATCTCTGAAGTACAAGATTCTGTTCAAGAGTGAATGGCAGCACCAAACCGTGTTTGTGCCTGTCTTCCGGAATGTGTGACATAACTTCCATCTTGTGTCTTACAGTGGATTTAGTAATGTCCTCACCATTAACCTTAACAATACCGCCGTCAGGCTTTCTGATTCCGGTTATACCATATATCAGTTCAGACTGACCGTTACCATCGATACCTGCTATACAAACAATCTCACCCTTCTTAACATCAAAGCTGACACCTTTAACGGCATCACCTTTATGAACCTTGGAAGGAACCTTAAGATCTTCAACTTCAAGAACAACGTCGCTTGTATGCGCTTCATCCTTAGTAATCTCAAGCTGAACAGGTCTTCCAACCATCATGTTGGAAAGCTCCTGCTTGTTAGTATCTTTGGTGTTAACTGTTCCGATGTATTTACCCTTACGAAGAACGGTAACTCTATCAGATACAGCCATAATTTCATTTAATTTATGTGATATGAACAAGATGGATTTGCCTTCCTTGGCGAATCCTCTCATGATTTCCATAAGCTCATCGATCTCCTGAGGTGTAAGAACCGCAGTAGGCTCATCGAAAATCAGGATCTCGTTCTCTCTATACAGCATCTTGAGAATCTCAATACGCTGCTGCATTCCAACAGTGATATCCTCAACCTTGGCATCAACATCTACATTGAGACCGTACTTCTTGGAAAGCTCTATTACCTTCTCTCTTGACTCTTTCTTTCTGAGCCAACCGAGAGGTCCTGTAGTCTCAGCACCAAGAATAATATTGTCGAGTACAGTAAACACGTCTACCAGCTTAAAGTGCTGATGAACCATTCCGATACCAAGTGCTGTTGCATCGTTAGGATCGTTGATCTTAACAACTTCACCGTTCTTCTTAATCTCGCCGGCTTCCGGCTGATAAAGTCCAAAAAGAACAGACATAAGGGTGGACTTTCCTGCTCCATTCTCACCGAGCAAAGCATGAATCTCTCCCTTCTTTAGCTGAAGCGTGATATCGTCATTTGCCACAATTCCGGGAAACTCTTTCCGGATGTGATTCATTTCAATTACATATTCTTCTGCCATAACCTTTTTCCTTTTTTAAAAAAGGGGGAAATTTGCATTTCCCCCTTCTCCAGGTTAATACTAATAACCTATTTATTATTCGCCAATGAAGTTAACGTTTACGTTAGCCAGCTTTCCAGTTGGGTCAGCAACGTCAGAAGCGTTGTCGATCTTAATCTCTCCAGCCTTAACCTTCTCGAACAGAGCGTTGTATTCATCAACAGTCCAGTTCTCGAGTGACCAAGTATCAGTAGGGATTCCTACTGCATCGTCAGCAGCGCCAAGAACGAGGGATCCGCCATAAACGCCATCTGCATACAGCTTAGCAAGAGCTGTCTTTACAGAAGCAGTCAGACCCTTCATAGCTGATGTGATTACGATGCCTTCATATCCAGCACTCTGGTCTACGTCTACGCCGATGATCTTGCCGTTAGCCTCGGAAGCTGCAGCAACACCGGAGTCAAACATAGTACCACCGCACATGAAGCAAGCTTCCATTCCATCGTTGAACCAACCAGACAGCATTGTCTTAAGGTCGTCATTTCCAGTGAATGTTGCGCCGTGGAGCCATGAGTAGTTCAGGTCAACCTTAGTTCCCTTTTCGCCAGCTGCATCATTTGCGCCCTGAGCAAATCCGTAACCATATCTGCAGCATGCTGGGTTGGAACCGCCGCCACCGCCGGAGAATCCGAGCTTAGTGAAGCCTTCCATAACTGTTGCATATCCAGCGAGATATCCAGCCTGCTCTTCCTGATAGCTTACGCCAACCAGGTTGTCAAATCCCATATCCCATCCATCGATGAAGATGAACTGTACTTCAGGATTCTCTGGAACTACTGCGTTCAGAGCTGTTTCCTGAAGGAATCCAGGAGTAACGATAACCTTAGCACCACCAGCGATAGCTGCGTTCATAGCATCGATTCTATCGTCGTCAGTAGCCTCAGCACCGTTTGCTGGCTGATAGTACTGATAAGTCAGACCATTCTCTTCAGCGTACTGCTTGCATCCTTCGAAAGTGTACTGGTTGAAAGATCCGTCCATCAGCTGACCTACGTCTGTTACCATTGCGATTTCGTATGTTCCATCGCCTTCAGCTTCACCGGAGCCGCCGCATCCTGTGAGTGCGAAAGAACAAATCATTACTAATGATAACACTAATACCATTAACTTTTTGTTCATTGTAAACCTCCAAAAATTAATTGAAAATTTTAATATAGCGATAACTTCTTGAGCTGAATTCATTATAACAAAAAATTAACAGCAATTACATCTGTGCAGACCATTTTTTATAAAAAAAACAGTAAAAATTCTTTTACATTTTTTCGAACAACAAAAAATGGATTTTATATAATTTGAAACACTATATCTTATGTAGTAAAATATGCTAAATCATTAACCATAATATTAGCTATGGAGAAATAGAAATGGCAAAACTATACTTCAAATACGGAGCTATGGGCTCCTCCAAATCAGCTCAAGTTCTTACTACCAAATTCAATTATGAAGAAAAAGGTATGAAAGTATGGCTGATTAAGCCGGGGACAGATACAAGAGATGGTGCGAATATTATCAAGAGCAGAATTGGTCTCAGCCATGTTGCTGAGGTAATCAAGCCTGAGGATAACATTATAGACAAATACCATTCAGCAGGTAAATACGACGTAATCATCTCTGATGAAGCACAGTTCTTCACGCCTGCACAGATAGACCAACTGAGAGAACTGGTTGATGATGAAGATCTTCCGGTACTGTGTTTTGGCCTGAGAACTGACTTTCTGACCAAATTCTTCCCCGGTGCTATGCGTCTTATGGAGCTTGCTGACTCAATTACCGAGATCAAAACCATCTGTGAGTGCGGTCGCAAAGCTACAGTAAATGCACGTTTTGATGATAATGGCAAGATTATTACCGAAGGCGAACAAGTTGTTCTCGGCGGCAATGACAGATACAGCGCAATGTGCCACAAATGCTGGAAGAACCGCATCAAAGAACAACAATGCTAATATCATCCCGGGCTTAACATTGACATTGCCAGTATATCAATACACAAAAATGCCGAAGCAATTAAACTTCGGCATTCTTTATTAGTCAGCATTACGACTTGCGAGCTATTAGTCTTCTTTAGTCTCTTCTTTCTTAGTCAGCTTCTTAGGAGCAACTTTCTTCTCCTTGCTTGGAGCCTTCTCATCAAGGTTGTCTTCCTTGGCGGCCTTATCAGCCTTCTTAGCAGCAGCTGCTGCATCTGCAGACTTAACGCTTGCAATAGCAGTCTTGATGAACTCAATCTTAGTCTTATCAGCTCCGGAAGTAATTACAACGGACTTTTCGTTAATCTTGACGATCTTGCCGATAACGCCGCCGATTGTCATGATCTCATCGCCAACCTTCATAGCTTCTCTCATTTCAGCATCAGCCTTTTCCTTCTTCTTCTGAGGTCTGATCATCATAAAATAAATAAGAGCGACAAAAGCAACAAGTAACAGAATATTCATAGCATTAATTCCCATAATATACCTCCTAATATTGGTTGGTGCCGGCGGTGGGGGTCGAACCCACACGGTATTACTACCACGGGATTTTGAATCCCGCGCGTCTGCCAATTCCACCACGCCGGCCAATTGACACTGACATAAATAATGTGATAATAAAAACCACCATTTTCTTTACTGAATTAAGTAAAAAAAATGGTGTGGATGACTGGACTCGAACCAGCACGGTCTCCCACATGCCCCTCAAGCATGCGCGTCTGCCATTCCGCCACATCCACACGACAATCTCAATTATACATAAAATTAAATGAAAATCAACCCCATTCTTAAATTCTATAGCTTATATTTTTCAATTAGTTCATCAATGTTTCTGTGCAGCTCAACAAAGGTGCCGTTATTGATAATAACATCATCAGCCTTAGCTATCTTTTCGTCATCCTCTTTCTGCGATCCGATAATCAGGTCGATTATATTCTCTGCAATACCATCCCTTCTCATAACACGTTTTCTTCTGATGTCATGGTCGGCGGTTACAACCCACACCTTATCGTAATTCTTCTGATCATTGTTCTCGAACAACAACGGAATATCGAAGAACATAGCTGTAGTTCCGTTAGCCTCAGCTTCTTTCTTAATCTTAGCAATATCATCAAGAACTACCTTGGTTGTACCCTGTTCAAGGAGTTTCTTCTTAGTATAATCTTTGAATATCAAATCCCTCATCTTGGCTCTGTCCATGCTGCCGTCTTCAGCAATATACGACTCACCAAAATTATCTCTGATATACGGAATTGCCCTGCCGCCCGGTTCGGTAAGTGCTCTTGCCATTTTGTCCGCATCAATAACATTATAACCGAGCCTTGTAAGGTAATCAGTTACAGCTGATTTTCCTGATCCTATTCCGCCGGTAATAGCAATTGATAACATAATTATTCTCCTATTTCAGTTCATACCAAGTAGTGCCGGTATGTGTATCGCAAGTTAAACTAACTACAAGATCAGCAGCCCCTGTCATACATCTTTCAATCAGAGACTTAACCTGTGCAGCCTCATCCTCCGGGCCCTCAACAATCAGTTCATCATGAATCTGCAGAATCAGTCTGCTCTTAAGACCACTGTTCTTCAGCTCCTTGTATACCGAGTTCATAGCGAACTTAATTATATCAGCAGCAGTTCCCTGAATCGGCGTGTTCATAGCCAGCCTCTTTGCGAACTCTCTCTCCATGTATTTGCTCGAAGCGAATTCCGGAATCTGTCTGATGCGACCGTAATGAGTACGCACTTCCCTGTTCTCCTCGCCCATCTTTACCATATTATCGAGGTAGTCCTTAACTGCAGCATGCTTGTCAAAATAATCGTTGATATATTGTTGACTCTCGGCTCTCGAGATATTGAGGTTTTCAGATAGACCAAATCCGCTCATTCCATAAACAACGCCAAAGTTTACGGCCTTGGCCTTAGAGCGGTCAAGCGGAGTTACCTCATCTTCAGCAAGGTTAAATACTCGTGCCGCAGTAGCACGGTGAATGTCTTTGCCTTCCTTAAATGCTGTAATCATGGACTCATCGCCGGACAGAGACGCCAGTACCCTGAGTTCAATCTGCGAATAGTCTGAGCCTGTATAAATATTACCCGGCGCAGCAATAAACGCTTTACGTATCAACCTGCCATAATCATCCCTAACCGGAATGTTCTGGAGATTAGGATCAGTACAGCTGAGTCTTCCTGTCGCAGTTACTGTCTGCTGGAAATGCGGATGAATCTTACCATCACTTGCAATAAGGTTAGTAAGACCATCGACATATGTACTCTTTAACTTACTTACCTTACGATATTCAAGAACATCAGCAACAATCTTATGATCGAATTTAAGCTTATCGAGAATATCAGCAGCTGTAGAATAGCCGGTCTTAGCCTTAGCCTTAGGATAAGGAAGATTCATATCATCAAAAAGTACAGTTCCAAGTTGCTTTGGAGAATTGATATTGAACTTACTGCCGCTTTGTGCATAGATCTCAGTTTCAAGTTCAGTGATCTTATCTGCCAACTCAACTCCGATATCATCCAGGACGGCTTTATTGACGAGGATACCGGACAATTCAATCTCAGCAAGTGTCAGAACAAGAGGCATCTCACAATCTATAAAAAGCTTATCAAGCTGCATCTCTTCAATAACCTTGAACTGCGAATCTTTAATCTTAGCAATATGGAACAGAAGATCCTTAGTTGACATCTCATCATTCCATGAACAGCCGTTATATCTGAGCATCAGCTTGTCCATCAGGTATTTATTTCTGTTAGGATCGATAAGATATTCAGCAATCAGCACATCATATACCGGCGCAAAGTCCGAATCAGTATAGCTGAGGAGTGAATATAAAGATTTTTTAAGGTCAAATCCAATAAGATTAAATTTCTTATCCGCTAATTGCTCAATGCTGATCTGTGTATCAAGAGCTGTAACTTCCTTGCTAGTGAACAACTTATCATCATATGAATACAAACAAATACTCTTAATCTCCGGTGTATCAAGATGATTGTCATCTGTATCTACATCAATAACAACATCGGATCCATCCTTAACATTCTTAATAAAGTCTGAGAAATCAACTTCATTAATTGCAGCAATGTCAACGCTGTAATCAACGGCAGCCTGTATTACCTCATGGTCCTCACCATTGCTGAGTTCTTTGATAAACTTGCTGAACTCAAGCTCAGTATATATGTTAATCAGCTTGTCATAATCAGGTTTCTCCAGTTGCAGTTCATCCCATGTGAAATCAATCGGACAATCAGTCTTAATCGTCGCGAGCCATTTGGAAAGTCGCGCCTCTTCGATATTATCACGAATATTCTCGCCCATTTTGCCCTTAATCTCATCAGCATGTTCAAGAACACCCTCAAGGGTCTCATACTGTTCAAGGAGGCTGATACCTTTCTTCTCGCCGATACCGGGAACACCTGAATAATTATCCGAGCTATCACCCATAAGACCCTTAAGATCGATAAACTGCTGTGGAGTCAGATTGTATCTCTCCTTCATTGCCGCAATATCATAGACATCGAACTCGCTGACACCCTTCTTGTTAATCAGAACATTTACATGCTCATCAACAAGTTGCAGTTCATCCTTATCTCCGGTAATAATAAGTGTTTCTATACCATCTTTATTCGCCTTGGCGGCAACTGTTCCGATAAGATCGTCAGCCTCATATCTTGGCATTTCAAGAATCTTGATATTCATAGCTTCAAGAACCTGATGCATCAGAGGAATCTCAGCGAGCAGTTCAAGAGGCGTAGCATTACGGCCTCCCTTGTAATCGCTGTACTGTTCATGTCTGAACGTCTGCTCTCTCATATCAAAAGCTACAGCTATATGAGTCGGTTGATGTTCAGCCAGAATCTTATTAAGCATATTGATGAACGCAAAAATACCCTGAGTGTGAACCCCCTTGGAATTCACCATAGGACGCATCATCGCAAAATATGCTCTAAACAGCAGGCTATTTCCGTCAATAAGGATTAATTTACTCATATGGGG
The DNA here is from genome assembly GCA_045639825.1 of Anaerovoracaceae bacterium. Taxonomy (GTDB): domain Bacteria; phylum Bacillota; class Clostridia; order Peptostreptococcales; family Anaerovoracaceae; genus Crickella. Next base: position 19,941 of record JAZUDV010000031.1, read on the forward strand.
ACGGTCCTCCTAATCCAAGCAGAAAGAGGGCCGTCCCTCTTATCTACTAAAAAGAAAAATCCCGGGATACCGTCAAGCCTTATAATTGACGCCCTATCGAATAAGATAAGGTGGGTACTTCCTTAGCCGGCAATTCTGTAGTCCACTCGATGGAGGCTTTACATAAGTTGAAGGCGCCCGGAATCCCTTTAAGTAAGTGTAGGTTCAATTATGATAGCTCAACGCATATTCCAGGAATCGATTTCCAATAAGGGCCAGGCAATTTTAGCCATTTGGCTAAAATGGGTTGACCCTGATTCGCCAAATTATTATTCAGGCAGTTCGCAGTTGTAGTATACGTGCTGAACGTCGTCATTATCCTCAAGAATATCAATCATCTTAGTGAGTGACTTGAGTGCAGCTTCGTCAGTTACGTTAGCCTGCATTGAAGGAATCTGTTCTACGTCTGCTTCTACGATATCATATCCCGCATCCTTGAGAGCTGTATGAACATCATTGAATGTGCCAGGGTCAGTAACAACTTCGAAGCTATCTTCGTTAACAGTCATATCCTCAGCACCTGCATCAAGAGCAGCCATCATTACTTCTTCTTCATCAAGTCCTTCAGAATCAATGATGATAACTCCCTTACGAGCGAACATATAAGATACGCATCCAGGTGTACCAAGGTTACCGCCGTTCTTATCGAATGTTGATCTTACGAAAGCTGTAGTTCTGTTGTTGTTATCAGTAAGGCATTCTACGATAACAGCAACTCCGGATGGACCGTAGCCCTCGAAAGTCTTCTCTTCGTAAGTTTCACCGGCAAGTTCGCCAGTACCCTTCTTAACAGCTCTATTGATGTTGTCATTAGGCATTCCAATGCCCTTAGCCTTATCGATAGCAACTCT